>NZ_JAGMUF010000066.1:0-286954 GCF_019049125.1 Streptomyces sp. AC602_WCS936 | reverse complement strand
CGGATCCAGTTGTGGACGTGCAACGGGACGGGTGCGCAGAAGTGGGCGGCGCAGTCGGACGGTACGGTGCGCAATCCGCAGTCGGGCAAGTGCCTGGACGCGTCGGGCGGTACGTGGAACGACGGGACGCCGGTCCACCTGTGGACCTGCCACACCGGACCCAACCAGAAGTGGACCCTGCCCTGACCGATTCCTGAGAGCACCGGACACGGTAGGTCCCGCTCACCCGGGTGAGCGGGACCTACCCATGCCGCTGGACATTCGATTCACGGTGCTCGGCGTCTTGACGTGTACGCGCCGTCATGGGTTCATGGGAGCGCTCCCACGCTAGTAAGCGCTTCCCACCTACCCACTGGAGCCACCGTGCGCACACCACCACGCCCATCCCGGCAGGGCCTCTCGGCCCGCCTGCTCACCGCACTGGCCACCCTGATCGGCTTATTCGTCCTCGGCGCCCTCTGCCCGGCCGCCGCCCTGGCCCAGCCGTCGCCCGGCGCCCAGGCGGCCACCGGCCTGCACATCAGCGGGGGCCGGCTCCTGGAGGCCAACGGCAACGATTTCGTCATGCGCGGCGTCAACCACGCCCACACCTGGTATCCCGGCGAGACCCAGTCGCTGGCGGACATCAAGGCACTGGGCGCCAACAGCGTCCGGGTCGTCCTCTCCGACGGTCACCGCTGGAGCGAGAACAGCCCCGCCGACGTGGCGAACGTCGTCGACCGGTGCAAGGCGAACCGGCTGATCTGCGTGCTGGAGGTGCATGACACCACCGGCTACGGCGAGGACGCCGCGGCCGGCACGCTCGACCACGCCGCCGACTACTGGATCGGCCTCAAGGACGTGCTGGCCGGCGAAGAGGACTACGTCATCGTCAACATCGGCAACGAACCCTGGGGCAACACCGACCCCGCCGGCTGGACCGAGCCCACCGTCGCGGCGGTGAAGAAGCTGCGCGACGCCGGGTTCCGGCACACGATCATGGTGGACGCGCCCAACTGGGGCCAGGACTGGCAGGGCGTCATGCGGGCCAACGCCCAGGCCGTCCACGACGCCGACCCCACCGGCAACCTGATCTTCTCGATCCACATGTACAGCGTGTACGACACGGCCCAGGAGATCACCGACTACCTCCAGGCCTACGTCGACGCCGGACTGCCCATCCTCATCGGCGAGTTCGGCGGCCCCGCCGACCAGTGGGGCGACCCCGACGAGGACACCATGATGGCCACCGCCGAACAGCTGGACCTCGGCTACCTGGCCTGGTCGTGGAGCGGCAACACCGACCCGGTCCTGGACCTCGCCCTCGACTTCGACCCGAGCCGGCTCAGCTCCTGGGGCGAGCGCATCTTCCACGGCGCCGACGGCATCGCGCGGACCTCGAAGGAAGCGACGGTCTTCGGCGGCGGAACCCCGGACGACACCGAGGCGCCCACCGCTCCGGGGGCCCCGGCCGCCTCCGCCGTGACGGACACCTCCGTCACCCTCGGCTGGGCCGCGGCGACCGACAACGTCCGAGTCACCGGATACGACGTCGTCCGGGTCGACGACGGCACCGAGACCCGGGTCGCCACCTCCACCACCAACTCCGTCACCGTGACGGGCCTCACCGCCGGCACCGCCCACACCTTCGCGGTCTACGCCCGCGACGCGGCCGGCAACCGCTCGGCCCGTTCCGCCACCGTGGACGTCACGACCCGTGAGGGCGGCGGCACCCCCGGCGCCACGTGCGCGGTGACGTACCGCGTCGTCGGCGAGTGGCCGGGCGGCTTCCAGGGGGAGATCGCCGTCCGCAACACCGGGACCGCGCCCCTCGGCCCGTGGACGCTAGCCTTCACCTTCCCGGACGGTCAGACCGTCACCAACATGTGGGGCGGAACACCGACACAGACCGGCGGCGCGGTGAGCGTCACCCCGGCCTCCTACACCGCCACCGTCCCGGCCGGCGGCACCGTCACCCTCGGGTTCACCGCCGGGAAGGGCAGCGCCAACACCGCCCCGGCCGCGTTCACCGTCAACGGGACCAGCTGCGTGTGACAGGCGTCACCACGACACCTCGCGGACGTCGGCCCGGCTCTGCGGCCGAGTCGTCGCCGTGATCTCCGACCGGTGGCGGCTCGCGGAGAACGTCACCGTCAGTGTCTGCGGGTCGCTCTGCTCCGTGCTCGCCGTGAACCCCCGGTTCGGCACCGCCGAGATCAGACACACTCCGCGGTCGCCGAACCGCACGGTCGCCTTGCCGCCCTCGGAGGGCACCGTGTAGACACCGGCACCGCCCTCGCACCCCGAGCCGCCCTCGCCGCCCGAGCCGCCCGAACCGGTCGGCGTGCCCGGCGGAGTGGTGCGGGAGGTCGGTGTCGGCGTCGGTGTGGGGCCCGGCTCGGACGGCTCCGCGCTGCTCCGGGACGGCGTGGGGCTGGGCCTGCGGCTGGTCGCCGACGGGCTGGGTGAGGGCTCCGCGGTCCTCGACGGGCTGGGCCTCGGGGACTCGGGCGGCTCACTCGGCGCCGACTGCGCGACCGGCGCGGTCGGCCGGGTCGAGCCCACCACGAAGTGGATCGTGATGATGACAGCCGTGACACTGGCTGCCGTGCACGACAGCCAGATGATCAGGTAGCGCAGGAGGCGGGACACGACACCATAGTGACGGACCGGCTAACGTGCCTGCCCATGGCCTCCGTACTGGTCGTCGAGGACGACCCCGTGATCCGGGCCGCGCTGATCGAGGTCCTGACCGGGCACGGCTACGCGGTCAAGACCGCCCACCAGGGTTTCGAGGCGCTGCGCGACATCACCCAGAGCCCGCCGGACATCGTGGTGCTGGACCTCGGGCTGCCCGACCTCGACGGTCTCGACGTGCTGCGCATGATCCGGGGCATCTCCCGCGTCCCGGTCCTCGTCGCCACCGCCCGTGACGACGAGGGCGAGATCATCCGGCTGCTCAACGCCGGGGCCGACGACTACATGGTCAAGCCGTTCTCCGGCGGTCAGCTCGCCGCCCGGCTCGCCGCCGTACTGCGCCGGTCCGTGCCCGTCGACGTCCAGGCCGCGCGGAGGCCCGTCCTCCAGGTCGCCGACCTGCGCATCGACCCCACCGCGCGCACCGCGCACCTCGCCGGCCGGGAGCTCCCGCTCACCCGCCGCGAGTTCGACCTGCTCGCCTACCTCGCCGCCAACACCGACCAGGTCATCTCCCGGCAGCGGATACTCGCCGAGGTGTGGCAGCAGCCGTACGTCGAGGACCAGACGGTCGACGTCCATCTCTCCGCACTCCGCCGCAAAATGGGAGAGAAGGCGCGAAAGCCCCGCTACCTCCACACCGTGCGCGGCATAGGCATCAAGTTGGTCAGCTCGCCATGAGACGTGCCCTCGCCGGGATCGCCCTGGCCGTCACCTCGATGGTGGCGCTGTCCTTCCTCATCCCGCTCGCCCTCCTCGTCCGCGAACAGGCCCGGGACCGGGTCACCACCGCCGCCGAGCAGCGGGCCTCCGCCCTGTCCCCGGTGCTCGCCCTCACCACCCGGCGCGCCGACGTTCAGCAGGCCGTCGCCGAACTCGGCTCCGCCGACCAGCTCGTCGTACGGCTTCCCGGCGGCGGCTTCGTGGGCACCCCGCACGCGCCCCGGGACGCGCTCGACCGGGCCGTACGCGGCCGCGAGACGCTCGCCGTGGACACCGACGAGGGCTGGGTCTACCTCCAGCCCGTCGTCCTGCGGGGGGACCGGGTCGCGGTGGTGGAAGCCTTCGTGCCGGCCGCCGACCTCACCCGGGGCGTGGCCGCGTCCTGGGGTGTGATGGCGCTCCTCGCGCTGGGCCTGGTCGGTGGCTCGGTGCTGGTCGCCGACCGGCTCGGCGCCCGCGTCGTCCGCTCCTCCCGCGGCCTCAAGCGCGCCTCGCTGGCCCTCGGCTCCGGCGACCTGGACGTACGGGTGGAACCGGACGGCCCGCCCGAGCTGCAGGAGGCCGGCGCGGCGTTCAACACGATGGCCGACCGGGTCGTCGACCTGCTCGCCGTCGAACGCGAACTGGTCGCCGACCTCTCGCACCGACTGCGCACCCCGCTGACCGCCCTCTACCTGGAGGCCGACCGGATGGGCGCGAGCCCCAGCGCCCGGCGGGTCACGGAGGCGGCCGGCCAGCTGGAGAGCGAGCTGGACTCGATCATCGCCGCGGCCCGTACACCGCTGGCCTCCGCGCACCTGACCGGTGCGGGGGCGGGCGCGTCGAAACCGTGCGACGTCGCCGAGGTGGTCGCGATGCGCCTGGACTTCTGGTCGGTCCTCGCCACCCAGCAGGCCCGGCCGTACGAGCGCTCCCTGACCCCGCGCCCGGCGCCGGTCGCCTTCCCCGAGGACGACCTCGCGGCCGTCGTCGACGCCCTGATCGGCAACGTCTTCCGGCACACCCCGGAGGGCACCGCCTTCGCCGTGCGCGTGGAGCGGGCGGACCGGCACGTGTTCCTGACGGTCGACGACGCGGGCCCGGGCGTGGCGGACCCCGACGCGGCGCTCACCCGGGGCGTCAGCGTCGGCGGCTCCACCGGACTCGGCCTGGACATCGTGGCGCGGGCGGCCCGCGCGGCGGACGGCGAACTGACGATCACCCGCGCGCCGCTGGGCGGCGCGCGGGTGCGGGTGTCGTTCGTACTGGCCGGCGCGAGCGGCGCCGGGACGCGGTGACGGGCGTCAGCGAGGGGCGCCGAAGTTCTGCGTCCACCAGGGGCCGCCGTCGCCGAAGTGCGCGCCGACGCCCAGCTCCTTGAAGGAGCAGTTGAGTATGTTCGCGCGGTGGCCGGAGCTGTTCATCCAGGACTCCATCACCGAGGCCGCGTCCGCCTGCCCACGGGCTATGTTCTCGCCCAGCGTCGACCACTGGTATCCCGCGGCCTCGACCCGGGTCGTCATCGTGGAGCCGTCGGGGCCCGTGTGGGACATCACACCGCTGCTCGCCATGACGTCGCTGTAGTCGTCGGCGGCCCGGGTCAGCCGGGAGTTCGCCGTGACCGGCGAGCAGCCCGCCGCGGCCCGCTCCTCGTTGACCAGCGCGAGGACCTGCGCCTCGGGCCCGCTGGACCCGCCGGAACCGGAACCCGACCCCGAGTCCGCCCCGGTGCTGCCCGACCCCGAGTCGCCGCTTCCGCTCGCCGGACGGTCGTCGCCGCCGCTCTTCGCCGTCGTCCGCACGGGCGCCTTCGACGCGGGCTCGGCCGACTTCCGCTCCGTACTGGGGGTGGGGCTCGCCGACCGCTTCGGCTTCTCCTTCGGCTTCGCGGTCTCGCTCGGCGAGCTGCTCGCCGAGGGACTCGGACTCGCCGAACCGGAGGCGAGCGGCACCGCGCCGCCCGCCGCGTCCTCGGCGCCCGGCGCCTCACCGGCGGTGCTCGCCGCCACCCGGTCCGAGGCCCCGCCGTCCTCACCGCCGGCGACGGCCAGGGTGATCCCGACGCCCGCGGTCACGGTGACGGCGCCCAGGGCCAGCGCGGTGCCGCGGGTCCTGAGCCCGCCGCGCGGACGGGCGTGGGAGCGGGACGGGCGAGCGGCTCGGCGGGAACCCATGCAGGACACCTCGGTCTGTCGGTCGGCTGGCTCGGCCCCCGTACCCGGTGGACGCGATCGCGCCCACCGGGACTGTGGGGGGTGTTCGAGAGCCTAGGACCCGGCCGGGGCGGAAACGGCCGTTCGAAGGTCATCTTCAAGAAGCCTTAAAAGAGCCGCCAAAGTCCGCTGAGGAACGGACGGCGTCCCTCCAGCCGGATACGCGCCCGCCGCCCGGCACCCTCGGTCCGCCGCGGGGCGCTTCAACGTGAAGAGCGGACACGGGGGACCGCAGAAGCCCCTCGCGTGCTCCCGGTGCCCCGCCGTCACCCCCTGCGGGGCGCTTGCCGTGCCGGGCCGCCGGACAGCCTGTCGGCGTGCGCCCGGCAGATCGCCGCCGCACCGCCGGCGCACCCCGAGGAGGCAGGGGCCTCCCGCCCACCGCCCCCGGGGGCGCCGCGCACCGAGAAGAAGGAGGAACGCCCGTGCCGTCCACCGCCGAGGAACGCAAGCTGCTCGACGAACTGCGGGAACTGCTGGCCGCGACGGTCGAGGACCTGTCCGTGGAGGAGATCGGACCGGACTCCTCCCTCAGGGACGAGCTGGGCGTCGACTCGCTGGCCATGCTGGAACTGGTCGCCGCGATCGAGGACCGCTGGCAGATCGAGGTGCCGCAGGAGCAGGCGGAACAGCTCACCACGGTACGGCAGATCGCCGCCCACCTCGCCGAAGTCGTCGCCGCTCCCGCGGGCGGGACCGCGTGAGCCCACGGCACGCGGCCGGCCCGGCCCCCGAGGAGCGGGCCGCCGTCGTCACCGGACTGGGCCTGACGACGGCGCTGGGCGGCGACGTCCCCTCCACCTGGCGGGCCCTGCTGGCCGGCGTGTGCGGCGTCGGGCGTCTCGACTTCGAGGCACCGGACGGCTCCGCGGCGGCCTATCTCGCGGCCCCGGCGGCGGTCGAGCCCACCACCGTGCTGACGCCCGCCAAGGCGGCGCACTGCGACCGCTCGGCGCAGTTCGCCCTCGTCGCCGCCCGGGAAGCCGTGCGCGACGCCGGGTTCGAGGAGGCGTCGTCCCTCGGCGCGAGCGGTGCGCGGGTGGCCGTGGTCGTCGGGGTGGGACTGGGCGGTCTCACCAGCATCCTGGAGCAGAACCACCGCCTCCGGACCCGCGGCGCTCGCCGGGTGAGCCCGCGCACGATCCCGCTCATGCTGCCCAACCACTCGGCCGCCGAGGTGGGGCTCATGGTGGGCGCCAAGGCCGGGGTGCACGCCCCCGTCAGCGCCTGTGCCTCCGGCGCCGAAGCGCTCTGCCAGGCCCTCGGCATGATCCGGGACGGCCGCGCCGACGTCGTGGTCGCGGGCGGGACCGAGGCCGCGCTGCATCCGCTCACCCTGGCCGGGTTCGCGCGGCTGGGCGCCCTCTCCCAGCGCCTGGACGATCCCAAGGGCGCGTCCAGGCCCTTCGACGCCGAACGGGACGGCTTCGTGATGGGGGAGGGCGCCGGCATGCTCGTCGTCGAGAGCGCCGCGCACGCCGCCGCCCGCGGTGCCCGCGTCCACGGGCGGCTGACCGGCGCGGGCATCACCAACGACAGCCATCACGTCGCCCAGCCCGCGCCCGGCGGGACGGGCTGCGCCGCCGCCGTCGACGAGGCCCTGCGCGACGCCCGGCTCCACCCGGAGCAGGTCCGGCACGTCAACGCCCACGCCACCTCGACGCCGCTCGGCGACCTCGGCGAGGCCCAGGCGCTGGAGCAGGTCTTCGCCAAGGGCCTGGACGACGTGGTGGTCAGCGCCACCAAGGGCGCCTTCGGGCACACCCTGGGGGCGGCCGGCGCCATCGAGGCCGTCCTGACCGTCCTGGCCCTGCGCGAGCGCACCGCACCGCCCGCGTGCAGCCTGGAACGCGTCGACCCGGAGATCGGCCTGAACGTCGTGGGCCGCAGCCCCGCGCTCCTGCCCCCGGGGCCCCTCGCGGCCGTCACCACGAGCATGGGCTTCGGCGGGCACAACGTCGCCCTCGCCTTCGCCGCCGCCTCATGAACCACGGCCCCCCGCTCCCGGCCGCAGGCACACCGCGCACCGTGCTGATGTGCCCCGGCCAGGGCGCCTACCTCCCGGGCGCCCTGCGCCACCTGCGCGACGTACCGCCCGTCGCGCAGGTGCTGCGGAGAGTGGACACCCACAGCGCGAAGCTCGGCGGCAGCGGCGGACCACCCGTCGGCCTCCTCCTCACCGACCCCGGCGCGCCCGGCCCCGGCCGGCTCGTGCTCACCGCCCCCCTGGCCTTCGACCTGGCCACCTACGCCGCGGTGACCGCTTCCGCGACCCTCCTGCTCGACCTCGCGGACCCGCCCGTCCACGCGGTCCTCGGCCACAGCGTGGGCGACCTGGCGGCGCTCACCGTGGCTGGGGTGATCACCCCGGAGCAGGGCGTCCGGCTGCTGCACCTGCGCGACCGGCTGCTGCGGGACGCCGCGCTGCCGGCGGCCGGCCTGCTGGCCACCGACATGACCGCCGACCGGGCGGCGGACCTGATACGGACCGAAGGCCTGGCCCAGCTGCGCGTCGCCGCCCGCAACGCGCCCGCCCAGACGGTCCTGGCCGGGCCCGACGACGAGTTGGCCGCCGTAGGGCGCACGGCCCGGGAACGCGGCCACCGCGCCACCCCGCTGACCAGCCGCACCGCCTACCACCACCCCCTGCTCACCGAGGTCCACCGGACCTTCCGCCGCCACCTGCGCGCCGAGCCCGTCGCCCCGCCCACCCTCGCCGTCTACACGGCCACCACGCACCGCCCCGTACGCACCCCCGCCGGACTGCGCACCGCGGCGGCCGCGCACCTCACCGAACCCATGGCCTTCCACCGCACCCTGGACGCACTGCGCGGGGCGGGTTTCACCACCTACCTCGACAGCGGCCCCCGGGCCCTGCTGAGCGCCCTGGCGAGGGCGGGGCTGCCGGGCTGCACGACCGCCGCCCCCTCCCGCACACCGGCCGGAGTCGACCGGCTGCGTCTGCGCCTCGCCGCCGCCCTGCGGTGACGACGCCGCCCGGGCCGGGTCCCGTGGCGGAGTGCCATGACGACGTACGTCATCTCGGTGCCGGGCACGTTCACCGGCGCGGTCCAGGGCACCACGAGCTCGACGCCCTCTCGGTCAACGACGACGGCACCTTCACCAGCCGCCTCACCGGCAGCGCGCCGCTCGGTCCCACGATCGTCACCGGAATCGACTCCGACGTCTGACGCGACCGCGACCTCACACGGCCGGACACCGGACAGTGAGTGGCCCGGCTCACATGGCGTACCGGAGGCGGCGCCGACACCATGGTCTCGTCACCCGGCAGGCTGAAGGGATCAAGAATGTTCCGCAAGGTGCTGGTCGCCAACCGCGGTGAGATCGCGATCCGCGCGTTCCGTGCGGGCTACGAGCTCGGCGCGCGCACGGTCGCCGTCTTCCCGCACGAGGACCGCAACTCGCTGCACCGACTGAAGGCCGACGAGGCCTACGAGATCGGGGAGCCGGGCCACCCGGTGCGCGCGTACCTCTCCGTGGAGGAGATCGTCCGCGCGGCCCTCCGCGCCGGAGCCGACGCCGTCTACCCGGGCTACGGATTCCTCTCCGAGAATCCCGAACTCGCCCGCGCCTGCGAGGAAGCCGGCATCACCTTCGTCGGACCGAGCGCGCGGATCCTCGAACTGACCGGCAACAAGGCCCGCGCCGTCGCCGCCGCCCGCGAGGCCGGCGTACCGGTACTCGGGTCCTCCGCGCCCTCCACCGACGTGGACGAACTCGTCCGCGCCGCCGACGACATCGGCTTCCCCGTGTTCGTCAAGGCCGTCGCGGGCGGCGGCGGTCGCGGCATGCGCCGCGTCGAGGAACCCGCGCAGCTGCGCGAGGCCATCGAGGCCGCGTCCCGGGAAGCCGCCTCCGCCTTCGGCGACTCCACCGTCTTCCTGGAGAAGGCGGTCGTCGAACCGCGCCACATCGAGGTGCAGATCCTCGCCGACGGCGAGGGCGACGTGATCCACCTCTTCGAGCGGGACTGCTCGGTGCAGCGCCGCCACCAGAAGGTCATCGAGCTGGCGCCCGCCCCCAACCTCGACCCGGAGCTGCGGACGCGGATCTGCGCCGACGCCGTCAACTTCGCCCGGCAGATCGGCTACCGCAACGCCGGCACCGTCGAGTTCCTCGTCGACCGCGACGGCAACCACGTCTTCATCGAGATGAACCCGCGCATCCAGGTCGAGCACACGGTCACCGAGGAGGTCACCGACGTCGACCTGGTCCAGTCCCAACTGCGCATCGCCGCCGGCGAGACGCTCGCCGACCTCGGCCTCGCCCAGGAGAACATCACCCTGCGCGGCGCCGCCCTCCAGTGCCGTATCACCACCGAGGACCCCGCCAACGGCTTCCGCCCGGACACCGGGCAGATCAGCGCCTACCGCTCACCGGGCGGCTCCGGCATCCGCCTCGACGGCGGCACCACCCACGCCGGCACCGAGATCAGCGCCCACTTCGACTCGATGCTGGTGAAACTCTCCTGCCGCGGCCGTGACTTCACCACCGCGGTCAACCGCGCCCGACGCGCCGTGGCCGAGTTCCGCATCCGCGGCGTCGCCACCAACATCCCCTTCCTCCAGGCGGTGCTGGACGACCCGGACTTCCAGGCCGGCCGGGTCACCACGTCCTTCATCGAGCAGCGCCCGCACCTGCTCACCTCCCGCCACTCCGCCGACCGCGGCACCAAGCTGCTCACCTACCTCGCCGACGTCACGGTCAACAAGCCGCACGGCGAACGCCCCCAACTTGCCGACCCCCTGACCAAGCTGCCGACCGCACCCGCGGGCGACCCCCCGGCCGGCTCCCGGCAGCGGCTGACCGAGCTCGGCCCCGACGGCTTCGCCCGCTGGCTGCGCGAGTCGCCCACCATCGGCGTCACCGACACCACCTTCCGCGATGCCCACCAGTCGCTGCTCGCCACCCGGGTCCGCACCAAGGACATGCTCGCCGTCGCCCCGGTCGTCGCCCACACCCTGCCCCAGCTGCTGTCCCTGGAGTGCTGGGGCGGCGCCACCTACGACGTCGCCCTGCGCTTCCTCGCCGAGGACCCCTGGGAGCGCCTGGCCGCCCTGCGCGAGGCCGTGCCCAACCTCTGCCTCCAGATGCTGCTGCGCGGCCGCAACACCGTCGGCTACACCCCGTACCCGACCGAGGTGACCGACGCCTTCGTCCAGGAGGCCGCGGCCACCGGCATCGACGTCTTCCGCATCTTCGACGCCCTCAACGACGTCGACCAGATGCGCCCCGCCATCGACGCCGTGCGCCAGACAGGCACCTCCGTCGCCGAGGTCGCCCTGTGCTACACCGCCGACCTGTCCGACCCGTCCGAGCGGCTCTACACCCTCGACTACTACCTGCGGCTCGCCGAGCAGATCGTGGACGCGGGCGCACATATTCTGGCGATCAAGGACATGGCCGGCCTGCTGCGCGCCCCGGCCGCCGCGACCCTGGTGTCCGCCCTGCGCCGGGAGTTCGACCTGCCGGTGCACCTGCACACCCACGACACCACCGGCGGCCAGCTCGCCACCTACCTCGCCGCCGTCCAGGCGGGCGCCGACGCGGTCGACGGAGCCGTGGCGTCCATGGCGGGCACCACCTCGCAGCCGTCCCTGTCAGCGATCGTCGCCGCCACCGACCACACCGAGCGGCCCACCGGCCTCGACCTCCAGGCCGTCGGCGACCTCGAGCCGTACTGGGAGAGCGTCCGCAAGGTCTACGCCCCCTTCGAGGCGGGCCTCGCCGCACCCACCGGCCGCGTCTACCACCACGAGATCCCCGGCGGCCAGCTCTCCAACCTGCGCACCCAGGCCATCGCGCTCGGCCTCGGCGACCGCTTCGAGGACATCGAGGCCATGTACGCCGCCGCCGACCGGATGCTGGGCCGCCTGGTGAAGGTCACCCCCTCGTCCAAGGTGGTCGGCGACCTGGCCCTGCACCTGGTGGGCGCGGGCGTCTCCCCGGCCGACTTCGAGGCGGAACCGGACCGGTTCGACATCCCCGACTCCGTCATCGGCTTCCTCCGCGGCGAGCTGGGCACCCCGCCCGGCGGCTGGCCCGAGCCCTTCCGCACCAAGGCGCTGCGCGGCCGTGCCGACGCCAAGCCGGTGCCGGAGCTGTCCGCCGACGACCGCACCGGGCTGGCCAAGGAGCGCCGGGCGACCCTGAACCGGCTGCTGTTCCCCGGCCCGGCGCGCGAGTTCGACACTCACCGGGCCTCGTTCGGCGACACCAGCGTCCTGGACAGCAAGGACTTCTTCTACGGGCTGCGCCCCGGCACGGAGTACACGGTCGACCTCGACCCGGGCGTCCGGCTGCTGATCGAACTCCAGGCGGTCGGCGACGCCGACGAGCGGGGCATGCGCACCGTGATGTCCTCGCTGAACGGGCAGCTCCGCCCGATCCAGGTCCGCGACCGGTCGGCGGCCTCCGACGTCCCGGTCACCGAGAAGGCCGACCGGTCGAACCCCGGCCACGTCGCGGCGCCGTTCGCCGGTGTGGTCACCCTCGCCGTCGCCGAGGGGGACGAGGTCGAGGCCGGCGCCACGGTGGCCACCATCGAGGCGATGAAGATGGAGGCCACCATCACCGCCCCGAAGTCCGGCACGGTCAGCAGGCTCGCCATCAACCGCATCCAGCAGGTCGAGGGCGGCGACCTCCTCGTACAGCTCGGCTGAGGAACGGTGGCGGCCCCGGCCGGACCGGGGCCGCCACCGCCCGCCTCACGCCTCCTTCGGCGCCGCCTGCTGCACCACCTCGAACGACCACACCGTGGACCCGCTCGCCGCGGGCTTCGGCCGCTCCCCGCCCTCCGAACCGCCGCCCTGGTGGGCCGCCTTCATCGGACCCTCCATCCACGCCTGGAACGACGCCTCGTCGCGCCACCGCGTGTAGACGAGGTAGTTGTCGGTGCCCTCCACCGGCCGCAGCAGCTCGAACCACTCGAAGCCGTCGGAGCTCTCGACCGCATGGGCCCGCGAGGCGAAGCGCTTCTCCAGCGTCTCGCGCTGCTCGGCGGGGACGGTCAGTACGTTGATCTTGACTACGCTCATGGCCCCATCCTGCCCCATGCCCACGGCGCCGCCGTCAGCACGGCTCGCGCCAGACCCCGAGCTCCGGCCGCTTCCGCATCGACGACAGCCCGAGCCTGCGCGACTCGGCACAGAAGCGCCGGGTCGGCTCGCCGTACTCCACGTGGAAGACCGCCTTGCCCGCCGCCACGAACGGAGCGAGCCGCGCGCACTCGCCGTACTCGGCGCACTGCTCGTTGACGGCGAAGTCGAAGTCGTCCACGAGCTGCGGAATCTGCGGCAGGTCGTTCTTCAGGCCCACCGCGAGACCGCGCTCGTGGGCGATGGCGGCGATCATGCGGTTGTACGCCAGCTGGTCCCGGGCGGTCAGCGGGAAGCCGGTCTCGTCGCCGTAGCCCTCCACCAGGTCGGCCTCCACCGCGTCGAAGCCCTTGTCCCGGCACATGTCGAACCGCCGCTCCATGATCGGCCGCAGTACGGACAGCCGGCGGATGTCCAGCCAGCGCTCGCCCCGCCAGCCGTTGGGCTCGCCCAGCACGGACCGGGGAAAGGCGTCCCGGTCGGGACGGAAGTCCTCCCAGGCACCCACGTTGACGTAGCAGATCACCTTGCGGCCGGCCCGGTGCAGCCGGGCCACGTCGGCGGCGTCGTTCTCGAAGCCGTCGATGTCGTAGACCGGGACGTCGGCCGACGGGTCGACCCGCCCGTCGAGCTGCCACTGCCAGGCCAGTCCCGGCCGGGGCCGCCACACCTCGGTGGCGGACGGCTCCGGTGGCGGCGGACCGTCCGTACCGGAACACCCGGCCACCACCAGGGCGGCCAGTGCGGCCAGCGTCGCCGCGAACGCCCGTCCGCCCCGCCTCACGACTGCGCCCCGGTCAGTACGGGAGTCAGCCGCGCCCACGGATTGGGCAGCTCTCCCGGAACCGGCCCGGACACCGCCGCGCCACGCTCGCGCGCGGTGCGCACGGCGAGCGGGGCCAGCGCCTCGGGCACCCCGTACACCAGGTGGCAGAACCGCTCCGGCCGGTGCCGCAGTGTCCAGTCCGGCCGGCTGAACGCGGACACGTACACCGACCAGGGCCCCTCGAAGGTGACGAGGAGATCCGCGATCCGCGCGTAACCCGGTGCGGGGTGGACCCCCGGATTGAGCACGACGGTCGTCGAGCCCCGCCGGCGCAGCGCGCGCACCGTCGCCCGGTACGCGGCGAGTTCGGTCGCCGCCGAACTCACCCGGTCCAGGAAGCACCCGTCGGCCCCGTACCACTCCCGGTGCCGCCGGGCGTCCTCGGCGACCTCGGCCGCCGCACGCGTGCCGTAGTCCGTGTCGACGTAACCGAGCAGCCGGGCGCCCGCCGCGCGCAGCGCGCCGGCCACCGAGGCGAAGGCGGGGTCGGGCACGTCACCCGGACCGTTCGCGGGGTTGAGGACGACCCCGTACGTGCGGTCGGCCGCCGTGATGAGCCGGTGCCACGAGCCCGGGTCCTCGGCCGGGTGGACGTACAGCGGGATCAGCAGGCTCACGACGGACGGTCGCCTTCCAGGGGCCGGGACGGGGCGCCGGCCGACCACAGGGCGGCCAGCGACTCGTCCAGCGAGTACGACGGCCGCCAGTCGAGGGCGGTGCGGGCGGCGCTGATGTCGGAGCACTGCCAGGACACCTGCTCCGATCGCGCCGAGCCCGCGCCCTGTTCCTCGATCCGGCCGCGGAAGCCGGCGATGCCCGCGAGCGTCCGCACCAGCCGGCGCACCGGCACGGCCTCGCCGCCGCCGACGTTCAGCACGGACGGCAGCGGCCCGGTGGCGGTGACCGCGCGCTCGGCGGCCCGCGCGACGTCGCGTACGTCGACGAAGTCCCGGTACGCCGACAGGTCGCCCAGCCGCAGCACCGCGTCCGGGTCCGTGCCCGCCGCGCGCAGCAGGCCGGTGACCCGGCCGGGCAGACCGGTGGCCGGCGCGCCGGGCCCCACCGGGTTGCCGACCCGCAGGACCACGGCGTCCAGCTCCGAGGCGGCGACGGTGACGGTGCCCGCCAACTTGGTGGCGCCGTAGGCGGTCAGGGGCCGGGTCGGGGCCGACTCCGGGACGGCGACCCGGTCGGTGCCCGGACCGTACTCGGCGGCCGACCCCAGGTGGACCAGGCGGGCCGCGGGACGTGCCCGGCGCAGCGCCGCGCACAGCACGGCCGGCCCGCGGGCGTTGAGCTCCGCGAGCGTCACCGGATCACCGCCGGTCGCGCCCGCGCAGTTGACCACGGTGTCGACGTCCGCCGCCGCCAGCACCTCCGTGAGCCGTTCGACGGTGTCGGTGGCCAGGTCGACGGGCAGGTCGGCGGCGGGGGAGCGGCCCCCGCCGAGGACCCGCGCGCCGGGCAGGGCGCGCAGCCGCTCGGCGACATGGCCGCCCAGATATCCGGTGGAACCCAGGACGAGGATGCGCATGCGGTGCTCAGGCTCCCTTGAGCAGCAGGGACTTGCGGCTGGTGAACTCGGCGTTGGCCCGGTCGTAGTCGTCGGGGCGACCGATGTCGAGCCAGTAGCCGTCGAAGTCGTAGGCGTGCGGCGGGTTGCCCGACTTCAGCAGGTCGAGCACCAACTCGTCGAAACCCAGAGGCAGTCCGGCCGTGTACCCGTCGAGCGTCGACCGGGACAGGCCGTACACGCCCATGGAGACGCGGTAGTCCATGCTCGGCTTCTCGGTGAAGGCGACGACCCTGCTCGCGTCCGTGGTCAGGACACCGAAGTCGATGTGCACCTTGCGCGCGTACGTGGCGATGGTCAGCTGCGCGGCCGAGGAGCGGTGCCGGTCCAGTACGTCGGCGTAGTCGAGGTCGGTGAGGATGTCGCCGTTCATCACCAGGAAGTGCTCCGGCAGCCGCTCGCGCATGGTGAGCAGCGGGCCCATGGTCCCCAGCGGACTCTCCTCGGTCGCGTAGTCGACGGTCAGGCCCCACTGCGAGCCGTCGCCGACGTAGGCGCGGATGATCTCGCCGAGGTGGCCTATCGCGATGGTGCAGCCGGTGAAGCCGGCCGAGGCGAGCTGGCGCAGGACGATCTCCAGGATGGCGTGCTGGTCGCCGATGGGTACGAGCGGCTTGGGCAGCGCGGTGGTGTAGGGCCGCAGCCGGACGCCCTTGCCGCCGGCCAGGATCACTGCGTGCATGAGGTTCCCCCTCGGTCAACGTGCCGGTCGTGGTCAGATGTTGTAGATGCCGGTCTTGTAGCGGGCGAGGTTGGCCGGGTCGCGGAAGAACTCCACGGTCTGCGCGAGGCCCTGCACCAGGTCGTGAGCCGGGGCCCAGCCGGTCGCCCCGCGCAGCCGGGTCGCGTCCGCGACCAGCCGCATCACCTCGGAGTTCGCGGGCCGCAGCCGCCGCTCGTCCTCCCGCACGTCGAGCGCGGTGTCCATCACCTTGCCGATGAGCGCGACCAGGTCGCCGACGGAGATCTCACCGCCGGTACCGGCGTTGAACGTACGGCCCACGACCCGCTCGGCGGGCGCGGTGCCGACCGCGAGGAACGCCTGCGCGGTGTCCTTGACGAAGGTGAAGTCCCGGGTGGGGCGCAGGTCCCCGAGGGTGATCGTCCGCTCCCCGGCCGCCACCTGGCCGATGACCGTCGGGATCACCGCCCGCATGGACTGGCGGGGCCCGTAGGTGTTGAACGGCCGCAGCGTCACCACCGGCGTGTCGAAACTGGCGTGGTAGCTGTCCGCCAGCCGGTCGCCGCCCGCCTTGGACGCGGCGTACGGCGACTGGGTGTGGATCGGGTGGTCCTCGGTGATCGGCACGGTCCGCGCGGTGCCGTAGGTCTCGCTGGTGGAGGTGTGCACCAGCCGGGGCGTGCCCTGGGCGCGCACGGCCTCCAGCACGTTCAGGGTGCCGGTGACGTTGGTGTCCACGTAGCTGTGCGGTGCCTGGTAGGAGTACGGGATCGCGATGAGGGCGGCCAGGTGGTAGACGCAGTCGGCGCCCTCGACGAGGTGGCGGACCGAGCCGGGGTCGCGGACGTCGCCGAGGACGATCTCGACCTGGTCGAGGACGTCGGGGGAGAGGGTCTCCAGCCAGCCGTAGGAGGAGAAGGAGTTGTACTGCGCCATGGCCCTCACCCGGTGCCCGGAGGCGACCAGCGCCTCGGTGAGGTGGGAGCCGATGAAGCCCTCGGCTCCGGTGACGGCGGCGAGCGGTGTGGCGGTCACGCGGGGTCCTTCCGGTCGGTGGATCGGTCGGCGGATCGGTGGGTGTATGGATGAGTGGGTCGCTGGGTGACCGGGTGCGGGGAGCGGCCCGCGCGGACCCGGCGGCGGTACGCCGGTCGCGCCGCGGCCTCACGCATGGGCCGCCGGCCGGCCCAGCAGCCGCAGCACGGCCGCCGTCAGGCAGAGCGCCGCGCCGCCGCAGCACAGGGCCAGGGCCGTCGCCGGACCCGGCGGGAGCCCGGCCAGCAGGGCCGTGCCGGCGCCGGCGGCTGCCGTCAGGCACAGGAGGGCCGGCAGCCAGGCCACGCCGAAGGCCTGGAGCAGCAGGGACGTCCACAGCACCGCCGCGAGCAGCAGCAGCGTGACGGGATCGGCGTCCACCAGGAGCGCGGCGGGCAGCAGCGGACCGAGGTAGGCCAGCAGGCAGCCGGCGAGGACGGCGGCGGACCGCACCCGGAAACCGGCGGGGGTGGCGGTGCTCCGCAGCGCGGCCACCGACAGACCCCGGTACCGGTACAGCAGCCACTCCGCCGGCCCCATGCTCAGCGTCAGCACGACCACCGCCCACGGATGATGACGGCCCGCCAGGAACACCAGCGACCCGGCGGCCAACCCGAACAGGCCGTACGGCAGCGAACTCAGCGGGTGCGGGCGGGCGGCGTTCGGGACCGGCGCGGCGACGAGCGCGCCGCGCAGCGCCCACCCCGCCGCGGTCACCGCGCCGAGGAGCGACAGCAGCGGCAGCCCCACCCGCAGGACGTCACCGGGGTCCCACCACGGCAGCGTCGCCGCACCCGCGATCACCGGAGCGAGCGCCGCCAGCAGGAGCCGCTCCCGGCCCAGCACCAGCAGCACTCCGGCCGCCGCGAGGTACCCCGACTGGACCGCCACCGACAGGGCCGCCGCACCGGACCCGGCGAGGGCCACCCCGGCCGCCGTCGCCGCGACGGCACCCGCGGGAGCCCCCTTCACCAGGGTGCGGCCCGCCTCCCGCCGCCCGGTCGTCAGGCGCAGGTACGCCCGGTGGCCCAGCGCCTGGTTCCACGCCCAGGACAGGAGGCCGGCCACCACCAGGGCCCGCACCGTCCCCTGCGCGGGCAGCAGGTGCCCCGCGAGCGCGTAGGCCAGACCCGGCAGCGCGAACAACGCGCCCCGCAGCGCGCACCGCACGTGGTCGGGCCGCCAGAGGTCGGCGGGGCGCGGGGGGTCCGGGAAGCTGCGCGGCACCCGCTCGTACAGCGCCGTCGCGAGCGAGAACAGGTCGCGGTGCCCGTACCGGTCCGCGATCACCTCGCCGGTCAGCCCCTCGGACTCCAGCAGCGCGGCCACCTCGTACGGATGGACGGCGGGCGCGACGCGGTCGGCGAGTTCGGCGGCCAGCCGGTCGACCGCTTCGCGCCGGGCGTCGTGGCCGGGACGGACCAGGGCGAGCGTGTGCTGGTCGGACGCGCGCACGGCGGGGGCGCGTTCGGTCGCCAGCCGGAGCGCCAGCGTGTCCTGTTCCGGGCCGCCCGGTTCGAGGGCCATGGGTCCGCTCATCCCGTCGCACTCCCCACCGCTGTCCCGCCCGCCGCGGCGAACGCGCCGTCGGCGACGGACACGGGCGCGGCCGCGCCGCCGAACGCCGACAGTTCCAGGTAGATCGACCGGAAGGTGTCGATGGTCTGGCGGAGGGTGAACTGCTCGATCACCCTCAGCCGGGCCGCCTCGCCCATCGCCCGGCGCCGCCCGGCGTCGCGCAGCAGCTCCAGTGCCGCGGCGGCCATGGCGGCCGGGTCGCGCGGCGGTACCACGAGCCCGGCGCCGCCGACCGCCTCCCGGACGCCGCCGACGTCCGTGGAGACCGTCGCCCGCCCGCACGACATGGCCTCGATCAGCGTGAACGGGAAACCCTCGCTGATGCTGGACAGCATCACCACGTTCCCGGCGGCGTAGGCGTCCTTGATGTCCTCGACCCGGCCCTCGAAGGCGACCGCGTCACCGTGCCCGAGCTCCGCCGCCAGCGCCTCGCAGCGCGCCCGGTAGGCCTCGCCGCCGCGTGGCGTGCCGCCGAACAACCGCAGCCTGGCGTCGGGCAGTTCGGCCCGCACCAGGGCGAACGCCCGTATCAGGGTCTCCAGGTCCTTGATCGGGTCGACCCGTCCGGCCCAGCTGAGCACGGGCCGCGCGGGCTCGGGTCCGGCGGGCGGGAACGCCGCCGGGTCGACGCCGTTGTAGACCGTGCGTATGGACTCCGGTGCCGCGCCGCCCTGTTCCTCCCACAGCCGGTTGTAGCGGTTGCCCGGGGTGATCAGGGCGGCCCGGCGGTAGCTCTCCTCGGCCAGCAGCCGGAAGAAGCCCAGCAGGAGCGCTTTCACCGGCCAGCGGTAGGGGGCGGTGCGGTAGCCGAGGTAGCGCTCGCGCAGGTAGACGCCGTGCTCCGTCAGCAGCAGGGGCACCCCGTGGCGTTCCAGCCCGGCCAGGCCCGGCAGCACGGCGACACCGCCGCTGACCGCGTGCGCCACGCCCTGTTCGGGGTACGGCGCCGCCAGCGGACGCAGGGCGTGCTCCAGCAGCGCGGTCGCGGTCACCGCGTCGTGCAGGGTGGGCCGGGCCTCGCGCACGGGCAGCCCCGGCCGGTTCCAGACCGACGTGAGGACGGAGATCGCCCGGTCGCCCCGCAGGAACGGGCTGAGCACGCCGTCCGCGGCGGCCCGCGCCAGCCGGTAGAGGGCGGGAGCGAACCCGTCCTCGGCACGCGGATCGAGCAGTGCGGTGACGAACCGCTCGTAGTCGGCGGCGAGCCGGCCGGCCCGGCGCCCACGGGGAGCGCGCCCCTGCGGAGCGGGTCCCCACATGGGGACGGAGACGACCCGGCCGACGTGCGCGGGGACGTCCCAGACCAGGGGTTCACGGCCGGTGCCGGTGACGGCTATGACGTCGAAGTCGAGGTCGGGCATGCCGGTGACGAGCTGGTCGCACCAGACGCTCACGCCGCCGTGACTGTGCGGGTAGGTGCCTTCGGTGAGCAGGGTGACGCGCGACGCGCCGGAGCGTCGCGCGCCGTGGGGAACGTGCATGGCTGTGCTCCACGGCCGAGGTGGGTGTGCGGTCCTTCGGTGACGTGCCGTGCTCAGCGCTGTGCGCCGTAGGGCACCGGGTCGGTCACGCCGGCCGGCACCCGGGTGCGGGGCGCGGTGGAAGCGACGGTGCCGGGGTCGGCCGGAGGGGTGGCTCCGTCGCCGGGCAGGGCGGCCGAGGACGGCAGGGTGAGGGCGAGCGTCCCGCCGGACGCGGGCGTCCAGCCCGAGAGTGCGCCGGCGTAGGCGTCGCCGAAGCCCGTGCCGCCCCGCCGGGTGCCCTCGGGCATCGTCGCCGTCACGGCCACCCCGTCGGGTGCCCGCACGGTGACGGTGTCGCCGACGCGGTAGGCGGTGACCTGCCCGGCGTCGACCGCGTCCCGCCAGGCGGCGCGGCGCTGCATCTCGACGCCGAGGTCCGCCATGCGTAGGTTCACCACGGGCGCGCTGTCGGCGAACAGACTGTCGTAGCCCTCCAGTACGCCGTCCAGGACGGGGTAGGCGATGCGGTCCTCGGCGAGGTTCGACTGGTGGATGAAGTGCGGCCTGGGATCGTTGGACAGGACGTGCCCGAGCGCGATGCGGGTCTCCAGCGGCACGATGTGCCCGGCGTAGCCGGTGGCCGGGTCCAGCGGGGCGGACAGGCAGGTGGACGTCGCGGGGTTGTCCTCGCAGATGCCGCTGCCGCCCTGGGCGCGGCTGGTGTAGATCCAGTTGTACTCGTCGACCTGCTCGGCCGCCCGGCCCGCGTTGTAGAAGACGTTCATCGGGTGGCGGGAGACCGTCGTGGCGCTGCCGACCCGCCGCTGGACGGGGTCGCGGGAGTTGTCCGAGGCGAGCCAGGCGATGCCGGTGTCCGTGAGGGCGGGGCCCAGGTTCGGGTTGTCCTCGGGCTGCTGCGGGGTGACCTTCAGGCCGGAGTGCTCGCCGGTCACCAACTCGTCGTTCTCCAGCGGCAGTCCGGCGCGTTCGCCCCAGACGCGGTTGGTGGCGATCTCGTCGGCGATCTCGTTACGGCTCACCCACAGGGTGCTGCCGTCGGGGTCGGTCGCGCACTTCCACGGGACGACGGTGACGTCCTGCCGGCAGCCCAGGAAGGCGTGCGTGTAGGTGTGGTTGATCCAGCGGAACCGGGCCCGGTCGGCGATCAGCTTGTCGGCGAGCGGGTCCGCGCCGCCGTTGTCCTGCCGGTGGTCGACGCTCCCGGAGCCGTTGTAGGCGAGGTCGAGGGTGAAGTCCCGGCTCTCCTGCCAGGCGGTGGCGTGGTCGACGTCGGCCGGGACCATGCGGATCGGGTTCGGTGTGCCCTCGCCCGGCGGGCAGTCCACGTCGCCCGGCGTGCAGTTCAGCTCGGTGTCCCAGCGGTCGTCGGCCGCGAAGACGTCGTCCACGTGCACGGCGAAGTAGTTGCGGTCGGCGCCCAGGTGGACGCCGCCGGTCATCCACTCCACGATGCCCCGGGCCAGCAGCCGGAACTGCTGCTGGTGCTGGTTGTAGACGAAGGTGACGACCAGTTCGCGCCGCCCGTCGTGCCGGTACTCGCCGACCAGGGAGCCCTTCGTGGGCCGCCCCGGGATCGCGGCCTGGACGTAGGGCACGAAGTCGGCGCCGGGCGCGGGTGTCGAGAGGTAGGCGTAGGACTCGCCCACGGTGGGGGAGTTGTCCTCGAACGGCACCGTTGCGTCCAGGTACCCGAAGGGTCCGGACAGCCCCGCCTCGGTCACCTCCGCGCGGACGCCGTCCACGCTGCCGGCGTACCCGGTGCCGACGGCGGGCTGGAGTCCGACCTCGGGGCGGGCGTAGGTGTAGGCGTCGACCTGCGGGATCTCGTAGGCGCGTTCGTAGTCGGCGAGCGCCGTCATCTCGGCGGAGCCCGCCGGGAAGGGGTTGTCGTTGGGCAGGACGACGGCCTGGAACCGGGCGCGCGGACGTCCGTCCACGGTGTCCGCGAGGAACCCGGCGTCGATCACGGGCCGGCCGGCGTCCCGCAGGTCGACCTCCGTGTACGGCGTGCCCGCGGTCTCCAGTTCGGCGGCGATCGCGTCGGTGGCCGGCCCGCCGTCGCTCACGACCAGCACCCGCAGGTCGATGCGCGGGGCCGGTGCGTCGGCGTGCACCGGCCCGGCCGGTAGACCGAGCGACGCGATCAGCGCGCCCACTGCGAGCGCCGTGGTGCGTATGGTCCGCTTCATGCGGTGAGATTCCCTCCCCCGGGCAGGGGCGGACGGGCTCCTGCCGGAGCCCACCCCACCCCGTGACCACGCCGTCGCCCCCCCTGAGACGCCGGTCGTCGACGTTTCCGTCGCGTCACATAGTGATGCGCGTGTGGAGCTTTTGTGTGCCCGCCGCGGAACTTGACGGAAAAGCACATGTGTCCATTTGCCCGGAACGGGCACGGCCATGAGCGGCCGGCCGACGCCGGACCGTGCGCGGCGGACGGGGGCATCAGGCCCCTGTGCTGCTGCGAGTCGGAGAGCGGCGACCCCGGAAGCGCCGCTTCCGGGGTCGCTTGGTGTCAGTGGTCTCGACCAGTGCGCCGACCGGGGCCGGAACGAGATCAGGTCAGTCGCGCCGTCGCGGTCAGGCGCACAGGACGCGGGTCTCGGGCGTGTGGACCGGGCCGCCGTTGACGCTCGTGCTGTCGCTGAACTCGACGTAGAAGTACGAGTAGAAGCCGATGTTGCCGTTGCAGCCGGAGTCGGCGGCGACCTGCAGGGTCAGGGTGACGGTGCGGCTCTGGCCGGGCGGGATGGTCGCGCCGTAGTTGGTGCCGAGGTTGGCGGGTCCGGTGCCGGTGCACGGGACGGCGCCGGCCTCCGAGGCCAGGCTGCACCCGGTGAAGGCGTACTTGAGGTCGGGCCGCTGCGTGGTCAGCCAGGTCGGGTCGATCGTCTGGTAGACGAACCAGATGTCGTACGTCTTGTTGTTCTTGATCGTCATCGACAGGTTCACCGTGCCGCCCGGCTGGGTGGTCGCCGCGTCGGTGGTGAACGTCAGCTCGGCCGGGGCGGGTTCGGCCGCGCTCGCGGAGGGCGCCAGGCCGAACAGGGCGAGGGCGATGATCGTGGCGAGGCCGAGGCGTCTCGTTCGTGTGGATCGCATGGCCCGGGAGATTAAGCACGGCCAGGCCGCACCGTCTGCACCGTCCGGAACGTGCGGAACGGGGCCCGGCTGGAAGTGTGTATACGGTGAAGGAGTTGTGACGGCACCGTCATGAGGCGTGGCGGTCGGCGTTCGCGCACGACAGGGCGTGGGTGAGGGCTGCGCGGCCCCGCGCCGTGCCGACCGTCCGGCGTCCTGGCGGCAATGGCGCATTCCGGGTGCCCGCCGGACGCTCCGGCGGCCCGTCAGTCCGTGGGGGTGACGAAGGCCCCCGCTCGCGCCGCCGCCGCGGCGGCATCGGCGGCGCGGTCCGCCGCCGCCTCGTCGAGCGGCTCGCCGGTGGTCAGCAGGCGGTAGTACAGGGGCGCCGAGACGGCGCGGACCACCTCGCGCGCGTCGGTGCCCCCGGGCAGTTCGCCGCGCTCGACGGCCTGCCGGGCGCAGGGCACCCACTCCGAGACCCGGGTCTCGTAGAACCGGTGCAGGGCCGTCGCCGCGCCGGTGTCACAGGTCGCGGCGGCGATCACCGCCTTGAAGAGTGCGCCCTGGCGCGGGTCGGCCAGGGTGCGCTGCACGAGGCGGGCGTTGGCGCGCAGGTCGCCGAGGAGGGTGCCGGTCTCCGTGCGGGGGAGCGACTGTTCCGCCATGTCGGCGAGCAGGTCGGCGACGAGGGCGACCGGAGTTCCCCAGCGCCGGTAGACCGTCGTCCTGCCGACCTCCGCGCGACGGGCCACGTCGGCGAGGTCGAGCCCGGTCAGACCGTGCTCGGCCAGCGCGTCACCCGCGGCCCGGAGCACGGCGGAGCGTACGCGCGCGGTGCGCCCGCCGGGACGGACGCTGCCCGGGTTCACGGCTTCAGACGTCATAACGGTACTCCGGTTCCATTAGTCGCTCACTCCTGTTAGTCTCTCAGCATCTTAACGGGATGTGTATCCCGTTAGGTTGCCGCGTGACGAAGGGGAGACGGTCATGGAATTCAGGAGACTGGGAGCATCCGGGCTCATGGTGCCCGAGCTGAGCTTCGGTGCCGGCACCTTCGGTGGCCGGGGTGAGCTGTTCGGCGCCTGGGGCACCACGGACGCCGCGGAGGCCCGCCGGCTGGTGGACATCTGCCTGGAGGCCGGGCTGAACATGTTCGACACCGCCGACGTCTACTCCGGCGGAGCGTCGGAGGAGGTGCTCGGCGCCGCGATCCGGGGCCGGCGCGACCAGGTGATCCTCTCCACCAAGGCCGGACTGCCCACCGGCGACGGTCCGGCCGACGCGGGCACCTCGCGCGCACGCCTGATCACCGCCGTCGACGGGGCCCTGCGCCGCCTCGGCACGGACTACATCGATCTCTTCCAACTGCACGCCTTCGACGCCGGAACCCCGGTCCAGGAGGTGCTCGCCACCCTCGACGACCTCGTACGGGCCGGCAAGATCCGCTACACCGGGGTCTCCAACTTCAGCGGCTGGCAGCTGATGAAGTCCCTGGCCGACGCCGACACCCACCAACACCAGCGCTACGCGGCACACCAGGTCTACTACTCCCTCGTCGGTCGGGACTACGAGTGGGAGCTGATGCCGCTCGGTCTCGACCAGGGCGTCGGTGCCGTGGTCTGGAGCCCGCTCGGCTGGGGCCGGCTCACCGGCCGCATCCGCCGCGGCACCCCGCTCCCGGCCGGCAGCCGGCTGCACGCCACCGCCGACTACGGCCCGCCCGTGCCGGACGAACTCCTGTTCCGAGTGGTGGACGCCCTGGACGCCGTCGCGGAGGAGACGGGCCGGACCGTGCCGCAGATCGCGATCAACTGGCTGCTGCGCCGCCCGACCGTCTCGTCGGTCATCATCGGCGCCCGCAACGAGGGGCAGCTGCGGCAGAACCTCGGCGCCGTCGGCTGGAGCCTGACCGAGGAGCAGGTGGCCAGACTCGACGCGGCGAGCGCGAGGACCGCCCCCTACCCGTACTTCCCCTACGAACGCCAGGAGGGCTTCGCCCGGCTCAACCCCCACCCGCTGCGCCACGTGGCCCCGTCGAAGGCCTGATCCGCGGCTCCCCGGCGGTGCGGGCCCCCATTGTCAGTGCCGTGCACAACAATGCGGGCAAGCGAGATCAACACCGGCCGGAGCGGGTAGGCGGTCTCGAGTCCCCTGTCCCGGAAAGGCCGCAGCCGATGCCGCTTACCGCCGTTCACGCGCAGACCGCCGACCCACGGGCGACCCGTCGCCGCGGGCCCCGCCCGTGCGGCCCGCTCAGCACCGCCGAGGCCGACGTCCTGCGCATCGTCGCGGACGCGCGCACCCCCGTGTTCGTGACCGTGCGCGAGGGCGGACGGCGCAGATACAGCTACTGGCGGCCACTGGACTCGGCGACCGGCCGGGGTGGCTGCTACGCGGCGCTGCCCACCGCCGAGTGCGACGGGCTGTACGCCGCCGGCCGGATCGCCCTCGGGGAGCCGCTGACCGACCCGGCCCGGACCACCCACCGTGTCACCGCCGTCCGGGCCGGGGCGACGGCGCCCGCGCCCGCACGCGCGGCGCGGGTCCGGGCGCGGGCGGCCTGACGGGACCGACGGCACGGGAGCGGCCGGTCCCCTCGACGGCCGACCGGAGCCCGCCGTCAGTGCGCCAGGGCGGCCCGGAGCGCGGGATCCGACGCCGTCCGCCACACCGAAGGCAGCTCCTCCTCACGCGCGCGGGCCCGCGCCCGCTCCTGGCCGAGCAGCACTCCCCAGGTGAACGCGGTCTCTCCGGCCGCGTGCGCCGCCACCGCCAGTTCCCGCAGCGCCTCCTGGGCGACGACGGAGTCCTGGTGGTCGCCCAGCAGTTGCTGGAGCCCCTTGGCGCGCTTGCCGAGGCGCTTGACGGGCTTGCCGAGTACCGGCCGCGCGACCTCCGTGGCGTAGCGCAGCTTCTTCGCCTCCTTGCGCGCCTGGTGCAGCGCCGCGTCCCGATCGGCCCCCGGCGGCAGTTCCAGCGCGTGCTCCACGCGCCCGGCCAGGCGGTCGTACTCCTTCAGCACCGCCCGGGCCATCGTCCGGGCGGGCTTGCCCGCGGCCCCGGCGCGCAGGGGCGGCTGCCGGAGCAGACCGTCCAGCGCGTCCAGGAGACGCAGATAGCGGTCCGAGGCCAGTGCCTCGCGGGTGTGCGCCCTGCTCTCCTCGCCCCCCGACACGTCCCACACCCGCAGCCGGGCGGCGGCGGGACCGAGCACCAGGTCCCCGGGCAGCCCGGCGAGCCCGGCGGTCAGGCGCTCGCGCAGCACCTCCTGATCCCGCTCCACCCCCAGCTCACCGGCGAGCCACTTCAGTTCCGCGCGCACCGGGTCGGTGACCCGCCGGTCCAGCACCGAACGGTAGGAACGCAGGCAGCTGCGCAGGCGGCGACAGGTGACGCGCATCCGGTGCACCCCGTCGGGCAGATCACGCCGGACGGCCGGATCCACGGCCACCAGGGTCGCGACCTGCCGCTCCAAGTACGCCAGCACGTACCGGCCGGGAGAACCCGGAGTCGTCGCGGTGGCATGCCCGGGTCGCCGCGCACCCTCCGCCGCGGCTCCGGTGTCCCGCAGCGCCCGGACGAACTTCGAAGGGCTGTCCGCCCGGTTGATCCCCTTCTTGCGGAACTTCTTCTCCACGGTGTCGAGCAGCCCGGCCCCCACGCCGTCGGCGAGTTCGACCTCCAGCTCCTGCCACTCGGCACGGCCGCCGCCGGGCAGCAGCGAGTCCGCGCGCACCTCGTCGATGCTCAGCTCCGCCAGCACCTCGCCCTCGGCGTCCCGCAGGTGCCGCACGGAACGGGTCGACCGGATCCGCATCACCGGTCGCAGGGGCGCGCCCCGGGTGCGGGACAGGAGCAACTCGCGCAGCACGTCCGGCACCTCGTCCGAGAGCGGTGCCCGCATCTCCTCCCGCGTGTCCCCGGCGAGCGGCAGCTTCAGGTGCCAGCCGGCGTCCGGCCCGCCCGTGCGCCGGCGCAACGTCGCCGAGGAGCCGGCCAGCCGCAGGTCGGCGGTGTCGTGGTACACCGCGTCCAACTCCTCGGGCCCCGACGCGGTGACCGAGGCCACGGGCCCGGCACCGGTGAGGTCCGGCAGTCCGCCGACGCCGGAGGAGGACGGCTCGTACTTTCGCTCTGTCTCGCACTTCGACTCGGTCATGCTCTGACCCTGGACGGTATCCGGCGGATCAAACGCGCCCGGCGGTGCCGGTGCCGCGCCGCGTCACCGGGCGGGCCCTAACCGCCGGGCACCAGCCAGGGTCGCGGGTCGGTGTAGTAGCCGTCGAGAACCACCTCGAAGTGCAGGTGGGGACCGGTGGACAAGCCGGTCGAGCCCACCCGGCCGATCGTCGTCCCGGCCTCCACGGACTGGCCCACGGCGGCCTCCAGGGACGACAGATGACTGTAGGTCGTCTCCAGCCGCTTGCCCTCGATGGTCCCGTGGTCGATCACCACGCGGTTGCCGTACGCGGCGGTCGACGCGGCGAACACGACGCGGCCCGGCCTCGCGGCGGCGACCGCCGTGCCCTGGGGCGCGGCGAAGTCCACGCCGGTGTGCAGTTTGGTCACGCCGGTCAGCGGGTGCTCCCGCGAGCCGTACGGCGAGGTGATGGTGAGCGGACTCACCGGGGCGGCGAGGAGTGCCCCCGCCGCCCGGCCCGCGCCGCCGGCGGAGTCGGCCCGGTCGAGCGCCTCGTAGCGCGGGATCAGCGCCTCCACCTCGGCGAGGTAGGCCGCGGCCGTCGGCGGGACGCGCCCCGCCTCCGTCACCGCGTCCGTTCCCTCCGCGTACGCGGCGAGGGTCAGATCGACGAGGTCCCCGTTGATCCTGCCCTCGGTGCGCAGTTCGGTCACCTTCTCGGCCAGGGCGCAGTCCCGCCGGCCGAGTGCCATGATCGCGTCCGCCGGATCACGGGGGGACGAGTCTCCATTGCCGTCGTCGTCCCCGCCCCAGGTCCGCCACTCGCCGTCGGTGAAGGCGGCGATGCCCTTCTGGCCCGAGAGTTCGTCCGTGTCGTCGCTCCAGCCGGAGAGCTGGTCGATCTGCGCGGCGAGTACCGACGGTTCCAGGACCGTGCAGGCCGAGGCCGCCTTGCGCAGCCAGGGGATGTAGGACGGGTCGATGTCGACCGCCGCCTGCTCCGCCTTCGCCTCCTGGGGCCACGGTGTCGGCAGACCGCCCGTCAGTGCCAGGAACGTGGCGACACCGGTCACGGTCACCAGGCCCGGGAGCACCAGCAGGGTGAAGGGCCCCGGACCGCGGCGCCCGCGCTTCGGCGCCGGTTCCTGTCGTCCGTGCTGCCCGGAGTGTTCTTCCGGCTGTTCGTCGTTCACCCGGCCGCCCGCCGGGACGTGATGCTCACGGACGGAGGGTAACGCCCGGTTCCGGCGTACCACACGGGACGCCGAGGCACGAAGCGATGCCCGAACAGGCAGAGCCGGAGGACCCGTACGGCCGGCTCCGCCCGTACGAAGGTCCCCTCCTGACCGTTGACCCCGCGGAAGACGCGAACTACCTTGCCGGACTAGACGAAGGTTAATGGACAGGTAGTCCATTAACTCGCAGTCATCAACTCGTCCGTCGACTTTTCCGGTAGCCACCTGGAGCCGCTGTGGTCGTTCGCCCCCTCCCGTCCCGACGTCCCCCGGTCCCGCGGCCCCCGGACCCGACCGCGTACGACCGGCGCCGCGCCTGGCTGATCCTCGTGATGGTCGTCGTCTTCATGATGATCAACTACGCGGACAAGTCCGTGCTGGGCCTCGCCGCGGTGCCGATCATGGACGAACTCGGCATCGACAAGAGCACCTACGGGCTGATCTCCAGCTCGTTCTACGTGCTGTTCAGCGTCTCGGGGCTGGTCGTCGGGCTGCTGTCGGCCCGCTGGTCGACGCGCACCATGCTCCTGGTGATGGCGGCCCTGTGGGCGGTGGCCCAACTGCCGGCCCTGGCGGCGACCGTCCCCGCGCTCGTCGCGGGGCGGCTGATGCTGGGCGCCGCGGAGGGGCCCGCCGCGTCGATGTCCATGCACACCCTCTACGGCTGGTTCCCGCCGGGACGGCGCGGCATGCCCTCGGCGTTGCAGATCGGTGGCGCGGCCCTGGGCACCGCCGTCGCGGCCCCGGTGCTGACCTGGTTCATCGTGCACCTGGGCTGGCGTTCGGCCTTCGTCGCGCTGGCGATCACCAGCGCCGCGTGGTGCCTGGTCTGGTACGCCGTCGGCAAGGACGGCCCGTACGCCGGTGCCGCGGGGGAGGCCGCCCCCGAGCGGGGCGCCTCCCGGCCCGCGGCCCGGACGCCGGCGCTTCCGCTGTCCCGGCTGCTGCTCAGCGGGACCGTCGTGGGCAGCGTCCTCAGCGCCTTCGGGTCCCACTGGGCGCTGGCCGTCTCCAGTGCCTGGCTGCCGGTCTACCTGCAGACCCAGCTCGACCTGACCGCGTCGACCGCGTCGGTCGCCCTCAGCGCGGTCTCGGTGCTCAGCCTGCTCCTGCTGCTGACCGCCCCGGCCCTCGTCGACCGGCGCAAGCGGCGCGGCCGGTCCGGCCCCGCTACCGACGGGCTCGCCCAGGGGGCGGCGGTCCTGGTGTCCGGCGCGGCGCTCGCCCTGCTGCCGTTCGCCGAGCAGCGCGCGGCGCAACTGGTGCTGGTGGCCGTGGCGTTCGCCGCCCACGCGGTGGCGATCCCGCTGCACTACGTGACCACGGCGGCCGTCGTGCCCGCGGCCCGGCGTGGCGCCGTCTTCGGCGTGGTCGCGGCGACCGGCACGCTGCCGGGCATGTTCGTGCCCTACCTCACCGGCCACCTGGTGGACGGCGCGGCCTCCGAGGCGGCCGGCTACTCGACCGCCTTCCTGCTGTCCGCGGCCGTGATGGCCGTGTGCGGCACGGTGGCGATGCTCGCCATCCGCCCGGACCGCGACGCCCGCGCCCTCGGCGGCGAGGGCTGAGCGGGCGGGGGCGGGGGGTCCGCGTCACTCGGGCCGGTCGAACCCGGTGGCCCAGTACCGGCCGTGCAGCGCGAAGTCGAGCAGCATGCGCACGACCTCCTCGGCCGGCAGCGGCGGGGTCTCGTGCTCGACCCACCACTGGAGCACCGACACCTGCTCACCGACCCAGACCCGGGCCAGCAGATCGGCGTCGATCCGCGGCTTGACGTCGTTGCGCTCGGAGCGGCCGCGGAACTCCTCGGCGGCGACGCGGGCGCACGCCTCGGTGAACATCCGCAGCGGCTTGCCGTCCCCCTCGCCCCGCAGCACGATCCGGTACAGGTCGCGCTCCTGCCGGGCGTGCCGCAGCATCTCCAGCACCGGCCTGCCGGTGAAGCCGACCGCGGTCTCCGCCATCGCCGGGCGCAGCCGTTCGTCGAGTTCGTCGAGCAGGTCCCGGGTGACCCGGGCGAACAGCTCGTCCTTGTCCCGGAAGTGGCTGTAGAACGTCGCCCGCGCGACGTCCGCGCGCTGGGTGATGTCCTCGACGCTCAGCGCCGTGAAGCCCCGCTCCAGGACGAGTCCGACGAGGGCGTCGCGCAGTGCCCTGCGCGTCTTGCGAATGCGTCGGTCCTCGGCCATCCCCGTCGTCCGTCTCCCTGTCCGGTGTCCGGTCCTTCTCGGCCCGGCGGGTCGTGTCCGCCCGAGCGGCAGTCAGTCTACGTACTCTTGACAGGCGAAGCGTTACCGAACAACCTGTCTGGAAACATTCAGCAAGTACATGTTTCGTATGGGAGCCCGTCGTTGAACCTCGGTATCTACCTCACCCGCAGCGCCCGCCACTGGCCCGAACACCCCGCGCTGGTCTGCGATGACCGCACCTGGACCTACGCCCGCCTCGAGGAGCGCGCGAACCGGCTGGCCTCCGCGCTCGTCCGGCGCGGACTCGGCCCCGACGACGCCGTGGCCTCGCTGGCCTGGAACCGCGGTGAACTGGTGGAGGTGGAGTTCGCGCTCTACAAGGCCGGGCTGATCCGGGTGCCGGTCAACGCCCGGCTCGGCCGTGCGGAGATCGAGCACATCCTGCGCGACGCCCCCGTCCGCGTCCTCGTCTTCGACGAGGCCCACCGCGAGGACGCCCTGGCGGCCGTGGCGGCGGCGGGCACCGACTGCCTTCCCGTGGCGCTCGACGCCTCCGCGACCGACGACGGGGCGCGCGGCACCTCCCTGTCGTACGACGACCTGCTCGCCGAGGGCGGCACCGAGACGGTGGCCGTGGAGACCGCCGAGGACGCGCCCGCCGTCCTCAACTTCACCTCGGGCTCCACCGGTTCGCTCAAGGCGGCGGTGCAGACCTTCGGCAACCGGCTGGCCAACATGCGCAAGACCCTCATGAACGACGAGTCGCGCCCCCGCCCCGACACCCGCTACCTCGCCTGCGGTCCCATCACCCACGCCACCGGCATGGTCCTGCTCGCCGGCGTCTTCGGCGGCTCCACCACCCACGTGCTGCCCGGCTGGAGCGCCGAGGCCTTCCTGGACACCGTCGAGCGCGAGCGCATCACCGCCACGTTCCTGGTGCCCGCGATGCTCAACGCCGTACTGGCCCATCCCGGCGCCGCCGACCGCGACCTGTCCAGTCTCGCCAGCGTCCGCGTCGGCGGGGCGCCCGTCTCGCCGCAGCGACTGCGCGACGCCGTCGCCCTGTTCGGTCCCGTGGTCGCCCAGGGCTACGGCCTGGCCGAGACCACCAGCGTGGTGGCCGGCATGTCCGGCGCCGACATCGCCCGCGCCGTCACCGACGACCCCGAACTCCTCCAGTCCTGCGGCCGCGCCGCCTACGACACCGAGCTACGGGTGGTCGACGAGCACGGCAACACGCTCCCGCCCCGCGAGGTCGGCGAGATCATCGTGCGCGGACCCGACTGCGTCCGCCGCTACTGGCAGGCACCCGAACTCTCCGCCCAGACCTTCCGCGACGGCTGGGTGCACACCGGCGACCTCGCCTGGATGCGCGAGGACGGCTACCTGTTCCTCGTCGACCGCAAGAAGGACATGATCATCTCCGGCGGCTTCAACATCTACAGCAACGAGGTCGAGACCGTGCTGTACGAGCACCCCGCCGTGCAGGAGGCCTGCGTGATCGGTGTCCCGGACGAGAAGTGGGGAGAGGCGGTCAAGGCCGTCGTCGTCACCCGCCCCGGCACCCCGGTCACCGCCGACGAACTGGCCGACTTCTGCGCCCTGCGCCTGGACCGCTTCAAGAAGCCACGCTCCGTCGACTTCGTCGGCGAACTCCCGCACAACCGCAACGGCAAGCTCGACCGCAAGGCCGTCCGCGAACCGTACTGGTCGCACGCCACCCGCCGCGTGCACTGAACCGGGCCGCGACCCCCGACACCCCGCACCGAGACCCCTGATGGAACCCGGCGCCCCGCGCCGAAACCTCCCCGGAGACCCGCCCCATGACCTTCTCCTTCCGCCCCGACCCCGGCGACCCGCGCCTGGCCGGCCTGGTCGAGCGCCTGCGCGGATACCTGGACGGCGAACTCGCCCAGTACGAACACGACAACGGCATCACCCACACCTCCCGCCTCACCCGCGCCGACCTCGAACCGGTCTGGAAACGCTGCCGCGAACTCGGCTTCTACGGCATCCACCTCCCCGAGGAGTACGGCGGCCAGGCCCTGACGTACACCGAACTCGCCGTCCTCAAGGAGGAGGTCGCCGCCTCCGGACGGGTCCTCGGGCACAGTGTCCTCGGCGACATGGGCGGCCCGCTGCGCGCCGGCGACATCCTCCGCCACGCCACCCCGCACCAGCTCGACACCTACCTGCTGCCGCTGGTGCGCGGCGAACGCGCCTGCTGCTTCTCCCTCACCGAGGCTGACGCCGGCTCCGACGTGCGGGCCATGCGCACCACCGCCGCGAGGGACGGCGACGGCTACCGGCTCACCGGCCACAAGGTGTTCAGCTCCGCCGGCCCCTTCGCCGACTTCGCCATCGTCGTGGCGCGCATGGCCGGCACGGAGGAGGAGTCCTACTCCGCCTTCCTCGTCGACCTCGACAGCCCCGGCTGCCGGGTCACCGACGGCGCCACCCCCATGTCCGGGGAACACATCGAGAGCGACATCGTCCTCGACGACTGCCGCGTCCCCGCCGCCAACCTCCTCGGCGAGGAGGGCAAGGGCCTGCGCATCGCCCTCGGCCGCGTCACCGTCAACCGCCTCCTGCACTGCCCCTCGGCCATCGGCGCCGCCCGCCGCGCGCTCCACCTCACCCGCGACCGTGCCCTCACCCGCACGGTGAACGGCAAGCCCCTGCTCACCCTCCAGGCCATCCAGCACAAGCTCGCCGACATGGCCGCCGACCTCTACGCGGCCCGCTCCATGACCTACGCCGCGCTGGCCGCCCTCGACCGGGGCGAGGACGTGCGTACCGAGGCGTTCATGTGCAAGCTCTTCGTCGCCGAGTCGGCCTTCCGCCTGCTCGACGAGGCGGTGCAGATCCACGGCAAGGACGGACTGACCCAGGGTCATGAGATCGAGTACCTCTTCCGCAAGATGCGCATGTTCCGGGTCCTGACCGGCACCTCGGAGATCCAGCGCAACGGCATCGCCAAGGGCCTCGCCACCCTGACCTGACCGCTCAGCACCCCACCCGAGGACCACTCGTGCCCGACACCACCTACGCCCACCTCCCCGACCACGACCAGGACTTCGCCGACGCCGACCGGGGTTTCATCGCCCGGCTGAGGCCCGGCGTGGTGCGCGACGCCGAGGGCCGCACCGTCTGGGACGCCGACGCCTACGTGTTCCTCGACGACGACTGCCCGCCCACCGCGCACCCGTCCCTGTGGCGGCAGAGCCGCCTGACCGCCAAGCAGGGCCTGTACGAGGTGGTGCCGGGCGTCTACCAGGTCCGCGGCCTGGACCTGTCCAACGTCACCTTCGTCGAGGGCGACCGCGGCGTCCTCGTCATCGACCCCCTGATCAGCGCCGAGGTGGCCGCCGCCGCACTCGCCCTCTACCGGGAGCACCGCGGCGACCGTCCTGTCACCGGCGTCCTCTACACCCACTCGCACGTCGACCACTTCGGCGGCGTCCACGGCGTCGCCGACCCCGAGGACGCCGCCGCCGGACGGTTGCCGGTCATCGCGCCCGCCGGCTTCCTCGAACACGCCGCCGGAGAGAACGTCATCACCGGCCCCGCCATGGCACGCCGCTCCGTCTACATGTACGGAGCCGCCCTGCCCAAGGGACCCGGAGGACAGATCGGCTGCGGCCTCGGCCAGACCACGTCCCTGGGCAGCGTCGGCCTCATCGCACCCAACCTCGACGTCCGCACCACCGGCCAGACCGAGACCGTCGACGGCGTCCGCATGGTCTTCCAGCTCACCCCGGGCACCGAGGCCCCCGCGGAGATGAACATCCACTTCCCCGGCCTGCGGCTGCTCTGCGTCGCGGAGAACGCCTGCCACACCCTGCACAACGTCCTCACCCTGCGCGGCGCCCTGGTCCGCGACCCCAGCGCCTGGGCCCGCTACCTCACCGAGACCCTGCGCCTGTTCGCCGACACCACCGACGTTGTCTTCGCCTCCCACCACTGGCCCACCTGGGGCCAGGACCGCGCCCTGCGCTTCCTGGAGGAACAGCGCGACGCCTACGCCTACCTGCACGACCAGTGCGTACGCCTCATCAACGCCGGACACACCGGCGCCGAGATCGCCGAGGAACTGCGCTTCCCGCCCGTGCTGGAACAACGCACCCACATCGGCGGCCACTACGGCTCCCTCAGCCACAACGCAAAGGCCGTCTACCAGCGCTACATGGGCTGGTTCGACGGCAACCCGGCGCACCTGTGGCAGCACCCGCCCCGCGAAGCCGCCGTCCGCTACACCGAGTTCATGGGCGGCGCCGACGCCGTGGTCGCCAAGGCACGGGTCTCCCACGACCGCGGGGACCTGCGCTGGGTCGCCGAGGTGCTCAACCACGTCCTGTTCGCGGAACCCGGACACGCCGAGGCCCGCGCCCTCCAGGCCGACACCCTCGAACGCCTCGGCCACGGCTCCGCGTGCGGCCCCTGGCGCAACTTCTACCTCACCGGCGCCGCCGAACTGCGCGGCGGAGTCCTCGGCGCCCCGGGCCGCGGAGGCTCCGGCATGGTCGCCGCGCTGACCGTGCAGCAGATCTTCCAGTCCATGGCCGTACGGATCGACGGCCCGCGCGCCGCCGTGGCCGGACGCCTCCTCCTGCGCTGGGAGATCACCGACGGCACCCCGGACGCCCTCGCCGACGTCTGGACGCTGCTGCTGTCCAACGGCGCGCTCACCCCCATGCCCGGCGACGCCCCGCGCGGCGAAAAGCCGCACCTCACCCTGCGCCTGACCCGCGCCACCCTCGACGCCGTCGTCGCCCGCGCGACCACCTTCCCCGACGCCGTCGCGGCCGGTGAGATCGCCTCGGACGGCGACCTCACGGCGCTCATCACCCTGGGCGGCCTCATGCAACGCCCCGATCCCCGGTTCCCGATCGTCACCCCGTGAACCACGGGCATCGCGTAGACTCCCCGCCATGGGCGTCTCCTGAACCGACCGCACGGTCCGCAGCCATCCGCCCCGCACACGCCGGGCGTCGATCCATCGTGCCCGCGCGCTCACTCAGGAGACAGTCACCCATGTCCGTTCGCTCCGCCTCCCCCGCCCTGGACGACCGCATCGCCCGCCTGCGGCAACTCGCCGAGTCGGAACCCCGACTCGAAGGCGTGCTCCTCTACGGCTCCTGGACGGTCGGCGAGGCCGACGCCCACTCCGACATAGAGGCGTATCTGTACGTCGAGGACGAGCACCTCGACGACTTCGAGGCCCGGGCGTTCCTCGAGAAACTCGCCCCGCTCGAGCTGGCGTACACCAACATGTACGGCATCCTCGCCGTCGTCTTCGACGACCTGATGCGGGGCGAGTTCCACATCACGCCCGCCGGCGAGGGCATCGAGGAGGTCCCGACCTGGGAGGGCATGATCCACCTGCCCCGTCCCGAGGCCGCCGTCCTCCTGGACCGCACCGGCCGCCTCACCCGGGCCGCCCGCCGGCTGGCCGGGTTCCGCCCGCCGGAGCCCGCCACCACCGCCCAGCAGCTCTGCGACGAGTTGGCCAACTGGACGCTGATGCTGGCCCACGTCCTGGCCCGGGGCGAAGTGGCCCGCGCCCACAACCTGTTGCACGCCGTCGTCGCGCCGCTGCAGCTCAAGCTGTGCCGGCTCCTGCGCGACTCCACCGCCCACTGGCTGACGCCCAGCCGGGCCCTGGAGAAGGACCTGCCCGCCGCCGACGCCGACCGCTACACCGCCACCACCGCCGCCGCCCGGGAGGGCGAGGTGCGCACGGCGGCCCGCAGCAGCTGGCAGTGGAGCCGGGAACTGAGCGCCGAGGCCGCCGGCCGCTGGAGCCTCCGGGTGCCCGGGAAACTGCACGAGGGCATCGCGGACCTGCTTGCGGGGAACCGTACTGGCTGACGCCCCGGGCGGCCCGGCGGAGCCCCGGTCACGGGACCGGCGCGGTGCTGGTAGCGTCGCGTGGTCGCGGCGGGCGGAGCGAGGGAGGTGTCGGCGCGTGGCAGAGCGGCAGGACCGTGAGTGGGTGGCGATGACACCCGGCGACTTCGACCGGGACGCGCCGCTGGTCCTCAACGTGGGCACCGGGCCCGCCACCGTTCCGGCCGAGCCGGACGAGTACGGCACCGCACCCCTGTTCGGTGAGACGGTACCCGTACGGACCGTCCCGCGCCGCGGTGGGCGAGGACGGCCCGCACCCGCCCAGGAGCGGCTGTTCTGACCGTCCCCGCAGACCGTCAGCCGGCGGGCACCTCGTCGACGAACGACGTCCCGGCGTCGCGGTACCCGGCGACCTCCGCCGCGACCTGGTCCGGGGTGAGCACCTGGTCCTTGACGTGAAGGACGTAGTCCACCTGCTGGTCGTAGGAGCGCGGGGTGGTCGACGTCTGGCCGTTCAGGTCGATCAGCCACTGGTTGAAGTTGATCGACATCGGCCGCTCGGGCAGGTACCGCGCGTCGTGCGTGCCGAAGTGCTGACCGTCCACGTAGTACGTGATCGCGCTGTCGTCGATGGTGACGACGAGGTCGTGCCAGCCGGCGTAGCCGCGGCGCTGCTCCGAGTGCTGGTTGACGGCCTGCCAGGGATCGGGGTCGTACGTCTCCCAGGAGGTCGCGTAGAGGATGTTCGACGGCTCGCCCCACCCGCCGTTCGGCAGGTACTCGAAGTCGTACTCGGCGTAGTCGTCGGCCATGGGCGCCTTGAGGTCGTTGATGGTGAAGAACGTCTGCACCAGGTGGTCCCCGTCCGGCCCGGTCCTCGGGGCGTCGGAGAACTTCACGCGGGCCGCGTAGGTGCCGTTGCGGAACTTCACGGCCCTGGTGAGGACCTCGGTGTGGGTGGTGGAGGCGGCGGTGCCCGCCGTGGAGGTCTCCAGGTTCATCACCGTGTTGCCGCCGGCGGAGACGAAGGTGACCTTGGAGGGGTCCCAGGCGGCCCCTGGCACCCCGGGCCCGCCGGAGTTGGCGCGGACGCTCCAGCCGTGCGCGGCGAGGTCGGGGTCGGTGTGCGAGCCGTAGTCGAAGTCGTCGAACAGGGCCGGTCCGCCACCGGGCGGGTCCGTCGGGTCCGGTGGGTCGGTCGGGTCGTTGCCCTCCGGTGCCGTCCCCCACACGGTGGCGCCCGCCAACTGGGCGGTGACCTTGTCCCAGTCCGCGTACGAGGTCCGCGTGCCGTCGAACGAGTAGTCGTCGCTCTGCCGGACCGGCTGCCAGTCGGTCCGGTGGAAGCGCAGCTGCATGTCACCCGTGTCCGCGCCGGGCGCCAGCGTGCCGGCCGCCGGGGTGAAGCCGATCTCCAGGTAGCGGTCGGCGGTCGCGGTCGGGTTGCTCAGGGTGCCGAACGTGCCGGTGACGACGGAGCAGCCCTCCACCGCCCAGGAGCAGGCGAACCGGTAGGAGGCGTCCGGGGAGTCCGCCTTGAAGTAGTAGCGGACCTTCACCTGGCTGAGGCGCACGGCGGAGGAACCGGTGTTGCGGACCTTGAGCCAGGGCTCCGTCTGGTAGGCGGTGGCTCCGGCCGCGCTCGTGCGGTACTGGACGGCGAGACCGTCGGCCGTGGGGGCGGCCTGGGCGGCGGGCAGGGCGGTCAGGGCACCGCCGCCCAGGAGGGCCGCGAGGGCGAGCGCCAGGCGGGCGCGGCTGACGCGGGGTCGGGTTGTCATCCGGGGGTCCTTCCGGTCGGGCTCCCGCCCGTGCGGGAGCGTCGGTGGATGGTGTGCGGTGCGGGGGAACGCCTCGGGGGGTGCCCGGTGACCGGCGGGCGGGCGTGCGGGACGTCCAGGGCGTCCAGGCGGGCCCGGTGGCCGTCGAGCCGGGCGTTGAAGTCGTGCCAGCCGGACGTGCCGTCCCAGACCCGCTCGGCGAGCGCGCACAACCGGGGATAGGTCAGGTACTCGATGTGCTCGGACGTCGCCACGAACTCCGTCCACAACTGGCCCTGCGCGCCCAGCACCCGCGCCGCGACCTCCGGGTCCGGGGTCGCGGGGGCGAGGTCCACGTCGTACACGGCGCGCAGGTCGACGATCCCGCCGGGCTGTGCGGGCGGCTCTCCGGGCCCGTCGCCGCGCGCATAGTCGAAGTAGGTGGCGCGGTGGTCGGCGAGGACGACCCGGTGCCCGCGCTGTGCCGCCGCGCGGGCGTGCCCCGGTTCGCGCCAGCTCATCACCGTGCACTCCAGGGGGAGGGTGACGCCGTTCTCGGCCCACACGACCGGTTGCCGGCCCGCGCTCACCACGTGCTCGGCCATGCGTGCGATGAACCAGGGGTGCAGCGCGTGCGGACCCGGGAGTCCTTCGCGGGCGGCGCGGGCGCGTGCCGCCGGGCTGCGCTCCCACTCGGTGGTGGGGCACTCGTCGCCGCCGAGGTGGACGTACGGCGAGGGGAAGACGTCCATCACCTCGTCCAGGACGGTGCGGAAGAAATCCAGGACGTGGTCGTCGGTGCCGAGGACGTTCTCGCACACGCCCCAGTGCGTCCACACGTCCAGCCGGCGGCGGGGGTCCGTGCCCAGTTCGGGGTGGGCGGCGAGGGCGGCGCGCACGTGTCCGGGCACGCCCGTCTCCGGGAGGACCGTGACGCCGCGCTCGGCCGCGTACGCGGCCAGGGCCCGCAGTTCGGCCCGGGTGTAGGCCCCGCCGTGCGGCACGCCGTCGAAGCGGTCGCTGCCCGCCGGGCCCCTCATCGACTGCGCCCGCCATCCGCCGACCTCGGTGAGCCGGGGGTGGGCGGCCACCGGCATCCGCCAGCCCTGGTCGTCGGTGAGGTGGAGGTGGAAGACGTTCAGCTTGTGCAGCGCCAGCAGGTCGACGTAGCGCCGCAGGTAGGACACCGGCTGGAAGTGCCGGGCCACGTCGAGCATGGAGCCGCGCCAGGCGTGCCGGGGCACGTCGGTGATCTCCACGGCGGGCAGCTCCCACGGCACGCCGCGCACCGGACGCCGGGACAGGGCCTCGTAGGGCAGCAGTTGCCGCACCGTCTGCACGCCGCGCAGCAGCCCGGCGGGGCGGGCGGCGCGCAGCAGGGCGCCCTGCGGGCTGACGGTCAGGCCGTAGCCCTCGTCGCCCAGGCCGGTCAGGGCGGGGTCCAGGGCGAGGACGAAGGCGCCGTCCGGGGACGCCTCGAGCCGCAGCCCCGTGGCCGGGGCGAGAAGCGTGCGCAGCAGGGCGGCGGCCGGTTCGGCTCCCGGCGTCACCCGCAGGCGGGTCGTGTCGTCCAGCCGGAGACGCCCAGCGCGGGTGGAGAGGCGGCTGGGGCGGGGGAGGAGGGCGTGTTCGGGGCGTGGCAGATCCACGGACGGCTCCGTTTGGTCGGGGCGGGTGCGCGACGGGTGGGGGAACGGCGTACGCGGTCAGCCCTTGACGCCTCCCGAGGCGAGCCCGGCGGTCACACGGCGCTGCAGCGCGAGGAAGACGACCAGTGCGGGCAGGGCGAAGAGGGTGGAGGCGGCCATGGTGGCTCCCCAGTCGGTGCCGAACGTCGACTGGAAGGAGGACAGCCAGACCGGGAGCGTGCGGCTGTCCTGCTGCTTGATAATGAGGAAGTTGGCGTAGGTGAACTCGTTCCAGGCGGTGATGAAGCCGAACAGCGAGGTGGCCATGAGACCGGGCGCCAGCAGCGGGAACGCGACCCTGCGGAAGGCCCCGGCCCGGGTGCAGCCGTCGACCTGTGCGGCCTCCTCCAGTTCGGGAGGGATGCCGGCGATGAAGCCGCGCAGCACGACCACCGTGAACGGCAGCGTGATCATGAAGTAGATCAGGGTGAGCGTCGGCAGCCGGTCGAGCATGCCGGTGTCGCGGGAGATGATGTAGACCGGGATGATCAGTGACTCCCAGGGCGCCATCTGCGCGATGAACACCGCCAGCACGAACTGCCGGCGCCCGCGCCACCGCATGCGGGCCACGGCGTAGGCGGCACCGAGGGCGACCAGCAGGGCGAGCAGCACCGCGCTGAGGGTGACGAGGATGCTGTTGCGCCAGAACAGGGCGAAGCCGTCCGCCTGGATCGCCGTCCGGAAGTGGTCGAGCGTCCAGGCGCGGGGGAGCAGCCGGGGGTCGTACGACTGGATGTCCGGGGACGGTTTGAACGCCGTCGTCACCATCCAGTACACGGGGAACAGGCAGACCACCACGGTGAGCGCCGCGGCGGCGTGGAGCGGAAGGCGCCGGACGGACCGGCGCCGCGCGGGGCGCGTGGTGCTCACAGCTGCTCACCCTCCTGGCGGAAGAGCCGGCGGAAGTAGAGGACGAGGACGCCGCTCATCAGCAGCACCGTCAGCATCGAGGCGGCGGAGCCCAGGTCGTAGCGCTGGCCCGCCAGCGCGGTCTGCACGGCGTACACCGGCAGGATCGTGGTGGCCTCGTCCGGGCCGCCGCGCGTCATCACCCAGATCTGCACGAACGCCTTGAACGTCCAGATCACCTCCAGCGACAGCACCAGCATGAAGATCGGCCGGATCAGCGGGAACGTCACCGAGCGGAAGACGCGCACGCCGCCCGCGCCGTCGATGCGCGCCGACTCGTACAGTTCGGCCGGCACCGCTACCAGGGCCGAGTAGAGCGTGATCGCGGCGAAGGGCACGGACTGCCAGACGATCAGGATCACGATGATGGCGAACGCGGAACCGCCGTGCGCCAGCCACGGATGGCTCTCGTAGGAGTCGAGGCCGAGGCCGGTCAGGGTCTCGTTGACGATGCCGAACTCGGAGTGGAACAGCCACTGGAAGACGGTCGTGGCCGCCACCACGGGCACCGCCCAGACCAGCACCAGCGAGCTGAGGACCACGGTCCTGGCCACCCTGCCCAGCCGCTCGGTCATCAGCGCGACCAGCGTCGACAGCACCATGATCGCGACCACGTTGACGGCCATGAACACGAAGGTGCGGCGCACCACCTCCCAGAACTGGGGATCGCCCAGCAGGGTGCGGTAGTTGCGCAGACCCACGAACTCCGCGTCGCCCAGGATCAGTTGACGCAGCCGGAAGTCCTGGAAGGAGATGAGCACGGCGCGGGCCAGCGGGTAGACCAGCAGGTAGAGCATGCCCAGCACGGCGGGCGCGATCAGCAGGTAGGGCCAGAGCGCTGCCCGGCCGGTCCCGCCGCGCCGGTCCGCGCCGCCCGGTGCGGCGGGCGGTGGGCGGCGGCCGGGGTCGCGCGGCAGGCTCCTCTCACGGACGGTCGTCACGGTGCCACCTCCAGCGAGTGTCGGTACCGACCGGGTCAGGAGCCGCTGTTGAGGGTGTCGGTGATCGTCCGGGACGCCTCGGCGGCCTCGGACTCGGCGTCCGAGCCGGTGAGGACGGCCGTCATGTACTCCTTGATCGGGTTCTTCGCCTCGACCGCCGCCCACTGCGGGGTGTTGGGCGTGGCGTGCCCGTTCGCGGCGCCGGCCGCCATGGCCGCGGTGCCGGGGTCGCCGGAGACGGCGTCCGCGAGGGTGGTCTTGTTCGGTACGTAGCTCATGGCGACGGCGAGCTTCTTCTGCCACGCGTCGCCGGTCAGTTCCCGGATGAAGGTGAACGCCTCCTCCTGGTGCGCGGCGACGGCCGGGACGACCAGGTCGGAGCCACCGGTGAAGACGGCGCCCGGTTCCTCGGCGGTCTTGCCGGGGATCGGGAAGAAGCCCAGCTTGCCCTTGAGTTCCGGGTTCTTCTCCTCGATGACCTTGGCTCCGCCGGGGACGGCGATGAGCTGGGCGACCTTTCCCTGCGCCATGACCTCCGCCTGCGGCGGCCGGGCCTCGTCGGAGTCCTTGGGGCCCTTGCCGAGGGCCTGGAGGCGCCGGTAGAAGTCCATCGCCCGCAGCGCCTCGGGGCTGTCGAGGCCGCCCTTCCACTCGCCGCCGGACTCCACGGCGAGGTCACCGCCCTCGTCCCAGACGAAGCCGGCCAGGACGTACCAGTTCTGTCCGGGGAGGTAGATGCCCTGCGTGCCGCCCTGGTCGAGCTTGCGGGTGGCGGCGATCCACTGCTCACGGGTCCTGATCGCGGCCGGGTCCACACCGGCCTTCTCGAACAGGTCGGTGCGGTGGATGACCACCCGGTTCGCGGCGTAGTACGGGATGCCGTACTGCTTGCCGTCGTACGAGCCGGGCTCCGCGAGTCCCTCGAGCCAGCTGTCCCCGCCGAGCTCGTCCACCCGGTCCGAGAAGTCGGTGAGGCCGCCGCTCTGCGCGTACTGGGCGACCTGGGTGTTGCCGACCTCGATGACGTCGGGTGCGTCGTTGCTGGCGAGGGCGGCGGTGACCTTCTCGCCGATGCCCTCCCACTCCTGGATCTGGATCTTCAGGTCGATCTCCGGATGGGACGCCTCGAAGCCCGTCTCGAACTCCTTCTGGAATTCGGCCGAGACGCTGTCGCGCATGAGCCACACGTCGAGGACGGTCCGGCCGTCGCCGGTGTCGTCGGACGTGCCGCCCGACGGCGAGCAGGCGGCGAGCGAGGCGCTGAGGAGCAGCGCGGGGAGCAGGGCGAGCGAGCGGTACTTCACGGTTCACCTCTGGGGGAGCTGGAGGGACGAGCTGGACGGAACGACGTACTCGAACTTGACCAGTAGAGGCGCCAGTGGTTTACCAGTCGGCGTTGGTTGAAGGTGGCATGGACCAATGAGGGCGTCAACCCCTCGCGTACTACAGGGAAGTCAGCCGAACTGCGGAAGGTGTGGCTGGTTCATGACTGATCCGGACAGGTAAGCTCGGTTGACCAGCAGACCAGTTATGGGAGCCCTGCATGGAGATCGACGCCGCCGCCTCCGGTGCGCTGCTCAAGCGTGAACGCGTCCGCGACGCGATCCGGGAACTCGTCGAGGAACGGGAGCCCGGGGACGCGATCCCCTCCGAACGCACCCTCTGCGCCCGCCTCGGGGTGTCCCGCCCCACCCTGCGCGCCGCGGTGGACGAACTGGTACTCGCCGGCCTGCTCGTGCGCGAGCACGGCCGGGGCATGTTCGTCGCCGCCGAGAAGATCACCCAGGAACTCGCCCCGGACCGGCGCGCCTTCAGCCTCCCGCAGGCCGCCGGCGCCTGGACCAGCCGACTCCTGGAGGTCCGGACCCTGCCCGCGGGCGCCCGGGTGGGCCGCAAACTGCGCATGTCGCCGGCCGCGCGGATCCACTACGTCGCGCGCCTGCGGCTGGTCGACGACTCGCCCATGGCCATCGAGTACCTGCACGTCCCGGCCGACCTCGTGGCCGACCTGACCAGTGACGAACTGGAGGAGGGCGACCTCTACGAGCACCTGGCCGAGCGGCACGGCGTCCGGGTCAGCGAGGCCGTGCAGTCGATCGAGCCCACGGTGGTCACCCGTGCCGAGGCCGACCTGCTCCACGTGCCCGAGCTGTCCCCGGCGCTGCTCTTCGAGCGCCTGACCACCGACACCCGCGGGTGCCCGGTCGAGTACGTGCACTCCCTCTACCGCGGCGACCGCTACCGCATCGTCTCCCGGCTCACCCTGGGCCCGCGCCACCAGGCCCCGCCCTCGCGCGACGGTCACCACCCGGGTATCCCACCGGGCGACTTCACGACCAAGGACCCCGTCACCCTCTCGACGCGCGGCGTCGTGCAGGACGGGATGTAACGCCGCCCCGGACGGTGTGCCGCACCACTCCGTGCGTGGAAGTGCTCGGAACGGCTTTGTATCGAGCACGTATTGACATGTAACGGCCGAGGCCGCAGAGTCATGCCCCGAAAGCGTGCCCCCACCGTGATGCCGACCGCCCACGAGGAGTGTTGCCGTCATGTCCGAAACGCCCGCTGTCTCACGCCGACTCCTTTTGGGCGGTGCCGTCGCCACCGGCGCACTCGCGGCCGGGATGACCGCGTCGGCCCCCTCCGCCGCGGCGGCCGCGCCCGCCCCCCGCCGCAGGCACGGCCAGAAGTCGATGATCGGCGTGCCGTTCGACGCGCACAGAACCGTCCGGGTCGGCGTCATCGGCCTCGGCAACCGGGGCGGGGGCATGATCACGGGCTGGGCGGCCGTGCCCGGCTGCACCGTGACCGCCGTCTGCGACATCCGTGCCGACCGCGCCAAGCGCGCCGCCGACCGCCTGGAGAGCAAGGGCCACCCCCGGCCCGCCGAGTACGGCGGCTCCGCCGACTCCTACTCTCGGATGCTCAGGCGCGACGACATCGACCTCGTCTACATCGCCACGCCGTGGGAGTTCCACTACGAGCAGGGCAGGGCCGCGCTGCTCAGCGGCCGACACGCCGTGGTGGAACTCCCCGTCGCGACGGAACTGCGTGAGCTGTGGGACCTGGTCGACACCTCGGAGCGCACCCGCAGGCACCTGCTGCTCTCCGAGAACTGCAGCTACGGCCGCAACGAACTGGCCATGCTCAAGGCCGCGCACGACGGCCTGTTCGGCGACGTCACCAACGGCCACGGCGGCTACCTGCACGACCTGCGGGAACTCCTCTTCTCCGACACCTACTACACCGACTCCTGGCGACGCCTGTGGCACACCCGCAGCACCGCTTCCTTCTACCCCATGCACGGGCTGGCACCCATCGCGGCCGCCATGGACGTCAACCGCGGCGACCGCATGGCCACCCTGAGCGCCACCTCGACCGCCCCGAAGGGCCTGGCCGACTACCGCGCACGCTTCGTCCCGAGGGACCACCCGTCCTGGAAGGAGAAGTACATCAACGGAGACCTGGTCACCTGCATGATCGAGACGGCGAAGGGCAGGACGATCCGCGCCGAGCACGACGTCAGCTCGCCCCGTCCCTACAGCCGCATCAACACCCTCGCGGGAAGCCGGGGCATCGTAGAGGACTACGCCGGACCCGCCCCGACCGGTGCCCGGATCTACGTCGAACCGGACCACAGTGGCCACACCTGGCGCGACTTCGAGGGCTACCGCAAGGAGTACGACCACTGGCTCTGGCAGAAAGTCGGCGACGACGCGGCCAACAACGGCGGCCACGGCGGCATGGACTACGTGCTGCAGTGGCGCATCGTCCAGTCGATGCGGGCGGGCCTGGTACCGGACATCGACGTCTACGACTCCGCCGCCTGGTGCTCGCCCGTCCCTCTGAGCGTGAAGTCGCTGGCCAGGGGCGGACGCCCGGTGGAGATCCCCGACTTCACCCGGGGCGCCTGGCGTGAGCGCCGGCCCGGCCTCGACTCGGCACCCACCGACATGCCGCCCGTCGGCTGAACCGGACGGGCTCCCGGTCACGGCTCCCAGCGGGCAGCCGTGACCGGGAGCCGCCCCTCGTGGGACAGGACCCCGCTTCAGCGCTCGCGCAGCCGGCCCACCCCCTCCAGCGTCCGCGCGGCGGCGCGGGCCAGACGCGGCCGGTCCCGCACGAAACGGCGAGCGGCACGCACCGGGTCCCGACCCAGCCGGTGCAGGACGCCACCGGGCCCCGGGCGCACCACGGCACCCTCGTACACCCTCAGGTCACGTGTCTTGAACGACTCCTTGTAACGCGCCGGCCCGCTGCCCAGGTCGACCGTCCCGATCCCCTCGGCGGCAGCCGCCTCCAACATCCGCAACTGGAGCAGGACCCCGGGGGAGTACTTGGCGAAGGTGGGGTCGTACGCCGGGAACCACCAGGACAGGACCGTGGGCGAACGCAGCCCGAAGTGGGCCGCGACCGGCCGTTCGGCGGCGTAGAGCACGGACAGCACCCCGCGGCACTCCGGATCACCGCCGCTCGCCAGCAGGTCCACCAGCCGGACGATCCACGCCTGCGCGAACCGGTCCCGTCTCCCCGTCCGCCGGTACTGCGCGGACTTCCACCGCATGAGTGTCCGTAACGCGCCCGGATCGGGGTCGTCGTACACGAAGCGGACCGGGCCGGCCTGGCGGGAGAGCCTCCGCTCCTTGGCGAGGGCAGGCCCCGCTCGTGCGGGAAGTACCCCACCGCGGACCCGTCCTCCCGCAGCACCGCCACGCGGGCCCCCGGCCTCACCGCCCCCACGGCCGCGGTGAACGCGGGGTCCATGAAGGGATTCGCCGGTGCTCCCGAGGCCGCCCTGATCTCCCGCCAGGTCTTCCGGTCGTCCGCGCCGAGCTCTCCCGGCGCGACCACGTCTGTGCGCTTGCCGGACATACGCCCGCCTCCTGCGTCGTGCAGCGGAACGTCTGCGGACCTCCAGTAGGCCGGGGGCATACCGCCCCGTCAAGCCCGGGTGACACGAACCGGTACCGGACGTCCAACGCGGGTGGACGCCCGCCGTGGGGCGCCCTACCGCTCCAGGACCGACTCCGGTCCCATCACGACGACCGGCTCCTTGCCCGGGTCCAGGGCGGTGAGCAGCGCGCGCATGTGCTCCTCGCTCAGGGACACGCAGGCGTTGGTCGGCCCTTCGTGGTCCACGTGGATCCAGACGCCGCCGCCCTTGTCCTCACCCAGCGGGCGGGTCTTGTCCAGCGGGGTGGTGCCGGGCACCCGGTTGTAGTCGATGGCGATCACGTAGTCGAACGAACCCTCCAGCGGCTCTCCGAGATGCCCCGTGCCCGACACCGCGAACTCCGGGTCCTGGTCGTAGGGGAGCCGGGTCCCCGGGTCGGGCAGCCTGCCCCCGGCGTCGCTCAGCCGGAACACGCCGACGGGCGTGTGCAGGTCGCCCGCCTCGTGGTCGTCGGTCCAGCCGCGCAGTCCGTTGTGCGCGGGCCAGGGGCCGGCGACGGCACGCCAGCCCTGTGCGGGGTACCGCTCGTACAGGACCGCCTGGGCCCGGTTCGAACTCTCCGTCGCACCGGTGACGACCAGCGCCTGCCGGGAGGCGTCGGGGAGCCGGGCGCGCATGGCCGGCCCCACGCCGGGCAGGGGCCGGGGGAAGGCGCGCGGGGGACCGGCCTGCGGGGACGCGGACGTGCCGGGCGGCTGCGAGTTGCGGGACGAGGCCTTTGACGGCTGCTGGGCGCACCCGGTCCCCAGCACGCCGGTGCACATGACGGCGCCGATCACCAGGGCCAGCGCTCTTCTGACGGTCATATCGATCTCCGACTCCGTTGGTGGGCTACTCATTGCTTCTCCACTAACGGAACCGGGTTGTGCGGCCGCCTCGCCGTCTCCCCCGTATGGCCGAGGAGCCGACCGCGCGCCCGCCCGCCGAAAGCCCCGGCGGCACCGGTTTGTCGTGCCGCCACCGCCGGTCGGAACGCAACATCGTTCCCGCTCGGACCCCTTACTCACTGGTGGGGCTCGGACATGCCGTGTAGCGTCAGCAGCAGATGTCGTGGTTCGCCCAGACCGCCCGCGCCGGAGTGCGGGCGGTTTGCTGTGCAATGCCGGAGGACCAGGACGACCACCTCCGGGTTCGCACGGTGCGGATCCGATATCGGCTGAAAGGCAAAGGCATGGCCAGCGGAACCGTCAAGTGGTTCAACTCCGAAAAGGGCTTCGGCTTCATCGCGCAGGACGGCGGGGGCCCCGACGTCTTCGCGCACTACTCCAACATCAACGCCCAGGGCTACCGCGAGCTGCAGGAAGGCCAGGCCGTCACCTTCGACATCACCCAGGGCCAGAAGGGCCCGCAGGCGGAGAACATCACCCCCGCCTGACCCGGGAGACCGCCGAAACGAACACGGCGCCCGGGAGCCGCTCGGCTCCCGGGCGCCGTGCCGTCGTCGTACGGCCGTCACAGCACCGTCAGGCAAGCCGCCGCAGGAAGGCGAGCAGCGCGGCGGTGAGTTCGGCGGGCGCGTCCTCCTGCACGAGGTGGCCCGCGCCGGCGATCGGCTCCAGGCGGGCGCCGGGGACGGCCGCCGCGAGCTCGCGTCCCTTCGCGACCGGGATCCAGGCGTCGTCCTCGCCCCAGCAGACCAGCGTCGGTACCCCGATGGTGGAGTACCGGTCCTGTATCTCGTCGGTGTGCCGCTGGTCGGCCTGGGCGATCTGCCGGTAGAAGGCCGGCTGGCCCGACTCGCCGAGCCACGGCCGCACCAACCGCTCCAGTACCGCCGGGTGCAGGCCCGGACCGCTGGCGGAACCCACGTACTCGCCGACCAGAGCCCGGTGGAGCGACGGCGGCAGCGCCTCGAAGACGTCGGCGTGGTCGCGGACCAGCTGGAAGAACGGCGACCCCCAGGGAGCCAGCGCGACCGGATCGACCAGGGCCAGAGCCCGGTAGCGGACGCCGTGCAGCAGATGGGCGCGCAACGCGACCGCACCGCCGAAGTCGTGGGCGACCACGACGGGCTCCGCCAGCCCCCAGTGGTCCAGCAGTTCGGTGAAGACCCGGCCCTGGGCGGCCAGGGACACGTCCTGGCCGGGGAACTTCTCCGACATCCCGTAGCCCGGCATGTCCCAGACGAACACCTGGTGGTCGCGCGCCAGCGAACGGGCCACCGCGCGCCAGACGTAGGACGAGAAGGGTGTGCCGTGCAGCAGGACCAGCGGCTGCCGGCCCGCCTCACCCAGCCGGTTCCAGCGGACGGCACCCGTACTGCCGGCGAACGTCTCGGGCAGTGGCCATGTGGACATGTGCTTGCCTCAGGGCTTGCGGGCCAGGCCGCCGTGCTCGCCGATGGGCTCCGGCGCGGGGGCGGTGACGTCCGGACGCCACAGGGGGACGGAGACGACTCCGGGCTCCACCAGCTCCAGCCCGTCGAAGTACGCCGTGATCTCGTCCACGGTGCGCAGGTTGTACGGAACCGCGCCGCTCTCGTTGTACGCGTCCTGGGCCTGTTCGAACCCCGGATCGATTCCCCGGGAGCCGTCGTTGACGGAGAGGTAGCTGCCCGAGGGCAGTGCGTCCATCAACCGGGTGACGATGGAACGCGCCTGGTCGTAGTCGGCGACGTGCCCCAGGATGTTGCTGAGGATGAGAGCGACCGGTCGTTCGAAGTCCAGCGTCCTGGCGGCGTCCCGCAAGACGCTGTCCGGGTCGAGCACGTCGGAGTCGATGTACGCGGTCGCCCCCTCGGGGGTGGAGTAGAGCAGCGCGCGGGCGTGCGCGAGGACCATCGGGTCGTTGTCCACGTAGACGATCCGGGACTCGGGGGCGATGCGCTGGGCGACCTCGTGGGTGTTGTCGGCGGTCGGCAGGCCGGTCCCGATGTCGAGGAACTGACGGACACCCGCCTCGGCGACCAGGTACGTGATGTTGCGGCGCAGGAAGGCGCGGCTGCTGCGGGCGATGGTGACGATGCCGGGGAAGACGGCGGTGTAAGCGTCGCCGGCCTCCTCGTCGACCGGGTAGTTGTCCTTCCCGCCCAGCCAGTAGTTCCAGATCCGGGCCGAGTGCGGCACCGAGGTGTCGATCTTCTGGTGCGCTGCGGGGCCGGGGGTCGTCACGGGATCGCTCATGGGTACGGTCCGTCTTTCAGCCGAGGCATGGGTGCTTCGTCACAACCTACGCCGCAACTGCCCTCCCTCGCACACCGGTTCGCCTGCTCAGACGCGCGCGGCGCCCGTCACGGACATCACCAGCGAGTACAGGGAGGTGGTGGCCGTGATGAACAGGCGGTTGTTCCTGGGACCGCCGAAGGCGATGTTGGACACCGGCTCGGGCACCCGCAGCCGTCCGATGAGGGTGCCGTCGGGGTCGTAGCAGTGGACACCGTCGGCGAGTGCGGCGGCCCACAGGCGGCCCTCGTCGTCGAAGCGGATGTTGTCGAAGTGCACGTCGCCGCGGGCCTCGGCGAAGACCTTGCCGTCCGACAGCGTGCCGTCCTCCTGGACGTCGAACACGTGGATCCGGGCGGCCCTGGAGTCCGAGACGTACAGCCGCTTCTCGTCCGGGGAGAGGATCACGCCGTTGGGGCCGTCGAAGCCGTCGGCGGCGAGCCGCACCCGACCCGACACCGGGTCGATCCGGTAGACGTTGCACGCGCCGATCTCGGACTCGGCGCGATGCCCCTCGTAGTCGCTCACGATGCCGAAGTCCGGGTCGGAGAACCAGACCGTGCCGTCCGAGCGCACGACGGAGTCGTTCGGGCTGTTGAGCCGCTTGCCGTCGTAGCGGTCGGCGAGGACGGTCACGGTCCCGTCGGCCTCGGTGCGGGTGACCCTGCGGTTACCCTGCTCACAGGTGACCAGGCGGCCCCGCCGGTCCAGGGTGTTGCCGTTGCTGTGGCCGGCCGGGGAGCGGAAGACGCCGACCGTGCCGGTGGCCTCGTCCCAGCGCAGGATGCGGTCGTTGGGGATGTCGCTCCACACGAGCTGCCGCCAGGCCGGCACGTACAGCGGGCCCTCGGCCCAGCGGCAGCCGTCGTGCAGGACCTCCAGCCTGCTGTCGCCGCTCGCGCAGCGCCCGGTGCGGAAGCGGTCGTCCAGGATCTCGTACAGGCCGTCGGCGGACATGGTGTCCTCTCAGCAGGATGATCGGGATGGGGCTCAACGTATCCCCGGCAGCACGGCGATGCCCAGGGGCCGTTCGCCGACCGGCAGCCGCGTCACCCGGCCCGTGGCGGTGTCGACCACGCTCAGACCGTTCCAGTAGCCGTCACGGGTGAAGCCGCCGGAAACGTAGGCCGTGCGGCCGTCCGCCGAGGGGACGACACTCTCGTGCGGGCCGTCCAGCGGGATCACCCGCTCGTCGCCGCCGGGTGTCCGCACGGTCAGGGACGGGCCGTCGTCCTCGGACGGATCGATCGGGCCGGTCCCCACGACGTACAGCGTTCCGTCGGCACCGACCGCCACGCCGTGCTGGTGCGTGTTGGCCGTCATGTCCTCGATGCGCACCCGCCCGGTGCGCGGATCGACCACGGCGAGGCGCTCGCCCTCGAAGGGCAGCAGCAGGGCTCCGTCCGAGGGGCGTACGGCGGTGTAGTGCGGCTTGAGCCACGAACCGAGGCCGCCCTCGGTGCCGTACGGGGCGACCTCGACGCGGCGGGTCGTCCAGGCGCCGGTGTCGACGACCGTGACGTCGAAGGAGTCGTGGTTGGTGGCGTAGACGTGGCGCCCGTCGCGCGAGACGTCGACGTCGAAGGGCCGGCGCCCCACCGGCACGGTCCGCGTCACCTTCCGCCGCTCGGCGTCGATGACCTCCAGGGTGCCGTTGCCTCCGGGCACGTTGACGCCGACGTAGACCCGGCTGCCGTCCGGGGACAGGGCGATGCCCATGCCGCCGCCCCGGTACTCGCCGGTCGTCACGGGACCGACCTCGGTCGTGTAGGGGATCAGGGCGGTGCGCTCGCGCGTACGGGTGTCCACGACAGCCACGCCCTGTGCCGTCGCGACCCATGCCGTGCCGTCGTCGTCGACGGCGAGACCGTAGGGAGCCGTCCCCACCCGCACCGACCCCAGGTCGGCCGCCGCGCCCCGCCGGCCGGGGTCGACGAAGGTGACGGTGTCGGCGCCGAAGTCCGTCACCAGCAGGGTGCCTTCGTGCGGGGTGGCCGTGTCCGTGCCGGGGGCCGGAGGGCGGGAGGGTGTCGTGGCAGCGGGCGGCACGGACCCCGGCCCACCGGCCTCCGTGCCGCCGTCGGACGTGCATCCGGCCAGCGTCGCGGTCACGGCGGCCAGCACGGCGAGGCGCGAGGCGAGAGAGCGCCGGTTCACCGCTGTCCGCCCTTGCGGTGGGCGCTGGTGCCGTCCGACTCGGCGCGCCGCAGCAGGTCCGCGATCGCGCGGAAGCCCCTGCGCTCGGCATGGCCCCGGGCCGTGACGCCGTCGCCGTCCGGCAGTGACGGGTCGGCGTCCGCCGCCAGCAGTGCCTCCACCACCTCCTGGTGCGGACGGCCGCCGTCACCGAGGACGACCGCCTCCAGGAGCGCGGTCCAGCCGAGCCGGTTGACGTGGTCCACATCGGTCGCGGTCTCGGCGAGCACGGCCCGCACGTAGGCCACGTGACCGCGTTCGCTCGCCGGGATCACCGACACTCCGCCGAAGCGGTTGGTCAGCGTCACGTCCGGGCCACCGGGCAGCAGGGCCCGCATCATCGCGACGCTGCCCGTGACCCCGGTGACCAGCCACGCGCTGTCCTCGCGGGCGTCCTGCGCGTTGACGTCGGCGCCCTGGGCGACCAGCAGCTCCGCGACCGGCACCCGGTCGGCCAGGGCGGCCCGCAGCAGTGCCGTACGGCCCTCCTCGTCGCCTGCTTCCACGTCGGCGCCCGCCTGGAGGGCCGCCCGGACGGCATCGGTGTCCCCGCGATGCGCGGCGGCCAGCAGGGCGAGGTCGGCGGGAGTGGCTGATGAGGTCGTCATGGGGCGGGAACTCCGGAGTGTCGGGTGCTGTTCGCTCCAGCCTCCACCCCACGGGCGGCGGAGCCGGTCGGCACACCGGCTCCTTCCGGTTCGCGGGACGGATGACGGGCATGTCATCCGATCGGCTGACCCCGCCGGGACGCCGTGTGCTGGTCAGCCGACCGGGAAGGGGAGCCGCGCGGCCGTCCGGCCCAGTGCGGCCCGCTCCGCCCCGGTCGGTGCCCGCCGTCCGGTGCCGACCAGGAGTGCGTCCCGGTCACCGAACGACGGCGGGAACACCGCCCCGGCGATCCCCTCCAGCATCTCCCGCGACCGCGCGAGCCCCTCGGCGGGCGGCCCCGGCACGTCCGGCAGCTGCGCGACCAGGTCGAGGTGGTGCAGCGTCCACTCCAGGACGTACGCGCCGAGGTAGTCGCCCGCGGTGAGCACCTGGTCGCGCGTACCGACCCGGGCCGCGCGGTCCGCGAGGGCGGCGGCCCGGCCGGCGGCGGAACCGACGTCCTCCAGATGGAACTTGAGGAGCCACGGCTCCTGGTACGCGGCGGCCAGGCGGACGATCAGCGCGTCGAGCGGATCCTCGCCGGTCGGGGCGGCGACGACGCCCCAGTACGTCACCGCGTCCTGGGTCGGTTCCGCGGTGGCGGGGGTGGCCAGGGTGATCAGGACGTCCTGGGCGTCGACGACCAGGTGACACACCAGGTCCCGGACCAGCCAGCCGGCGCAGCCGGACGGCCGCGCGAAGTCCTCGTCACGCAGCCCGGCGACCGCGGCCCGCAGCGCCGACCAGGAGTTGGAGAAGAGATCCACGGCCGCAAGCTAGCAGCAAGCGGCCGTGCGCCGGGGACGGTTCACTGACCGGCCCGGAGAGCAGGGGCACGGACCGGCCCGGAGAACAAGCAGGGGGACGGACCCGGGCCACGGAGCCGGGCCACGGAGCCGGGCCACGGAGCCGGGCCACGGAGCCGGGCCACGGAGCCGGGCCACGGCCCCGGGCCACGAACCCGGGCCACGGCCCCGGGCCACGAACCCGGGCCACGAACCCGGGCCACGAACCCGGGCCCGAGGGCGGGGCCACGACCTCCAGCCGCGTATCCGTGCCACGGGGCCGGCCCAGTAACCCGCGCCGGCGCCCGCCCGTGCGTCGGCCCTCAGGTGTCCGCCGGCGCCGGTTGCTCCGGCGGGTCGACGAGCTGCTCGCGGACGTAGTTCCACACCACCGCGATCAGCGCGGCGACCGGTACGGCGAGCAGGCTGCCCACGATCCCGGCCAGACTGCCGCCCAGCGTCACCGCCAGCAGGATCACCGCGGCGTGCAGTCCGAGGCCGCGGCTCTGGATGATGGGCTGGAACACGTTGCCCTCCAGCTGCTGCACCACGACGATGATCGCCAGCACGATCAGCGCGTCGGTGAGGCCGTTCGACACCAGGGCGATGAGGACGGCCACGAAGCCGGCGAACAGCGCGCCCACGATGGGCACGAACGCGGATACGAACGTCAGCACCGCGAGCGGCAGCACCAGGGGCACGTCCAGGATCCACAGCCCGAGGCCGATGAAGACCGCGTCGAGCAGGCCCACGAGCGCCTGCGAGCGGACGAAGGAGCCCAGGGTCTCCCAGCTGCGCAGGGCGACGGCCGGGACGTCCGTGGCGAGGCGGCCGGGCAGCTGGCGGCCGAGCCACGGCAGGAAGCGCGGCCCGTCCTTGAGGAAGAAGAACATCAGGAAGACGCCCAGGACGGCGGTGATGAGACCGTCGACCACCGTGCCCACTCCGGTGGCCACCGCGGTCACCACGCTGTCGACGCTGTCCTGGATGCGGGCCATCGCCGTGTCGAGCGCCCCGGTGATCTGGGCGTCGTCGATGTTCAGCGGCGGACCCGCGGCCCACTCGCGCAGTTGCTCGATGCCCTCGACCACGCCCTTGGTCAACTCGTCGGTCTGGGAGGACATCGGCACCGCGATCAGCGCCACGACACCCGTCACGACCAGCAGGAACGCCACCGTCACCACGGCGGCGGCGAGCGCCGGAGGCCAGCCGTGCCGCCGCAGGAAGCGGGCCGCGGGCCAGGTCAGCGTGGTCAGGAGCAGACCGACTATCAGCGGCCACACGACCGGCCACATGCGGCCGAGGAGCCACAGGGCCACCGCGAGCATGGCGAGTATCAGCAGCAACTCGGCAGAGACACGCGCGGTGGTGCGCATCGCGGCGCGCGTCCTCGCGGAACTCAATCTGGGAGACATGGGGATCACCTTATGGTGACGCCCATCGCGCTCCCCGAGTGGTCCTCAGGCCGGGTTCACTCGACCTTGACCCAGTCGAGCGTGCGCTGGACCGCCATCTTCCAGCCGGCGTACCCCTGCGCGCGCCGGTCCTCGGACCACTGGGGCTCCCAGCGCCTCGACTCGTGCCAGTGGGTGCGCAGTTCGTCGGTGTCCCGCCAGAATCCCGTGGCCAGTCCCGCCGCGTAGGCCGCGCCGAGCGCGGTGGTCTCCGCGACCACGGGTCGGCTGACGGGAACGCCGAGGACGTCGGCCTGGATCTGCATGCACAGGTCGTTGGCCGTGACACCGCCGTCGACCTTGAGCACGTCGAGGTGGACGCCGGAGTCCTGTTCCATGGCCTCGACGACGTCACGGCTCTGGTAGCAGATGGCCTCCAGCGTCGCCCGTGCCAGATGCGCGTTGTCGTTGTAGCGGGCGAGGCCGACGATCGCGCCGCGGGCGTCGGAACGCCAGTACGGCGCGAACAGGCCGGAGAACGCGGGCACGAAGTACATGCCGCCGTTGTCCTCGACACCGCGCGCGAGTTCCTCGCTCTCGGCGGCCGTCTTGATGATCTTCATCTGGTCGCGCAGCCACTGCACGGCGGACCCGGTCACCGCGATGGAGCCCTCCAGCGCGTACACCACCGGGCTGTCGCCGAACTGGTAGGCCACGGTGGTGAGCAGCCCGCTGCGCGAACGGACCAGTTCCGTGCCGGTGTTGAGTACCAGGAAGTTGCCGGTGCCGTACGTGTTCTTGGCCTCGCCGGGTGCGAAGCAGACCTGTCCGACGGTGGCCGCCTGCTGGTCGCCCAGCACCCCGCCGATGGGGACGGCGGCGCGCAGCGGCCGGGAGGTGCGGGTCGCGCCGTAGGCCTCCGGGTGGGAGGAGGGGTTGATGGTGGGCAGCATCGCGCGGGGGATGCCGAAGAAGCCCAGCAGTTCGTCGTCCCAGTCGAGCGTCTCCAGGTCCATGAGCATGGTGCGGCTCGCGTTGGTCACGTCGGTGGCGTGGATGCCGCCGTCGGGGCCGCCGGTCAGGTTCCACAGCACCCAGGTGTCCGTGTTGCCGAACACGGCGTGGCCCGCCTGAGCCGCCTCCCGGACGCCGTCCACGTTCTCGAGGATCCACTGGATCTTGCCGGCCGAGAAGTAGGTCGCCGGCGGCAGTCCCGCCTTGCGCCGGATGACGTCGCCCCGGCCCGACCGCTCCAGGTTCGCCGCGATGGTGTCGGTGCGGGTGTCCTGCCAGACGATGGCGTTGTAGTACGGGCGGCCGGTGCGCGGGTCCCAGACCACCGTGGTCTCGCGCTGGTTGGTGATGCCGATGGCCGCGAGGTCGGTCCCCGACAGACCACCGTGGCGCAGGGCGTTCTGCATCACCGAGTTGGTCCGCTCCCAGATCTCCACGGGGTCGTGCTCCACCCAGCCCGAGCGGGGGAGGATCTGTTCGTGCTCCAGCTGGTGCTTCGCCACATCGTTGCCGCCGTGGTCGAAGATCATGAATCGGGTGCTGGTGGTGCCCTGGTCCACCGCGCCGATGAAGTCCGCCATGATGTGCCGCCTCTCCGGCCGGTGTGTCAGTCCTCCGGCGCCGGTACGCGCCCTGTCGGCTCGGGCTCAGCGGCCGGCAGGAACCGGCCGATGAACACCTTGTACAACCCCGCGCCGAGCACGCCGCCGATCAGCGGCGCGATGATCGGCACCCAGAAGTAGAGATTCCCGTACTGGTCCCGCCACGCCCCGCCGTATCCGGTCAGGAAGCTGGCCAGCCGGGGGCCGAAGTCGCGGGCCGGGTTGATGGCGTAGCCCGCGTTGGTGCCGAAGGCCATGCCGATGGCGACCACCACCAGGCCGATGACGAAGGGTGCCAGGTTGGCGCCCGGCGGTGTGTTGAGCATGTCCGTGATGGCCATGATCAGCAACAGCAGGATGGCGGTGCCGATGACCTGGTCGCGGAAGGCGCCCCACTCGTGGACCGGCAGCGCGGTGTTCCCGTTCGCGGGGAGCGTGGAGAACACCGTCTGCGTCTTGATGGTGTGTCCGGGATCGGCCTTCGCCAGCGCCTCGGTGTAGTTCCAGCGGACGAGGAGCGCGGCCACGAAGGCGCCGGCCGTCTGCGCCAGCGCGTAGGGAGCCACCTTCCGCCACGGGAAGTCCTTGAACACCGCGAGGGCGAGCGTCACCGCGGGATTGATGTGGGCGCCGCTCAGCCGCGCGGCCACGTAGACGCCCAGCGTGACGCCGAGGCCCCACGCCCACGAGATGCTGTCGTGGTCCCCGAGGCCGCCCTCCGGATCGGTGAGGGCGCCGCCCGCGGCCACCTGGGCCACGACACCGCAGCCGAAGAGGATGAGGATCATCGTGCCGGCGAACTCGGCCGACAGTTCACCGAGCAGACCGGACTTCTTGAGCCGTGCAGCCATGGAAGCTCACCTTCCGCCGGCTGGACCGGCGTCGACCGACCGCGTCTCTCAGTCGACACATTAAGGTGATGTGCGACAAGCCGCACATAGAGTGCGGCTTGATGGGTGCGGGTGGAGCCTCAGGGGCCGATGGGCATCCGGCGCTTGTGGTCCGTCGCCCGGTAGCGGGTGACGATCTTCTCGAAGGCGTCCTCCTTGACCGGCTTGCCCTCCAGGAAGTCGTCGATGTCGTCGTAGGTGACGCCGAGGGCGTCCTCGTCGGCCTTGCCGGGGGCGAGGGACTCCAGGTCGGCCGTCGGAACCTTCCCCACCAGCTCGGCGGGCGCACCCAGCGCCTCGGCGACGGCACGCACCCGGCGCTTGGTGAGGCCGGTCAGCGGGACCAGGTCGGCGGCGCCGTCGCCGAACTTGGTGAAGAAGCCGGAGACGGCCTCGGCGGCGTGGTCGGTGCCCACGACCAGCCCGTTGTGCGCACCGGCCACGGCGTACTGGGCGATCATGCGCTGCCTGGCCTTGACGTTGCCGTGCACGAAGTCCTGGTGGTGGGCGTCGCGGAAGGCCACGTCGGCGTCGAGCAGCGCGTCGAGCATGGCGTCGCTCGCGGGCTTGATGTCGACGGTCAGTACGTGGTCGGCCTTGATGAAGGAGAGCGCGCGCTGGGCGTCGTGCTCGTCGGCCTGGACGCCGTGCGGCAGCCGCATCGCGTAGAAGCTCGCCTCGTGCCCCTCGGCACGGGCCCGCTCCACCGCGAGCTGGCACAGCCGCCCCGCGGTGGTCGAGTCGACACCGCCGCTGATGCCGAGGACCAGGCAGCGCAGGCCGGTGGAGGTCAGCCGCTCGGCCAGGAAGGCCACCCGGCGCTCGATCTCCCGCTCGGCGTCGAAGGTCTCGGCGACCTCCAGCTCCCGGGCGATCTCCAGTTGCAGGGCGATGGACGCCGGCTCGCTCAATTCCGCTCCTTGTTCGATGTGCGGGGACTCCTCACTCAGCGTACCCAGTGGTCCCCGGCCGATACGGGCCGAGTGGCGGGTGGCACACGACGTGCGGGGCGGCCGCCGACGGCCACCCCGCACACCTCTCCGCTCCGGCCGGGATCAGCTCAGCGGCTGAATCCGGATGTCACGGAAGCGGACCTTGTTGCCGTGGTCCTGCAGCCGGATCGCCCCGGCCGCCGGTGTCTCGGCCCGGCCGCCCGCGGTCGGACCGTCGAGGACCACGTCGTCGTGGACCCTCTTCCCGTTCCACACCACGGTCACCCGCGCGTCGGCGGTCTTGCGGCCGCTGTCGTCGTAGCGGGCCGCGCGGAAGACGATGTCGTACGTCTGCCACGTCCCGGGCGCGGTCGCCGCGTTGGTGTCGGGTGCCTTCTTCAGGTAGAGCGCCCCGGCCTCGTTGTTCGCGAGGGTGGTGTCCTGGTAGGAGTCGAGGATCTGGAGTTCGTAGCGGTCCTGGAGGTAGATGCCGCTGTTGCCGCGGTCCTGGCCGGTCACGTCCGGCGGCAGCTGCGGTACGCGGAACTCCACGTGCAGCTTGAAGTCCTGGTACGCGTCCTTGGTGCGGATGTCGCCGCAGCACACCTCCATCGACCGCTCCTCGGCCAGCGGCCAGGCCACGACCCTGCCGTCCGTGTGCTGCCACTGGTCCTGCGAGGCGGCCGTGCCGTCGAACAGGTCTACGGGCGCGCCCCGCCGGTGCACGGTGATCAGGTCGAGGTTGACATGACCGGTGTCACCGGGGTCGTACCGGTAGGAGACGGTGTTGTGCCCGGCCCGCAGGCGCAGGCGTTCGGTCCGCGTGGACCAGGTGTCCCAGTCCCCGGTGGAGGCCAGTTCCGTCTGCCGCACCTTCTTCCCGTTGGCGTACAGGGACAGGGACTTGGTGCCCTCGAAGGGGTTCGGGCCGTTGGAGTAGCGCAGCCCCACGTCGTAGGTGCCCGTCCTCGGGACCGTCACGTCGAAGGTCGTGGCGGCCTCGCCCTCGGTGGCGTAGCGGTCGACGAATCCGCTGCCGGAGTAGCCGACGTGGTCGGTGTCGATGCCGGCCTCGCCGGTGAGCCGCGCCTCCTCGGCCTCGTAGAGGGTGGCGGGCGGCGGCTGCTTGCCGGGCATCTCGTTGAGCGTGTACCAGGCCTCCGTGCTCCACAGCGTCTCACCGGACGCCGAGGTGAAGGGCCGCGGCGAGCGCACGTGCACCACGCGGTCCGGCTTGAGCCCGTCCAGCCGCAGCCGGACGGTCCGGCCGTCCTTCGAGAGCGTCGCCGAGTGTACGGACAGCTCCTCCTCGGCGATTTTCGGGCCGCCGTAGTCGGCGGTCGGGGTGTAGTGCCACTGCTGGACGTCGTAACGGTCGGCCAGCTTTGCGGCGGTCTCGTCGGACACCGGCTGGGTGTATGTCAGGTCGAAGCCGCCGGGCACGGCCCGCATCTTCTGGATGTCGAAGGTGTTGCCGCCGTTGGGCGTCAGCTTCTGCAGGCCGAACTTCAGCTTGCCCGCCTGGCCCCAGTTGCCGTCCGCGCCCAGGCCGCCCGCGTAGATGGCTCCGTCCGGTCCCATGGTGATGCGGTTGACGCCGGCCTCCAGGCCCTGGGTGTAGCGGAAGACGGCGCCCTGGTACTGGCCCTTCACCTTCTCCAGGTAGGCGCGCTGCAGACCGCCGTAGGTGACGTCGCCGATCAGCATCTGGCCGGCGAACACCCCCTTCTTCAGGTACAGCGGGGTGGAGGGCGAGTTGCCGATCTCGTTCTGTGGCAGCCACAGCACCGGCTCGGTGACGGGCGAGTCCTCGAAGGGGCCCGCAGGCTTGGTGTAGTGGTTGAAGAAGCGGTCCTGCTTGATCTGGACGAGCTTCGAGGCGGGCAGCCATCCGCCCTGGTTGTCGGTGACGAAGAGACCGCCGCCGGGACCCCAGCCGATGCCGTTGGGCGTGCGCAGTCCGCCCGCGATCGGACTGATCTTCCCCGTCTTCTTGCTGATCTTGTACGTGGTTCCGCGGTTCGGGGCGGGCTGCGGGTCGGTGGTCGCGCCGCCGAGGTCGATGGCGACGGAGAGGTTCACGTAGAAGTAGCCGTCGCGGTAGAGCAGGCCGAACGCGAACTCGTGGAAGTTGCCGCCGTACGGCCAGGTGGCGACCGTGCGGTACTCGTCGGTCACGTCGTCGTCGTTCTCGTCCACCAGCCGGGTCAGCTCGTGCTTCTGGGAGACGTAGAGCGAACCGTCGACGTACTTGATACCCATGGGTTCGCGCAGCCCGTCGGCCACCTTCTTCACGGTGACCTTGTCCCGGCTGGTCGCGCCGGTGACGTTGTCGAGCAGGTACACCTCACCGGCAACGTTGTCGGTGCCGCCCCAGGTGCTGATCGCGAGGCGTCCGTCGGGGAGCCAGTCCATGCCGGTGACCTGGGGTTCGAACCCTTCGGGGCGCAGGTCGGTGAGGGTGAGGTCGGGGCGCACCGAGGTCAGCGGCAGCCCGTCGCCGGGGGTGTCGGTGCCGGCCTCGCACTCCTTGCGCCCGGGCGCCGTCACGCGGACGACACCGGCGTCGGTGGTCAGCGCCTCGTTGGGTACGACGGTGAACTCGGTCTCGCCCGGGGGGCGCCAGGAGAGCGTGAGCTGCTGCCCGCCGCCGCGGTCGAAGTGCTCGATGCGCAGCGGGTGCGATCCGGCGGTGAGGTCGAGCGCGCCGTCCTTCGGCTCGGCTCCGTGCAGTCCGTCGTGGTCGATCACCGTGGTGCCGTCGAGGGTCAGCCGTGAGCCGTCGTCGCTGGTGAGCCGGAAGGCGTAGGTGCCGTCGCGCGGCGCGACCAGGTAACCGGTGGCCTCCGAGACGAAGTTGTCGGCGATGCCCCCGAAGTCGGCGGTGGTCGACCAGTCGACCGTCGGCATCAGTTTGTCGTGGTTGGGGGTCTGGCCGGGCTTGAGGACGCAGATCTTGCTCAGGGGCGTCTGCACGTCGAAGACGCGCAGGGTGACTCCGGGTTCCTGCGGCGGGATGTCCGCGCGGTCCGCGGCGGACACGGGGGCGGCGAGGAAGCCGCCGGCCGAGACGGCCGACGCCAGCAGGAGGATGAGGTGTCTTCGGGCACGCGGGAACAGGCGTGGGCGCATTGGTCCTCCGGGACGTGGGGACCGGACCGTGCCGGATGTCGCTCCGGTCTTCGTGCGGTACGACTGTGGTTCCGCCGCCAAGGTAGGAGACTTCCGCTTGACATGTCCATACTTTGTCATCGATGTGTTCAAAGTGGCCTGGCGCGAGGTCCTGCGGAAGGCGGGCCTGCTTGCTCAGTCGCGTCGGCCCGTCCGGACGCGCCGGTGGCTCCAGGCGAGCAGGGTGAACAGGACGATGCCGGAGATGATCAGGCTCGCCCCGGTGGCCCATCCGGAGTACGGCAGCCGGGGGACCAGGCCCCAGGTCACGCCCGCGCCGACGAGGCACAGCCCGGCCGCGACCGAGCCGGCGATCCGCCACGGTGACGAGACGCTCTCCTCGGCCGCGCGCATCGCCTGCCGGCGGACGGGGGCGACGAACCGGTCCAGGGCCGGCACGGCGCGCGACAGCAGCACCATCCCGGCGAACACGAGCAGCAGGCCCGGCCCGGGCAGCACCAGCAGCGCGACGCCGACCGCCACCAGTACGGCCCCGAGGGAGCCCAGGACCGCTCGCCGGACCGCTTCGACGCTGCGCGCCATGCCGCCGCACCTCCCCGGAGTCGGCCCGAGTTCCCGTGTGTATCAGTGTGCCCAACCTTAGGCACGCGACGAGGTACCGGCGATTGCGCCCGGCTGGCAAGGTGCTCCCATGAATCACGTGGTCGTCGAGGGCGACTTCATGGGCCAGGTGCACCCCGCTCCGGAAGGTGACCCTCACCGGTCGCGCATCACCGAGAGCAACCTGTCGGCGGTGTGGGCGAACTGCGCCCGGCTCGGCCACCGTCGCATGATCTACACGAACACGGTGAGCGTGCTGCCCGAGGCGGAAGGCATGTTCCGGCGCGCGATGGGGGCGGGCGTGCGGCTCGTCCGGGTCCTGCTCACGGCGTCCGACGCCACCGCGTGGGAACCGACGGGCGCCGGGTCGTGGACATCGCCCGGGAGGTGGTGGGCGTGACGGGGTGGACGGTGAGTGGATGACGCCCACTGTTCAAATTTGACTAAAGTGGGCGCATGGCCGAGAAGACGATCCCGATTCTGCCGTGCCGGACCCTCCAGCCCGTTCTCGACTTCTACACCGCCCTCGGATTCGAGGTGACGTACCGGCAGAACAGCCCCAACCCGTACGCGGTCGTCGAGCGCGGCGGCATCGAACTGCAGTTCTTCGCGCTCAGGGCGCACGAGCCCGCCGCGTCACTCGGTACCTGCTACGTCCTCACCGACGACGTGGACGGGCTGCACGCCTCCTTTCGGGCGGGGCTCAAGGCGGCGTACGGCAGGATCCCCACGCGCGGGCTGCCCCGCATCGGGCCGCTCAGGGACATGTCGTACGGGGTGCGGCAGTTCCTCATGACCGACCCGGGCGGCAACTGCGTCCGCGTCGGACAGCCCGCCGCCGATCCGCGCCACCGGCGTGCCCCCGAGGAGACCTTCGCCCGTGCCCTGCACCACGCCCTGCTCCTCGCGGACTCGAAGGAGGACCCGGCGGGCGCCGCGAAGGTCGTCGACCGGGTGCTGCGCCTCGATGACGAGCGGCCCACGCCGGTGCAACTGGTCCGGCTCCTCGTGCTGCGGGCCGACGTCGCCGGGCGGCTCGGCGACGAGGGAGCCAAGGCGTCGGCGCTCGCCCGGGCGGCCGCCGTCCGACTCACCGCCGGGGAACGGGAGTCGGTCCGCGAGGACCTCGAACGTCTTGCCGAGCTGCGTGACTGACGCCTCGTCACCACGCTGCACTCCACAAAAGCGGAGCGAGGCAGAGAGCTTGTACGCCCCATCGACGTACGACCGCATCACTGCTACACCTGCGTCACATGCACCACCTGCACCCACCGTCCAAGGAGGAGCATGTGAGAGCACGTCGCGCGGCCGTCCGAAGCACCTCCGCGCTCATCGCCACCCTCGCCCTGACCGCCGGCCTGGCCGGCCCCGCCGTAGCGGCGGGGGAGGCGCAGGCCCCGCCGGTCGCCACCGCGACCGACCCCGTCACGCACGAGGAGAACGACCGCGTCCCCGAGGGCTCGGTCTGGACGCAGCACTACTTCCCGTCCTCCGACGACTCCGGCACCGAGTTGCACGCCGACGTCCTGCTGCCCGAGGGGCTGTCCCGCCACGAGAAGGTGCCCGTCATCCTCTCGGTCGGTCCGTACTTCGCCCACGCCGGGCAGACCGGCCCGGAGGGCTGGAGCCACACCGGGCCCTCGTCCCGCTTCCAGGACTTCGTCGAGGGCACCGACCTGTTCGACGAGGGGTACGCCTTCGTCATGGTGGACCTGCGCGGCTTCGGCGGCTCCACCGGCTGCCTCGACTGGGGCGGACCCGGCGAACAGGCCGACGTCGGGGCCGCGATCGACTGGGCCGCGAAGCAGCCGTGGTCCACCGGCGCGGTGGGCATGTACGGCAAGTCCTACGACGCCGTCACCGGCCTCATCGGCAACAACCTCGACCAGCGCGCGCTCAAGGCCGTCGTCGCCCAGGAACCCCTGTGGGACATGTACCAGTACATCTACTCCAACGGCGTGCCCCGCCCGAACGTGACCGGCACCGCCGGCGCGTACAACTCCATCGCCACGATGCCCCCGATGGCGGACGACGACCCGCGTTACCGGGCGAACGCCCGTTACGAGCAGGCGCGTCCTGAGTGCCTGACGGAGAACTCCGCCGGGTACCGAATAGCCGACCAGCGGGACGAGCACTGGACCTCCCGCGACCTGGCCCGGATGGCCAGGGGCAGCGACACACCGCTCTTCGTCACGCAGGGCTTCATCGAGCCCAACACCAAACCCGAGGAGATGCAGGAGTACCTCGACAACCACAAGGGCCCCGAGCGCGGCTGGCTCGGCCAGTGGGACCACGTGCGCGGCGGCGACCGCACCCCCGACGGGCGCCTCGCCATGGGCCGCGAGGGCTGGTACGAGGAGACCCTGTCCTTCTACGACCAGTACCTCAAGGGCGTCACGCCGGAAGTCCGCTACCCGGCCTACGCCGTCGAGGACTCCACGGGCGCCTGGCGCGCGCAGCGCACCTGGCCGGTCACGGAGCGGTCGGTCACCCTGCCGCTCGGCGGCGGCTCGTACGTGGACGACGGCGGCGCGTCCGCCCGCGCGGCGCTGACCGCGTCCGGCACCCCGGCACCGCGGCCGCCCGCGCCGCCGGCCGGCCGGTGGGACATGGAGAACGCGCCGGCCACCGAGCACACCGCCCCTGAGGGACTCGCCGCGGAGGCGGCGAAGCGGCAGCGGGGCGGTGAGGTCGGCTCCAGCTTCTTCGTGTGGTCGAAGCCGCTGAAGAAGGCGGTGCGCGTCACCGGCACCCCGCAGGTGTCCCTGACCGCCAAGGGCGAGGGCAACATCATGCTCAAGCTGTACGACGTCGCCCCGGACGGCACCGCCGTCATGTTCGACGAGCAGGTGTCCCTCGTGGACCCGGGCCGGCTGACCGTCGACCTGAAGGCCACCGACTGGACGCTGGCGGCGGGGCACGTCCTGGCCGTGGAGATCGGTTCGATCCAGACCGGCTCCTGGCGCGACACGCCCTCCGGCGAGACCGTCGAGGTGCGGGGTGCCAGGCTCCGGCTGGCCCTGGACGACCCCGCCGACGACGTCGCCACCCCCGGTGAGCGCTCGCCGTTCCTCGACACGTACCTGAGCCGGTACACGGTGGAACTGCCCGCCGGCCCGGGCACGTTCACGGTGGTCCGGGGCGGTCGCCGCTGACCCGGGGCCGTCCCGCCGGCGTCGTCCGGGTCAGGGACGGCTGGTGAGGTATCCGCCCATGGAGGTGAAGTACTCCGTCGCGGGCAGCTCCCGGCCGTCCTCGGTCCGTACCCGGGTGATGGCCAGGCCGTGGTTGCGGCCGGTCCGCGCGTCGGCTCCGGCGACGATCACCACGCCGTCGCCCTCGCGGTAGAAGACGCGGCCGGGAGTGCCGCCGTAGCGTCCCTGGGACACCACTGCGGCGAGCACTTCCAGCCGCCTGCCCCGGTGGTAGGTGAAGGCGCTGGGGTAGGGCTCGGACTGGGCGCGGACCAGGCGCTCCAGATCCTGGGCCGGCCAGCCCCAGTCGATCCGGATGTCCTCGGCGGACCGTTTGTGGAAGAAGCTGGCCCGGGACCGGTCCTGCTTGGTGAACTCGGTGCGGCCGGCGGCGATGAGACCCAGTGCGCCGATGGTGACCGGGGCGATGAGCTCGACGGTCTTGTGGAAGAGGTCGGTCGCGGTGTCCGTCGGCCCGACGGGCACCGCCTCCTGCCGGACGATGTCCCCGGCGTCGAGCTCGTCGTTCATCATGTGCGCGGTGACGCCCACTTCGGACTCGCCGTTGATCAGCGCCCAGATCAGCGGGGAGAAGCCGGCGTACTTGGGCAGCAGCGAGTCGTGCACGTTCAGCGTCCCGTGGCGCGGCAGACCGAAGATGTGCGGGGGGATCCATGTCCGCCAGTTGTTCGCCACGATGATGTCCGGGTCGGCCTCCTTGAGGCGTTCGAACAGCTCGTCGTCGTCGGGGCGGTTGCGGATCAGCACCGGGACGCCGTGCTCCTCGGCGAGGTCGGCGACGGAGTCGCTCCAGATCTTCTCGTACGCGTGCTCGCTCCTGGGGTGCGTCACGACCAGCACCACGTCGTGTTCGGAGTCCAGGAGCGCTTGCAGGGTGCGGTGCCCCCAGGTCTGGTAGCCGAACATGACGACCCGCATGGGGTTCCTCCTCGAGGCAGGGGACGGCCCGGGCAGTAAAGCAAGGCTTACCTTAGTGGAGAACGGCCTTGCGTGGCACCCCAGTTGGAAGCGGAGGCTTCAGGTTCGCCCTATCGACAGCCCGCGCCGCATTAGCTTAGGCTCACCTAAGTTTCGGCGGCCGCGGGATGGGAGTGACATGTCACAGGTTCTTCCTGATGACGCAACACTGGTCCACGACCTCATTGGCATCGGCTTCGGGCCGTCCAATGTCGCCATGGCGATCGCACTGAGCGAGCACAACGCACGCCCCGACGGACAGGAGCCGGTCACCGCCCGTTTCTTCGAGCAGCAGCCGCGCTTCGGCTGGCACCGGGGCATGCTGATCGACGACGCCACCATGCAGGTGTCCTTCCTCAAGGACCTGGTGACGCTCCGGAACCCGGCGAGCGAGTTCAGCTTCCTGTGCTACCTCCAGAGCAAGGGACGGCTGATCGACTTCATCAACCACAAGAACCTCTTCCCGCTGCGGGTCGAGTTCCACGACTACTTCGAGTGGGCCGCCGCCAAGGTCGACGACATGGTCTCCTACGGCCACGAGGTCGTCGGCGTCGCACCCGTCGAGCGGGACGGGTCCGTGCGGCACCTGGAGGTGACCGTCCGTTCGGGGGAGGGGCTGGAGGTGCACCGGACCCGCAACCTCGTCATCGGCACCGGTCTGCGTCCCCTCCTGCCCGAGGGCGTCGAGCGCGGCGACCGCGTCTGGCACAACTCCGAACTCCTCTCCAAAGTGGATGCGTTGGAGGGCACCTCGCCGTCCCGGTTCGTCGTCGTCGGCGCCGGACAGAGCGCCGCCGAGAACGTCGCCTACCTGCACCGCCGCTTCCCGCGCGCCGAGGTCTGCGCGGTCTTCGCCCGCTACGGCTACAGCCCCGCCGACGACAGCGGCTTCGCCAACCGGATCTTCGATCCCGCGGCGGTGGACGAGTACTTCGCCGCGCCCGCCGGTGTCAAACGCCGGCTGATGGACTACCACGGCAACACCAACTACTCCGTGGTGGACATCGACCTGATCGACGACCTGTACCGGCAGATGTACCGGGAGAAGGTCCTCGGCACCGAACGGCTGCGCTTCCTCAACGTCTCCCGCCTCACGGAGGTCAAGGAGACGCCGGAGAAGGCCCGGGCCACCGTTGTCTCCCTGGTCACCGGAGAGGAGACCCTGCTGGACGCGGACGTCGTGGTCTTCGCCACCGGCTACCGCCCGGCCGACCCCCTCGGCCTGCTCGGCGAGGTCGCGGACCGCTGCCTGCGCGACGACGAGGGCCTGGTCCGGGTCGAGCGCGACTACCGCGTCGCCACGGACCCCGGCCTGCGCTGCGGCATCTACCTCCAGGGCGGCACGGAGCACACCCACGGCATCACGTCGTCCCTGCTGTCCAACACCGCCATCAGGGTCGGGGAGATCCTGCGGTCGCTCCTCGGCCGGGGCGTCGGGTCCGCTTCCGGCGCGACCCGCACGGTCACCGACGGGACCGGCAGCGCGGCGCGTTAGTGTACGTCGCCATGACCACGACTGCGGCCCGGAGCGCGGCGCCCCCGGGCACAACACCGGCACGCCGAAAGCGCGTTGTGGGCCTCGGTGTGCTCGTGGCGCTCCTGGTGGTGGCCTCGGTGGCCTCCCTGGCGGTCGGCGCGCGCGCCTTGAGCCCCGCCGACGTGTGGCACGGGTTGCTCGCCGAACCCGGGCCCGACCAGCGGCTCACCGAGATCAGGCTCATCGTGCAGACCGTGCGGGTCCCCCGCACGGTGCTCGCGGTCGTGGCGGGCGTCGCCCTGGGCGTCGGCGGCGCGCTGATCCAGGGCTACACGCGCAACCCCATCGCCGACACCGGTCTGCTGGGCGTGAACTCCGGTGCCTCGTTCGCCGTGGTGACGGGGATCGCCCTGTTCGGGTTCACCAGCCCGTTCCAGTACGTCTGGTTCGGCTTCCTGGGCGCCGCGGCCGCCGGTGTCGTGGTCTTCGGGCTGGCGAGCATCGGCCGGGGCGCCGGTAACCCGCTGACGCTCGCCCTGGCCGGGCAGGGGGTCACCGTGTTCCTCGCGGCGATGACCACCGCCGTCGCCCTGTCGGACAAGGAGTCGCTCAACGCGCTGCGGTTCTGGAACGCGGGCTCGGTGGCCGGTGTCCGGTTCGACGTCATCTGGCCCGTGGCGGCGTTCATCGCGCTCGGCCTGCTGCTGGCCCTGTCCACGCTGCCCGCGATCAACCTGCTGAACCTGGGTGACGACGTGGCGCGGGGGCTGGGGCTGAACATCGTACGGAGCCGGACCGTCGGCATCGTCGCCGTCACCCTGCTGGCGGGCGCGGCGACGGCCGCCTGCGGGCCCATCGCGTTCCTCGGGCTGATGGTGGCCCACGTGGCGCGGTACCTGACCGGCCCGGACTACCGCTGGCTGGTGCCGTACGCGGGGCTGCTCGGGGCCGTCGTCCTGCTGGTCTGCGACATCGTGGGACGCCTGGTGGTACGGCCGGGTGAACTGGACGCGGGGATCGTCGTCTCCCTCCTCGGCGCCCCGTTCTTCGCGGTGCTGGTGTGGCGTGGAAAGTTCAAGAGCGCGTGAACGGGGCGGACGTGAGGACCGATCAGGCGGACGCGAAGCCGTCCCTGGCGCCGGGCGTGCGGCTCGGCGGTGTGTCGTTCGTCTGGCGGCCCTGGCTGGCCGGCGTCACCCTGCTGCTGGCGGCGGGGGCCTTCCTGCTCTTCTGCCTGTCCATCGGCGTCGGGGACTTTCCCATCGCCCTGCCCCGGGTGGTCGCGACGATCTTCGGCAGCGGCGATCAGGTCGACGAGTTCGTCATCATGGACCTGCGGATGCCGCGTGCGCTGGCCGGGCTCGTCGTCGGCGTCGCGCTCGGGGTGTCGGGGGCGATCACCCAGTCCATCGCGCGCAACCCGCTGGCCAGCCCCGACGTACTCGGCATCACCAGCGGCGCGAGCGCGGTCGCGGTCTTCCTGGTGACCGTGTCGGGCGGCACCGCCGCGGCGATCACCGACTCCGTGGGCCTGTCGGCGGCGGCGCTCGCGGGCGGACTCGGCACCGGTCTGCTGGTGTACTTCCTGGCCTGGCGGCGGGGCATCGACGGCTTCCGGCTGATCCTCATCGGCATCTCGGTGACCGCCATGACGCAGGCGATCACGACCTGGCTGCTGGTCACCGCCGACATCAGGGACGTGGCCAGGGCCCAGGCATGGCTGGTCGGCTCGCTGGACAACCGGTCCTGGGACGAGGTGTCGCTCGCCCTGTGGTGCACGCTCGCCCTGCTGGCCGTCGTGGCGTGCGTCGCCTTCCAGTTCAAGCCCCTGCACTTCGGCGACGAGATCGCCGCGGGCCTCGGCGTCCGGTACGCGAGAGTGCGGGCCGTGCTGCTGCTGTGCGCGGTGCTGCTGGCCGGCGCGGCCGTGAGCGCGGCGGGACCCGTCCCGTTCGTCGCGCTGGTGGCGCCGCAGGTGGCGATGCGGCTGGGCAGACATCCCACGCCGCCCATGGTGGCCTCCGGCATGGTGGGGGCGCTGCTGCTGACCGGCTCGGACCTGGTCGCCCGCGCGGTGCTGCCGGTCTCCCTGCCCGTCGGTGTCGTCACCGCCGCGATCGGCGGGCCCTTCCTGGTCTATCTGCTGGTACGGGCGAACCGCCGATAGCTGGTACAAAGTAAGGCGAGCCTAAACAAGGGGGGCCCTGTGGTCGTTCAGTCCATCACCGGAGTGAAGCCCGGCACCGACCGTACCGACGGCGCCTCACGGCTGGCGGCCAGGGGCGTCACGGTCGGGTACGGCACCCGGACCGTCATCGACGACCTGGACGTGAACGTCCCGCCCGGTGTCGTCACCACCATCATCGGCCCCAACGGGTGCGGGAAGTCCACCCTGTTGCGCACCCTGTCGCGGCTGCTGAAGCCGGCCGGCGGAAAGGTGGTGCTGGACGGCGACGACATCGCGAAGCTCCGGACCCGGGACGTGGCGAAGAAGCTCGGCCTGCTGCCGCAGGCGCCGGTCGCGCCGGAGGGGCTGACGGTGTCCGACCTGGTCGCCAGGGGCCGCCATCCGCACCAGAGCTGGCTGCGCCAGTGGTCGTCGGACGATGCGGACGTGGTCGCACGCGCGCTGGCCATGACCGGCGTGTCCGACCTCGCCGACCGCCCGGTCGACTCCCTCTCCGGCGGCCAGCGCCAGCGCGTGTGGATCTCGATGACCCTGGCCCAGGGCACCGATCTGCTGCTGCTGGACGAACCGACCACCTACCTGGACCTGGCGCACGCGATCGACGTCCTGGACCTGGTGGACGACCTGCACGAGTCCGGGTGCACGGTGGTCATGGTGCTGCACGACCTCAACCTGGCCACGCGCTACAGCGACAACCTGGTCGTGATGCGGGAAGGCGCGATCCTGGCGCAGGGACACCCCCGCGACGTGATCACCGCCGAACTGCTGCACGAGGCCTTCGGGTTGCGGGCCAAGGTGATCGAGGACCCGGTGGGCGACCGGCCGCTCATCGTGCCGATAGGCCGGACCCACGTCGAACTCCACTGACTGACAGTCGGGTTGTGGTGGTGAGGGTAGGCTAACCTCACTCGATCGCGATAAGGTTTGCTGCCCTCAGACGGGGCGCACGGACAGCGCGACAGCAAGGGATCCCCGGATGCTCTTCCTCAGAACGACGCGTATCAGGCCCTGGCGACGACTGGCGGCGGCACTGTCCGCCGCCGCCCTCGGTGTCGGCCTCCTCGCGGGATGCGGTTCCGACTCCGACGACCCGGCGGACAAGGCGGGCGGCGACGCCCCGGCCGCCGGCGGCGACTTCCCGGTCACCGTGGAGCACGCGTTCGGCACCACGAAGGTCACCGAGGCCCCCAAGAGGGTCGTCTCCGTCGGCTACACCGACGACCAGACCATCCTCGCCTTCGGCATCAAGCCGGTCGGCATGGTCGACCAGTACCCGAACCCCGCGGGCCAGAGCCCCGACATCAACACCCAGTGGCCGTGGGTGAAGGACAAGTGGGGTGACACCAAGCCCGAGGTCGTCATGAAGAACGGCGACGACGGCCCCAACTACGAGAAGATCGCCGCCCTGCGCCCCGACCTGATCGTCGCGGTCTACTCCGAGATCGACCAGGCCGCCTACGACAAGCTGTCCAAGATCGCCCCGACGGTGGCCCGCACCAAGACCGAGAAGGAGCCCTTCAGCGCGCCCTGGCAGGACAACGCGCTCCACATCGCCAAGGCGCTCGGCAAGGCCGAGGAGGGCGAGAAGATGGTGGCCGACATCCAGGCCAAGCTCGACACGGCCAAGAAGGAGCACCCCGAGTTCGCCGACCAGACCGCGGTGGTGCTGTCCTGGTACGAGAAGTCCGTGGCGCCCTTCACCTCCACCGACGTACGCGGACGCCTCGTGACCGGCATCGGGTTCAAGTACCAGACGGAGATCGACAAGGTGGCGGGCGGCGACTTCTACACCACGCTCTCCCCGGAGCGGCTGGACCTGGTCGACGTCGACCGCATCTTCGTCATCAACGACCAGGCGGACCAGGACGCGCTGAAGAAGTTCGAGCTGTTCAACAACCTGAACGCGGTGAAGAGCGGCAAGGTGTCGTATCTGCTCGACAGCGAGGGCCCGGCGGTCGGCGCCGCCATCTCCCAGGGCACCCTGCTGTCCATGCCGTACGCCATCGACGAACTCGTCAAGGCGGCCGGGCAGGGGTGAACCGCACCGACACAGCCGTCGCCCCGGCGATCCTGCGCACGGCGACCGGACGCGAGGCCGCCCGCTGGGTCGGGACGCACTGCCGCGAGGTGCCGTGGCTGACGACCGCCACCGTGCTCACCACGGTGGCGGGAGCCGCGCTCCAGGTACTCCCGGTGCTGTTGCTGGGCCGAGTGGTCGACGCCGTGGTCGAGGGCGGACCGCAGTCCGTCCTGGTCACGATCGGGGCCCTGATGGTGGCCGCCGCGCTGCTCGGCGCGGCGGCCGGCGCGGCGTCGACGTACCTCATCGGGCGGCTCGGCGCCGACCTGCTCGCCCGGCTGCGGGAAGGGGCCGTGCGGGCGGTGCTGGGGATGCCCAGCGCCCGCATCGAGCAGGTCGGCCGGGGAGACGTGCTGTCCCGGGTCGGCGACGACGTGGCCGTGATCTCCAAGGGCATCCGCACCGCCGTCCCCACGGTGTTCTCGGCGGGTGTCCTCGTCGCCATCGCCACCGCCGGGATGTTCGGGCTGGACTGGCGGCTCGGTCTCGCGGGCGCCGGCGCGCTGCCCGCGTACGCGCTGGCCCTGCGCTGGTACCTGCCCAGGTCCGCGCCGCTCTACCAGAAGCAGCGCAGGGCGCAGGCCGACCGTGCACAGGCCCTGATCAGCGGACTCAACGGCATCGACACGGTCCGCGCGTACCGGCTGGAGGAGGCCTTCCGGGAGCAGGTCACCCGCGAGTCCTGGCGGGTGCGCGACCTCGGCATCGAGGTGTTCCGCTTCTTCGGCCGGTTCGTCGGCCGGGAGAACCGCGCCGAGTTCATCGGCCTGTCCCTGATCATCGTGGTCGGGTACGCCCTGCTGGAGGCCGGTGCCGCCACCCTGGGCGAGGTCTCGGCGGCCCCGCTGCTCTTCCACCGGCTCTTCACCCCGCTGGGCGCCATCATGTTCACCTTCGACGAGGCGCAGAAGTCGGGCGCCAGCCTCACCCGGCTGGTCGGCGTGCTGGGGGAGGAGGCGGAGGAGCGGCTGGTGGGCGACGCGTCCGCGACGGCGGACGCCGGGCCGTACCCGGTGACGGTGAAGGGGCTGACGTTCCGCTACCCCGACGCCGAGGAGCCGGTCCTGCGGGACGTCTCCCTGACCATCCCGGCCGGCGGTTCGCTGGCCCTGGTCGGGGCGACGGGCGCGGGCAAGACCACGCTGGCCGCGCTCATCGCGGGCATCGGGACCCCCGAGTCGGGGTCGGTGCGGGTCGGGACGACCGACCTGGCGTCCCTCGACGAGGCAGGGGCGCGGGCCCTGGTAAGCATCCTGACCCAGGAGACGCACGTGTTCTCCGGCCCGCTCGCCGACGACCTGCGGCTGGCCGCACCGGAGGCGACCGACGCCGAACTCGCGGACGCCCTGCGCACGGTGGGAGCCGGCTCCTGGGTCGACGCGCTGCCCGACGGGCTGCACACCGTGGTCGGCGAGGGCGGCGAACGCCTCGACGTCACCAAGGTCGCCCAGATCGCCCTGGCCCGGCTGGTGCTGAGCCAGTCGCCGGTGGTGGTGCTGGACGAATCGACGGCGGAGGCGGGCAGCGAGGGCGCCGCCGAGCTGGAACGCGCCGTGCTGGCCGCCTGCGCGGGCCGGACCACCCTCTTCGTCGCACACCGGCTGACCCAGGCCATGGCGGCCGACCGGATCGTCGTGCTGGACGCGGGGCGGGTCGTGGAGGAAGGCACGCACGAGGAGTTGGTCGCCCTGGGCGGCCGGTACGCGCGGCTGTGGCGAGCCTGGCGGGAAGGCAGCCAGGCGGCCTAGTTAGGTGACCCTAAGTCAGGCTAGCCTGCCTTCATTCCTTGGAAGGGGCGTTGAGTCTTCGATGATGGAACCGAGCGCTCGTCACATACCGCTTTCCCCCGAGCAGTTGGCCGGCATCCGCCGCCGTACCGGCGACTTCTCCGACCGCACCATCGCCGAGGCCTGCGCCGTCGGACTGTCGTACTGGGCGACCGGCCGCAGTCCCGACGGCATCGACCTCGCACCGGGCACCCTCTTTCCCGACGTGCTCGGCTGGGTCGACAACGGCGGCTCCGCAAGCGGTGGCGGGCCCGTCGGCGCGGACGGCCGGAGTGTCCTCCTGCCGGCGGGCGTCGCACCCGACGAAGCGCGGCTCGCCCTGGACGACCTCGCCGACTTCCCGGACCGGCCCGTCGGCACCATCGCAGCGGCCGACGCGGCGACGCGGCGGGAGCAACTGGCCCGGTGGAACGACACCGGCGCCGACCGCGTCCGCCCCACCCTGGTGGAGATGTTCCGCGAGCAGGCCCGGACCAGGCCCGACGCCGTCGCCGTCGTCGACGAACGAGGGACGCTGACTTACCGTCAGGCGGCCGAGCTCTCCGCCCAGTTGGCCCACCACCTCGTGGAGCTGGGACTCACCGCCGAACAACTGGTCGGCATCTCCCTGGAGCGCTCCGCCGACATGGTCGTCGCACTGCTCGGCGTGCTCCAGGCCGGATGCGCCTTCGTGCCGCTCGATCCGCACTGGCCGGCCGAGCGCCGGGCCGTCGTCATCGAGGACGCCGGGGTCGTCGTACAGCTCAACGCCTCGGGAGAGCACCCGCCCGGCGAACCGGCCGCGGTCGCCGTGGACCTCGCGGACTGGCGCCACGGCGCACTGCCCGCCCAGACCCCCGAGATCACCGTCCCCGGCGACGCCCTGGCCTACGTGATCTTCACCTCCGGCTCGACCGGACGCCCCAAGGGCGCCATGATCCGGCACGAGGCCATCAGCGAGCGCCTGCTGTGGCAGGTCCACGAGATCCTGGGCTTCGGCCCCGACGACGCCTCGCTGTTCAAGGCGCCGCTGTCCTTCGACATCTCCGTCAACGAGATCTTCCTGCCGCTGGTCTGCGGCGGCCGACTGGTCGTCCTGCGCCCCGGTGGCGAGCGCGACCCGCACCACCTGCTGGGCGTCATCGCCGAGCAGCGCGTCACCTTCACCTACCTCGTGTCGTCCATGCTCGACGTGCTGCTGGAGATCGCGGGCGAATCCGGGCGCCTGGACAGTCTGCGGCACGTCTGGTGCGGCGGCGAGGTGCTGACCCCGGAGCTGTACGAAAGGTTCCGCACCCGGCTCGACATCCCCATGTACCACGGCTACGGTCCCGCCGAGACGACGATCGGCGTCTCCCACGTCGTCTACCGGGGCGCGGCCGAACGCCTGTCGACGTCGATCGGCAAGGCCAACCCGAACACCCAGCTGTACGTCCTCGACGACGAACTGCGCCCGGTCCCGGTCGGGGTCGGCGGCGAACTGTACGTCGGCGGCTTCCTCCTGGGCCGCGGATACGTGAACGCGCCGGGCCTCACAGCGTCCCGGTTCGTGGCCAACCCCTTCGCCGACGACGGTTCCCGGCTCTACCGGACCGGCGACCTCGCCCGCTTCGACCCCGACGGCTCACTGGACTTCCTCGGCCGGGCCGACAACCAGATCAAGATCCGCGGAATGCGGCTGGAGATCGAGGACGTGGAGACCGGCCTCGCCGAGCACCCCGGCGTCCGGCGCACCAGCGTCGTCGCCAAGAAGAACGCGGCGGGCGGCACCTACCTGGTGGGCTACGTGATCCCGGCCGCCGGGAACGAGACGCTGCGGGCCGCCGACGTCAAGGCGTGGGCCGGCGAGCACATGGTCGAGTACATGGTGCCCGCCCACGTCGTCGTCCTCGCGGAGTTCCCGCTCACCGCGAACGGCAAGCTCGACCGGCACGCGCTGCCCGAACCCGAGCTCACGCCGGCCTCGACCGTGCCGCCTACGACGGAGAAGGAACACGCGGTGTGCGCGGCGGTCGAGGCGCTGCTGCGGCTGGAACGCGTCGGCGTCGACCAGGACTTCTTCCAGCTCGGCGGAGACAGCATCCTCGCGATCTCGCTGCTCGGCGCCCTGCGCGAGGCGGGGCTCCACGTCACGGCACGGCAGATCCTCACCCACAGCACCCTGGGGGCGCTCGCGGCGGTGGCGAGCGGCGAGGACACCGCCGTCGTGGACCACCGCGACGTGGCGACCGGCCCCGTGGTCGGGCCCCCCATCGTGCAGTGGCTCGGCGAGACCACGGACGCGATCGACGGCTTCGTGCAGTCGGTGGTCCTCAACACCCCGGCGAACCTGACCGCCGACGCCCTCGACGACATGCTCGCCGCCCTCGTCGCGCGGCACGCCATGCTGCGCGCCCGGCTGGTACGCGGCGAACGCTGGAGCTTCGACATCCCGGAGGTGGACGGCTCCACGCCCCGGTGGCGGGAGAGCGACCGGCCGCTCGACGCGTGCCTGGCCCTCGCCACCGCCGGGCTGGACCCGGACCACGGCGCCATGCTGAGCGCCGTGTGGAACCGGGACGCCCGCCGGCTCGTTCTGGTCGCCCACCACGTCGTGATCGACGGCGTCTCCTGGCGGATCCTGATGGAGGACCTGGCCACCGCGTGGCGCCAGTACGCCTCCGGAGCGCCGGTCGAACTGCCCTCGTCCGGCACGTCGTTCCGCCGCTGGACCCAACTGCTGGAACGCGCGGCGTTCGACGCGGACAGCAGCTACTACCGCTGGCCCCTGCCGGGCCCTGACCGGCCGCTGGGCAGGCGGGCCCTGAAGGAGTCGGACACCGTCGCCCGGGAACGACTCCGCACCGTCTCGGTGGACCCCGAGGTCACGGCCGCACTGCTGGGCGAGACACCCGCGAAGTTCCACGCCGGCGTCAACGACGTCCTGCTGACCGCGCTCGCCGTCGCCCTCGTCCGCCGACGCCGCGACCTCGGACAGGACCAGACCTTCGCGTACGTCGAACTCGAAGGCCACGGCCGCGAGCCGCGGTTCGTGGCGCCCACCGCCGGCTTCGAGCCCGAACTGTCCAGGACCGTCGGCTGGTTCACCACCCTCTTCCCGGTGACCGTGGACCCCGGACCGGCCGCCGACCCCACCACCCCCGAGTACCTGGCCGCCGCGCTCAAGGCGGTCAAGGAAGACCTCTCCAGGGTCCCGGACAACGGCGTCTCCTACGGCGCCCTGCGCCACCTCGCCGACAGCGAGTTCGACGCCCCCGCACCCCAGGTGCTCTTCAACTACCTGGGCCGCTTCGAGGCGGGCGCGCCCGGTGACTGGCAACTCTCCGACACGACAGGGCAGCTGGGCGAACGCCGGGACCCGAGGATGCGGCTGCCGCGGCTCCTGGAGTTCAACGCGATCGCCGAACCCGACCCGGCCGGCGGATACCGACTCGCCACCACCCTCTCCTGGCCCGAGGGAACGTTCACCGAGGAGGACATCGACACCCTGGGCGCCTACTACCTCCAGGCCCTGACCGGGCTGGCCGCCCTCGAACACGGCGGCCACTCGCCCAGCGACTTCGCCCCGCTGACGCTCACCCAGTCCGACGTCGACGCCCTGGACGGCCCGGCGTTGCGGGACGTCCTGCCGCTGACCCCGCTCCAGGAGGGCCTGTACTTCCACTCCGTCTACGACGACGACTCCACCGGCAGCTACGTCGAGCAGCAACTGCTCACCCTCGAAGGCGAGGTGGACGCCGACCGGCTGGCCGCGGCGGCCACCCGCCTGCTCACCCTCCACCCGAACCTGGCCGCCAGGTTCGTGCCCCTCGCCGACGGCCGGGTGGTCTCCGTACTGGAGGGCGGTGCCGAGGCACCCTTCACCACCTTGGACCGCCCCGGCATCACCGCCGACGAGATCCGCGACCTGGCCGAGCGGGACCGCCGCGCCGGCTTCGACCTGGCCACCGGCCCGCTGATGCGCTGCACGCTCGTCCGCCGGGGCACCGGCCGGAGCGTCCTCGTGCAGACCGTCCACCACATCGTCGCCGACGGCTGGTCGGTGATGCCGATGCTCCGCACCCTGCTGGCCGAGTACCACACGCCGGGGACGGCGTACCCGCTCGGCGGCTTCCCCGACCACGTACGCCGGCTCGCGCGAGACGACGACGGGCTCGGTGACCGGGTGTGGAGCGAACAGCTCGCCGGACTCGCCGGCCCCTCACTGGTCGCCGAGGGACACACCCCGTCCGACCGGTTCGCCGACACTGCCGTGGAACCGGCGGAGGACATCGACGCGGCCGCCCGGTCGGCCGGCGTACCGCTGAGCGTGGCCGTGCACAGCGCCTGGGCGGTGACGCTGGGCGGCATCCTGCGCCGCACCGACGTGGTGTTCGGCTCCACGGTGTCCGGACGGGACGCCGACGTGCCCGGCGTCGAGGACATGGTGGGTCTGTTCATCAACACCATCCCCCTGCGCGCCCGGTGGTCAGCCGCCACCACCGCCCGTGAACTGCTCGCCTCGGTCCGTGAGCACCAGAGCGCGGTACTGCCCCACCAGCACGTCTCCCTGTCCGCACTCGCCCGCGCGGCCGGCACCGGCACCCTGTTCGACACTCTGGTGGTCTTCGACGTCGCGCCCGACGTCGAGGCTCTGCGGCGGCCGGACGACACGCTGGTCATCACCGGCATCGAGAACGAGGGCGCACCCCACTACCCGTTGACGCTGGTGGCGGAACGCACGGCCGGCGGCCGTCCGCGCTTCAACCTGATCTACGACGGTGAACTGCTGCGGGAGACGAGCGCCAGGGGGCTCCTGCGCACGTTCGTCCGGACCCTCACCGGCCTGCTCACCCGGCCGGACGCCCTGGTCGACGCCGTGGCCTCCGAGGGGACCCGGCGGCCCGAACCGGTCACCCGGACCACCCTGGCCGGGCTCTTCGACGCCGCCGCGCGCCGCGATCCCGCCGCCGTCGCCGTCACCCAGTGCGCTCTCGACGGCGCCAGGCGGTCCCTGACGTACGGCGAACTGGCCACGGCGAAAGACTCGTTGGCCTCGGCACTGCGCACCGCCGGTGCCGGGCCGGGCCGACTGGTCGCCGTCGCCCTCCCGCGCTCCGTCGAACAGGTCGTCGCCCTGGTCGCGACCGTCAGCGCGGGCGCCGCGTACGTGCCGCTCGACCTGTCCTATCCCGACGACCGACTGGAGTACGTCCTCGCCGACGCCTCCCCGCAGGTCGTCCTGGTCGACGCCGAGCAGCACGACCGGCTCACCCGGCTGCTGTCCCGGGCGGGCGTGCGGGCGCGCGTACTCGTCCAGGGGGACGAGGTGCGGGGAGTCGAACCGCGACGGAACGAGCCGTCGGCGGACGCCACCGGCCCGGACACCGGACCCGGGTGGCACGACCCGGCGTACGTGATCTACACCTCCGGATCGACCGGCCGGCCCAAGGGCGTCGTCGTCCCGCACTCCAGCGTTGTGACGCTGCTCGCGAACACCCGGCGCGACATGGCCTTCGGCCCGGACGACGTCTGGGTCCAGTTCCACTCCTTCTCCTTCGACTTCGCGGTCTGGGAGCTCTGGGGCGCGCTCGCGCACGGCGGGGAACTGCTCGTGCCGGAGTACGGCCTGACCCGTTCCCCGGCCGACTTCCACCGCCTGGTCCGCGAGCGGGGGGTGACCGTGCTCAACCAGACGCCGTCGGCGTTCCACCAGTTCATGGAGGCCGACCGGGAGGCCGGCGAAGCGCTGCCCGCACTGCGCCGCGTCGTCTTCGGCGGCGAGGCACTGGACATCGGGCGGCTGCGCGACTGGGTCGCCCGGCACGGCACCGCCTCGCCCGAACTGGTCAACATGTACGGCATCACCGAGACCACCGTCCACGTCACCCATCGAGTGCTCACCGACGCCGACTTCACCACCGGCGACGACGCCAGCCCGATCGGCGGCGCGCTGCCCGGCCTGGTCACCCACCTGCTCGACGACCGGCTCCGCCCGGTACCGCCGGGGGAGGAGGGCGCCATCTACGTCGCCGGTGACCAGCTGACGCTCGGCTACCTGGGGCGGCCCGGACTCACCGCGGGCCGATTCGTGGCGAACCCGTTCACCGGCGACGGCTCCCGCATGTACCACACCGGCGACCTCGCCCGCCGTACGCTCGACGGCGAGCTGGAGTTCACGGGCCGCGCCGACGACCAGGTTCAGTTGAAGGGGTTCCGCATCGAACTCGGCGAGGTGGAGTCCGCGATCAGGGAGATCGACGGCGTGGCCGACGCGGCCGTCACCGTAGCGGACAGCGGCGACCACCTGGTCGCCCACGTCGTGGGCCGGGCGCCCGCCAACCTCACCGGGGTCCTGTCGGCGAAGCTGCCCGCGTACATGGTGCCGGGCCGGATACTGCCCCTGGACGCCCTGCCGCTGACGGTCAACGGCAAACTGGACCGCAAGGCACTGACCGAGCGCGCGGCGCGGGAACACCCGGAGAGCGTGCCGCGAAGCGCGGACGGCGGCCCGGACGGTGCCGCACTCGCCGCCCTGGTGGAGATCTTCACCGACACCCTGCCCGGCGTACCCGTCGACGCCGACACCGACTTCTTCCGCGCCGGAGGCGACAGCATCGTCGCCATCACCGTCATCAACCGAGCCCGCGCCCTGGGCCTGCCGGTCGCCCCAAAGGACGTGTTCCTCCGCAAGACCCCCCGCGCGCTCGCCGCGCACCTGGCGGCGGAAGGAGCCGCCCCACAACCGGTCGCGAAGGCCGGACCCGTCCGCCACGAGGACGGGCCGCTGCCGCCCACGCCCATCATCCTGCGCCAGCGGGAACTGGGCGGCTCACTCGCCCGGTTCGCCCAGGCCAGGGCGGTGCCGGCGCCCGAGGGCACCGGGTTCGCCGACGCCGAACGCGCCGCCCGCGCCGTCGTCGTCGCCCATCCGGTCCTGCGGCTGCGGCTGCGCGTCGACCACGGGGTGTGGTCCCTGCGGACCGAACCCGCCCGCGAGGTCACCGTCGAGCGGGCGGACGCGGACGCGACCACCGCGGCGAACGCGGCCGCGGGACGGCTCGACCCCGAGTCCGGACACGTCGTCGCGTTCTCCTGGCTGGAGGCGAGCCGGACCCTGGTGGTCACCGTCCACCACCTCGCCGTCGACTCGGTGTCCTGGCTCATCCTGCTGGACGACCTGACCACCGCCATGCGCGGAGCGCCCCTGCCCCCGCCGACCACCCCCTACGCCGAGTACGCCGAGGCACTCGCCTCCCGGCCCGTCCGTGAGGCCGACGACCTGGACCGCTGGATCACCACGCTCCAGGCGCCCGCGCCGCTCCCCGCCGGCGGCGCACGGCGCGAGACCACGGTCGTGCTCGCGCCCGACGTGAGCGAACGCCTGACGCGCACCGCACCGGCCGCGCTCGGCATCGGCGTCACCGAGTTGCTCTGCGGCGCCCTGCGCGCCGCACTCACCCGCGTCCAGCCCGAGCCCGCCGACCTCGCGATCGACCTGGAGCGGCACGGCCGGGTGCCCGCCCTCCCGCACCACGACTACACCCGCACCGTCGGCTGGTTCACCGCCGTCGCGCCCGTACGGCTGACGGCGCACACCGATCCCGTGGCGGCCGCGAAGGAGGCCGACGCCCGCCGCCCGGACGACGACGCGCACGTCGCCTACGGCCGGCTCAGGTACCTCGGCCCGCAGACGGCACCCCTGCTGACCGCACGCCCGCAGGTGCTCCTCAACTACCTGGGCCGGGGCAGCGAGTCCCGCACACCGCACCTCACCCCCGGCGCCCAGGGCAGCCCGTACGCCGTCGAGGTCAACGCCTGGACCGACGAGGCCACCGGCAGCCTGTACGCGGCCTTCACGCTCGCCGAGGGCGTCCCCGACGAGATCACCGGGCACTGGCACGACGCACTGACCCGCATCGCGGACGCCGCCGCGACGGCCGAGCGCACGGCACCGGTCACCCCGCTCCAGCGCGGCCTGTTCTTCCAGGCCCAGCTGACGGGCCCGGCCGGACACTACGTCGCGCAGAGCTGGTTCACCTTCGACCGGCGCCTCGATGCGGGCGCGCTGGCCGACGCGATGGCATACGTGATCGCGCGGCACCCCGTAGCGGGCGCCGGCTTCACCACCGACGCGGACGGAAACCCGATACAGGTCCTCTCGGCGGGCCGGCGGGTCGCCGTCCGTACGGTCGAGGCGGCGACCGACGCGGAGGTGGAGGCCCTGCGGGCCGGGGACCGGAGTACCGGCTTCGACCCGGCGGAGCCACCGCTGATCCGGCTCACCGTGGTGCGCCTGCCCGACGACCGCGACGGACTGCTGCTCAGCTACCACCTGCTGCTGTGGGACGGCTGGTCCCGCGAGATCGTGCTGCGGGACCTGTTCGACGCCTACCGGGCCGTCCTGGCGGGGAAGCCTCCGGTCCCGGTCCCGGCCACGCCGAGCTTCGAGGACCACGCCCGGTCGCTCGCCGCCAAGGACCCCGCCGTCGCGGAACGCTTCTGGGCCGGGCACCTGTCCGGCCTGTCCGGGCCGACGCTGCTGGCCGGACCGGCCCCCGACCTCCCCGACGAGCTGCCGCGCGCCCTCGTGCACACGCTCTCCGCCGAGCGGTCCGAGAGGCTGCGGGCGGCCGCCAGGGCCTACGGCGTCACCCTCAACTCGGTGCTGACCGGCGCCTTCGGCCTGCTGCTGGGCGCCCGCACGGGCCGGGAGGACGCCGTGTTCGGCGTGACCGTCTCCGGCCGGGAGGGCGAGGGACTGTCCGGCATCGTCGGCGTGCTGCTCAACACCGTGCCGACGTGGACGCGGCCACGGCCGGGCGACACGGTGCGCGAGTACCTGACGGCCGTGCAGACGGCCCGCGTCGAGGCGATGGAGCACGAGCACCTCGGGCTCGGCGAGATCCAGCGGGCCAGCGGGCACGACACCCTCTTCGACAACCTGTTCGTGCTCCAGAACTTCCTCGACCTGGACGCCCTCGCCGAGATGAACGCCGAGCACGGCATCACCTCGGTACGCGCCGACGACTCCACGCACTACCCGTTCACCTGGGTCGTCACCCCCGGCGACCGGCTCACCGTCAAACTGGAGTACCGCGACCACGACACCGCGCACGCCCGCCGCCTCCTCGACGACTACCTGCGCGTACTCGACGACCTGACACGGTCGGCCGGACCCGTCGGCGCACTGCCGGGGGTGGGACCCGAGCCGGCTCCCACCCGCCGCACGGACGTCGGCACGGACACCGTCGTCGACCGCTTCGACCTGGCCGCGGACCGCGACCCGGAACGGGTGGCGCTCGTCGCCCACGGCGCGGCCATGACCTTCGCCGAGCTGCGGGACCGCAGCCGCGAAGTGGCCGGTGTGCTCGCCCGGCGCGGCATCGGACCGGAGAAGACCGTGGGCGTCGCGGTCCCGCGCTCCCTCGACTCGATCGTGGCGCTCTTCGCCGTACTGCGCGTCGGCGCCGCGTACGTGCCCCTGGAACTGGACCACCCCGACGAACGGATCGCCGCGATCGTCGCCGACGCCCGCCCGGAGGTGATCCTCACGGTGAGCGCCGTGTCGCCCCGCCTGACCGGCGACCTGATCGAACTGGACCGCCCACTGCCCGAGGCCGACCCGTTCACGACGTTCGACCCCGACGACCCCGACCGGCTGCGGCACCCCGCGTACACGATCTACACCTCCGGCTCGACCGGGAAGCCCAAGGGCGTGGTGACCGAGTACGCCGGACTCACCAACATGCTGGTCAACCACCAACGGCGGATCTTCGGACCGGTGCTGGCCGAGCACGGGCACCGGGTCTTCCGGATCGCCCACACGGTGTCCTTCGCGTTCGACATGTCGTGGGAGGAACTGCTGTGGCTCGCCGACGGCCACGAGGTGCACATCTGCGACGAGGAACTGCGCCGCGACGCGCCCCGGCTGGTCGCGTACTGCCTGGAGCACGGCATCGACGTCGTCAACGTGACCCCGACCTACGCGCAGCAACTGGCCGCCGAGGGACTGCTCGACGATCCGGCGCGCAGGCCCGCGCTGGTGCTGCTCGGCGGCGAGGCCGTCACCCCGGCCCTGTGGCAGCGGCTCGCGGACACGCAGGGGACGGCCGGCTACAACCTGTACGGGCCCACGGAGTACACCATCAACACCCTCGGCGTCGGCACCTTCGAGTGCCCCGACCCGGTGGTCGGGGTGGCGATCGACAACACCGACGTGTACGTCCTGGACCCATGGCTGCGACCGCTGCCGGACGGTGTGCCCGGCGAGCTGTACGTCTCCGGCATCGGCATCGCGCGCGGCTACCTCGGGCAGCCCGCGCAGACCGCGCACCGCTTCGTCGCCTGCCCCTTCGGCGCACCCGGCGAGCGCATGTACCGCACCGGGGACCTGGTGGTGCGGCGGCCCGACGGCAACCTGACGTACCTGGGCCGCACCGACCAGCAGGTCAAGATACGGGGCCACCGGGTCGAACTCGGCGAGGTCGAGGCCGTGTTCGCGGCCCACCCGGCGGTGCGCTTCGTCGCCGCGGTCGCCCAGCCCGACCCACAGGTCGACGGCGCGTACCGGCTGGCCGCCTACCTCGTGCTGGACGGCGCCGACCTGGCGCAGGTCGCCGCCGAAGTGGGCGCCGGGCTGCCGGACTTCCTGCGCCCGACGCACTACGCGCAGGTCGACGGCATCCCCCTGACCGTGAACGGGAAGGCCGACACCAAGGCGCTGCCCGAGGCCAGACCGCTGGGTGCGCTGACGACGGCGGGGGAGCGCGGTCCGGTGACGGAGACCGAGACCGCGGTGTGCGCGTTCTTCGCCGAGGCACTGGACCTGGACGACGACGAGGTGAGCGCGGTGAGCGACTTCGTGTCCCTAGGCGGACACTCCATGCTGGCGGTGCGGCTGACGGGGCTGCTCCGCCGGGAGTACGGTCCGGTGATCACCATCCGCGATCTGTTCATCCTGCGAACCCCGGAAGCGATTGCCCGCCACCTCGATGACAACTGCTGACACGAAGCGGCCCCGACCGGGGTCCGACATCCTGCGGACCGCGTTGCGCCGCAATGTGGGCGCCATGGCCGGGGGCACGCTCCTCATGGGCCTGTATCAGGCCGGTGAGACGGCCTTCCCCATCGCCCTCGGCCTGATCGTCGAACACACCATGCGCGACCGGAGCCCCGGCTCGCTCGGCGTGTCGATCGCCGCCCTCGCGGTGATCATCACGACCGTGTCGCTGTCGTGGCGGTTCGGGATGCGGGTCCTGCAGAAGGCCAACACCACCGAGGCCCACCGCTGGCGCGTGCGGGTGGCGGGCTGTGGACTCCAGCCGGTGGCCAGGGACGTCGACCTGAAGTCCGGCGAGGTGCTGACCATCGCCACCGAGGACGCCGACCAGACCGCCGACATCATCGAGGTGGTGCCGCTGCTGATCAGCTCGCTGGTCGCGGTGCTGATCGCGGCCGTCGCCCTGGCCCTCGCCGACCTGCGGCTCGGGGTGCTCGTGATTGCGGGGACGGTCGCGATCCTGACGGTCCTGAGCGTGATGTCCGGACGGATCGGCTCCAGTACCCGGGAACAGCAGGCCCGGGTGGCGCGGGCGGGCGCCAAAGTCGCCGATCTGATCATCGGCCTGCGTCCGCTGCACGGCTTCGGCGGCAACCACTCCGCGTTCCGGTCCTACCGGAGGGTCAGCACGGAGGCGAAGCGCCAAGCCGTCACCGTCGCGAAGGTGAACGGCGTCTACGCGGGCACCGCGCTGGCCCTCAACGCGGTCCTCGCCGCCGCGGTGACCCTCACGGCCGGCTGGCTGGCGTTCGAGGGCCGGATCAACATCGGTGAACTCGTCATGGCGGTGGGGCTCGCGCAGTTCATCATGGAGCCGCTCAAACTCTTCTCCGAGATGCCGAAGTACGTGATGATCGCGCGCGCCTCCGCCGAACGGATGGCGCTGGTACTTAACGCGCCGCCGGTGACGACCCCGGGGGCCGAGCGGCCGGCCGCCGGCGGCGGGCTCGAGGCCGACTGCGTGCGCCACGGCGCCCTGCGCGAGCTGAAGTTCCACGTCGCGGCCGGGGAGTTCGTGGCGATCGCCGCCTACCAGCCGCACGCCGCGGCCGACCTCGCGGCGGTGCTCGCCCTGCGCGTGCCGCCCGACGCCTACGAGGGAGTGGTGCGCGTCTCGGGCCGGGACCTCGCGGACCTGTCGGTGGAGGCGGTCCGCGCGCAGCTGCTGGTCAACCCGTACGACGGGGAGATCTTCGCGGGCACCCTGCGCACCAACATCGACCCCTCCGGCACCAGCCGGACGGTCCCGGAGGCCGTCGAGGCGTCCATGCTGACCGACGTGGTCGCCCTGCACCGCGACGGCCTCGACCACCCCGTCCGAGACCGGGGCGCGAACCTCTCCGGCGGGCAGCGCCAGCGTCTCTCCCTGGCCCGCGCCCTCGCCGCCGACGCCGACGTCCTCGTGCTGCGCGACCCGACGACGGCCGTCGACGCCGTGACCGAGCAGCTCATCGCGCGCAATGTGGCCGAGCTGCGCCGGGGCCGCACCACCGTCGTGATCACCAGCAGTCCCGCACTGCTGGACGTCGCCGACCGGGTCCTCGTCCTGGACGACGGCGTGATCACCGCCGAGGACACGCACCGCAACCTCCTCGCCACCGACGAGGGCTACTGCCTGGCGGTGGCCCGGTGACCTCCGGCAGCGGTGACGCGCGCCACCTGTTTGCCTCCGTTTCGCGTGTTTGCGACAGCGTGGCTGGGAAAGGGGCTCAGTGATCACCGGTGGTGACAAACCGGTGCACGCTGTCCGGAAATATGAGAAACAGGAGGTTTCGATGTCCTCGAAGCGACGTCGCAAGAAGAAGGCCCGCCGCAAGAACGGCGCCAACCACGGCAGCCGTCCGCAGAGCTGAGGACGGCACGAAGTACCGGGTGGGTGGCCGACGCCACCCACCCCGGGCACCGCGCCCGCAACGGGGCCGCGGGGCCACCGCGGCTACCGGCGGTCGGATCCGGCGAGAGCCCAGGCGACGTCCCGCAGCAGCGCGTGCCGCCAGCCCGCCCGGTCGTGGCCCGACGGCGACCGCGCGACCCGCACCGTCGCACCGGCCCTTTCGGCCAGGCTCTCCACCAGCTCGCAGTGCGGAAGCATCCGCGGCTCGTGCTCCCCCACGTCGAAGGCGACCCGCAGGCCGGACAGATCGGGTCCCTGACGCAGAAGCTCGGCGAGAAACCCGCCGACCGGACCGCCCAGCGGATCCGCGAGCTCCGCCGCACCGGGCGTCCACCAGCACGACGCCGACTGGCAGGCGACCCGCGCCACCAGGTCCGGAAACCGCAGCGCCGCGTACAGGGCGCTCAGCCCGCCGAGGCTCTGCCCCGCCACCACCAGCCGCCCCGGGTCCGCGGGCACCCCGGAATCCAGCACCAGCGGCAGCAGCTCGTCCCGGACCGCCTCCCACAGCTCCGGACGGCACCCGAACTCCGCCGTCCGGTCCCTGGCCGGCAGGAACACGAGGGTGACCGGCGGCATGTCACCGCCGGCGACCGCCGATGCGAACGCGGTCATCGCGGGGTGCAGGTGCAGCCAGTCGTCCCCGTCGAGCAGCAGGACCACCGGCCCGCCGCCGCCCACCGGATGGACCCGCACGGTACGCCGCCCGCCGAGCAGCCCACCGGTCCAGCGCAACCGGGTGCGCGGCAGCGGCAGTACGTCGTCGGCGCCGACGGCCGGCCAGTGCGGCTGGGCCGGTGCGTCGGGGGTCGCGGCGATGGACCGGTCGCCGCCCGCGCCCACCGGGTTCAGGGGGTCTGCGTACGCCGCGCCGCCCGCGAGGAACCAGTACGTCACCCGCAGCCGTGCGGGCATCCGCACCTCGGCGTACCAGCAGTCCGTGTCACCCCACCGGCGCAGCGGCACCGGCTCCGACCAGCTCTCGAAGACGACGCTCGCTGCCTCGGACCCGCGCCGCAGGAACAGCGTCGTCCAGCCGTCGCCTGCCGGTGCCGCCACGGGCGTCCTCGCGGCCGCCCAGAAACCGTCGCTGCCCGGCGTGCCGCGCAACCCGTACGCGGCGAACGCCTCTTCCCCCACGAGCCTCATCGACGTCTCCTTGTGGAGCGGAAAGCGGGAAAGCTAAGCTCGATCTCGATTAGGCGAGCCTAACCTAATGCATCGGGAGGCCCCGCGCATGAGCACCAACCCCTTCGACGACGCCGACGGCCGTTTCCTCGTCCTCGTCAACGACGAGGGCCAGCACTCGCTCTGGCCGTCCTTCGCCCAGGTGCCCGGCGGGTGGACGACCGTCTTCGGGGAAGACAGCCGCGACGCCTGTCTCGCCTACGTCGAAGCCAACTGGACGGACCTGCGCCCCCGTTCCCTCACTCGGGCGACGGACGCCTGACGCCCGATGCTCCGCACCCGGCTGACCAACGCGCGCTTTCTCACCATGGACCCCGGCCACCCCGTCGCACACGACCTGGGCATCTGGCGGGGCCGGATCGTGGGGCTCGACGACGCGGTGACGTCCGTGCCCGCCCGCGAGGTCGTCGACCTCCAGGGCGCCACCGTACTGCCGGGCTTCATCGACGCCCACGTCCACCTGGCCTGGACCGGGTTCAAGCAGAGCACCCCGAGCATCGCCGGGTGCACACGGATCGACGACGTGCTCGCCCGCGTCGAGGAGGCCGTCACCCGCAAGGGCACGCCCGGCACCTGGGTGAGCATCGCCGGATACGACCAGCGGGTGCTGGGCCGCCACCTGACCGCCGCCGAACTCGACAAGGTCAGCCACGGCCACAAGCTGTACGTGATGCACGACTCCGGGCACGGCTGCGTCGTCAACTCCGCCGTCCTGGACCTGCTCCCCGCCGGCACCCCGCACGAGAACGGTTTCCTCGCCGAGGGCGCCATGGGAGCCGCCCGCGCCCTGCGACTGCCGTACGCCCAGGAGGAGCTGGCCGAGGCGATCGGGCGGGCCGCCCGCACCTGCCTGGCCGAGGGAGTCACCGCCTGCGCCGAAGCGGGGATCGGCGGCGCCCTCCTGGGCCACAGCCCGGTCGAGCTGGGCGCCTACCAACTCGCCCGCGACAAGGGCCTGCTGCCGTTGAGGGTGCAGCTCATGGTGGCCGCCGACACCCTGCACCCGGTCGCCGCCCACAAGAGCGACGGCATCCCCCGGGCGCTCGGCCTGGGCCTGCGCACCGGCTTCGGCGACGACCGGCTGTCCGTCGGCGCGCTGAAGGTCTTCACCGACGGCGGCATGATGGCCCGCACCGCCGCACTCACCGTCCCCTACCAAGGGCTCGGCCACGCGGGGCAGTTGCAGGACGACCCGGACGTCATCGCCGACACGATCGTGGACGGCCACCTCGCCGGCTGGCAGCTCGCCGTGCACGCGATCGGTGACCGTGCCGCCGACGTGGCCCTCGACGCCCTCGAACGCGCCCAGCGGCTGCGCCCGCGCCCCGACGCCCGGCACCGCGTCGAGCACGCCGGCCTCATCCGCCCCGACCAGCTCCCGCGCTTCGCACGACTCGGGGTCAGCGCGGTCGTGCAGCCCAACTTCCTCCGGTACTTCGGCGACGACTACGCCGCCGTCATGGGCGAGGAGCGCGCCCCCTGGCTCTACCGCGGCAGGGCCTTCCTGGACCACGGCGTCCGCCTGGTGGGCAGCTCGGACCGCCCCGTCACGGACGGATCGCCGCTGCGCGCCGTCCAGTTCATGGTCGAGCGCGCCTCCGAGTCCGGCCTGACCATCGGCCCCGACGAGGGGATCACCCTCGACGAGGCCCTGCACGCCTACACCGTCGCCGCCGCCCACGCCTGCCACTGGGAGGAGGACCTGGGCAGCCTCACCCCGGGCAAGCGGGCCGACCTGGTCGTGCTCGGCGACGACCCCCGGCGCGTCGACACCTCGCGCATCGGAGACATCGAGGTCGTGGAGACGTACGTGGACGGCCACCCGACGGGACGCCCGGCCGCGTGAGGCCGCCGCCTCCGGACGAGAGGCGCGACGGAGAAATCCGGTCGACAGGGCAACGGGCGACGCCGTTCCATGGCCCTGACCGCCCGCGGCGCGCAGCGGGCCGACGTAAGGAGACGTCCTTGCCGACCGGAAGCACTCCGGACCGCCCCTCGATCGACACCGCGCTGGTGAGACGCCTGGTGGACAGCCAGTTCCCGCAGTGGGCGGAACTGCCGCTGGAACGGTTCGAACCGGCGGGCTCGGACCACGTGATCCACCGGCTCGGCGAAGACCTCGCCGTCCGGCTGCCCTGCCATGCCGGTGCCCTGGGGCAGGCCAGGAAGGACTCCGAGTGGCTGCCCCGGCTCGCCCCGCACCTGCCTCTGGCGGTCCCGGTCCCCGTGGCGGTGGGAGAACCCGGCTTCGGCTATCCGTGGACCTGGGCGGTCACCCGCTGGCTGAAGGGTGAGGCGGCCACCGTCCGGACCCTGGGCGACTCGTGCGAGGCCGCCGTCGAACTGGCCGGGTTCCTGAGCGCACTGCAACGGTTCGCGCCCGGGGAGACCGCGTCACCGGTCGCCCGCCCGGACCTCACCGGCTCGCCGCTGGCCGTCCGGGACCGGGCGACGCGCGCCGCCATCGCGGAGGTCGACGGCGTGTTCGACGCCGCCGCCATGACCGGACTGTGGGACGCGGCGCTGAGCGCCCCCGACTGGGACCGCCCTCCGGTCTGGTTCCACGGCGACTTCCACACGGGCAACCTGCTGACCGCCGACGGCCGCCTCAGCGCGGTCATCGACTTCGGCGAACTCGGCATCGGTGACCCGGCCCGTGACCTGACCATCGCCTTCACTCTGATGTCGGCCGCGCCGCGAGCCGCCTTCCGCACGGCGCTCGGTGTGGACGACGCCACCTGGACCCGGGGGCGCGGCTGGGCCCTCGCGACGGGCCTCAACGCCTACACGGCCTACGCCGCCGACAGCCCGAGGGTCGCGGCACAGACCACCCGGCAGATCACCCAGGCCCTCGCGGGCTGAACGGCCGACGATCCACGCGGCCCGTACGCGCGGGAACTGATCCGGGCGGCACGCGAATCCTTCGTCGAACGGTCGGCAGAACGCCATGTGGGCGGGGGCCGCGGTCATGGCCGTGCTCTTCTTGTACATCGCCGTCCTGGGCCCCCGGCTGGCCGTCCGCGGTCAGACCGACGCCCCCGAGCCGGTCGGCGCGAAGGCCTCGTGAGGCCGGACCGGCGGCGTCCGTTCCCCTCCCGGCCGGCGCGTACGATCGATTCCCGTCCGAGCCGAAAGGTCCCCGCCCATGCCCGTGCCCCCGCCGAGTCTGCTCGCCGTCTTCGCCCACCCGGACGACGAGTCGTTGTCGGCGGGCGGGGTGCTCGCCCGGCCGGCGTTGAGCGAGGTGGTCGGGGCGCGCAAGGCGTGGTTCAGTGTCTCGGACGAGCACGTCACCGCGACCGTCGACGTCCGCGCCTGGCTGGACCGGAAGATCGCCGCGGTACTGGCCCACCGCTCCGAAGTGCAGCGGGGCGCGCTGCCGGGCGTGATCGCCGGGCTCGCGCCCCACGCCCGGGAGCGGCTGCTGGCGACGGAGTGGTTCATCCGGCACCCGCCCGCATGTGTGGCCCCGGCCCAGAGCGAACTGACGGTCTGAGGACTGCCGGACGCATGGCCTAGGTCGAAAGCCGGTCCGGTGAGTCCCGTCTTCCCTGGGCGCGAAGGCGTTGCGGGCGAGTTGGAGGAGCCGGGCGGTGGGCACGGGTGTCACCGCGGGGCCACCTGCCGGCAGCACCGATCGCGAGGCCGGTCACGTCGCAGCACAGATACTCCTTCTCGGCCTGGCCGGCGCCCTGTTGCAGTTGCTCTCCGACGGGATCTGGGGGGCTGACCGCGTCGAGGGCGCGCGACTGGTTGGGCCGTTCTCCTCGCAGGACCGCGCTGATCGGTGGCACCGGCGGCCTGGCCATGATCGGGCTCGGCGCCGGGGTGGCCGTCACCGGACGCCCCGATTGAATCCTCTCCGGCGTGGGATAAAGTCCCGGGGCCGACCGCGCACCCGCGGTCGTCTGCCGCGCCGTCCTGGGACAGGGCGCCGCGCTCAACACCATTCCGGGGGGCCCGTCATGACGTATGCGTCCACACCCATGCCCAGTTCGCACCCGCCCGCGCCCGGCCCCGTGCTGCGCTCGCCCGTCGGCCTGTCGAAGGCCGTCAGCGTGCTGCTCGGTGTCGTCATCGTCGCCGATCTGCTGATCGTCGCGGCATCGCTCAACATGCGGTCGCTGATGGACAAGGTCGCCTCGGGCGGCGTGGTCGACTTCGACGAGGGTGAGGCGAGCCGCGCCGACTACGCGATGGCCGGGTCGACCGTGCTGTACGTCGTCGCCGTGCTGGCGACGGCCGTGGTCTTCATCATCTGGTTCCACCGGGTCCGCCACAACGCGGAGGTCTTCGCGCCCGACACCCAGCGCAGGACTCCCGGCTGGGCGATCGCCTGCTGGTTCATCCCGATCGCCAACCTCTGGATCCCGCGCGGCATCGCCGCCGACGTACTGCGGGCCGCCCAGCCCGACCCCTACAGCGGGGTGCTGCGGCACCGGGTACTCCTCAACGCCTGGTGGGGCGCCTGGGTCTGGGCCACGGTCTTCGACCGCTACGCGTCGAGGACGTACGACAAGGCCCAGGACGTCGACGCGATCCGTGACGCGGCGGGGCTGGTGATGGCCAGTGCCGGCTTCGACGCCCTGGCCGCGGTGCTCGCGATCCTCTTCGTACGCCGGCTGACCGCCGCACAGCACGACAAGGCCCTCGCGGGGCCGTCCGTGCCGGCGCACTGAACCCTCCGCGGGGCCCGCGACCCCCGGCCCGGAAAATGCGTTGGCGGTGCGGCGAGCCTGTGGTGAGATGAACGGCAACGGGGGCGGCTCCCCGGCGCGCATCCTTCTCACCTTCCTGAAAAGAACCGGCGCGCCCACTCTCCGCCCTCGTTCTTCCGTCCTGAGCCGTCGTGGAGGGCCTTCTGTTGCTCGCTGCCGAGTCCGTACTGCTGCGCCGCGACCAGACCGTGTACGTGGACGAAGGATCCGAGCCGGGTGGCGGAACGGGACCGGCACTGCGCCGGCTCGAGGCCGAGCTGCTCGGCTGCGGCCATGTCGTCTCCGCGCAACTGCACGCGGTTCTGGTCTCGTTGAGCTCCGAGGAGCTGGCGGCCGCGCACGTGCGCCTCGTCTCACTGGCCGACGACCTGCTCGGCTCCGACCGCACCCACACCCCGCTCTTCCGTCGCTTCCCCCGCACCGTGCCCCGCGACACCGAGGCGCTGTACGTGGACCGGGTCTTCGCCTTCCTGCTCCAGCAGCCGGAACAGCCCTGCGTGCTGTGCGGCGAGGCGCGCACCGTCCTGCCCGTGTCGCCCTGCGCGCACCTGGTGTGCCGGCTGTGCTGGGACGGGTCCGACTACGCGGGATGCCCGCTGTGCCACCGCCGGATCGACGCCGACGACCCCTTCCTGCGCCCCGTCCGTGCCGTCGGCGCCGCAAAGGCGGCCGTACCGGGCCCCCTGCGGCTGCTGCGCCTGGGCGCCGGCCTGGCCGCCGACGCCACCTCGGCCGTGGACGCCCTGCTGGCCCGGCGCACCCCGCTCTCCCCGCAGGACCGGGACGACCTGCTGACCCTGCTGCCGCTCACACCGGCCGGACGGGGCCTGCTGCCCGAGGACATCCCGGTCCGCGAGACCAAGGCGATGGTGCTGGGCGCGCTGGTGCGCGAGGCGCCGCCGGAGCTGCCCCTGGGCAAGCTGCTGACCGAGCGGCTCACCACCGCCACCGACGTACTGCGGCTGCTCGCCGTCCTCTCCGGCGGCGACGCCGGGCTGGTGACACCGTCGCGCTTCACGAACGTCCCGCGCCCCCTGCGCCGCGACCTGCTCTCCGTCCTCGACGGCCTGCCGACGCCCTACCTGGTGGAGGACGTACTGCGGCACCCCACGGCGTGGAAGCGGGCCGCGGAGGTCCTGCATCCCTTCGAGCGGCACACCCGGCACCCGCGGGCCGCCCTCGCGGTGGCGGTGCTGCGCGGCACCCCGTCGGACCCGGACACCGCGTTCGGCGCCGCCCTGCTGGGCACGGCCGCCGCGCACCCGGACGCCGTGCGCGTGGAGGGCACCCGGATCCGTCCGGCCACCTGGGCGGGACGGCTGGAACAGGCGGTGGCCGAGGGCGACGCCGGACGGGCGTCGGCCCTCGCCGGGGAGCGCCCGGGTGAACTGGTGCGCCGCCTGGACGTGTTGCTGCGCCTGCACACGGGCGACGCGCTGGTGCCGGAGCTCGAGAAGGCGCTGCGGCGCGGGCTGCCGAAGGTGGGTCCGGGACCGCTGCTGTCGGCACTCGGGGCGCTGCGGGTGCGCAACGAGGACCGCACCGGTGACCGGCGCGTGTTCTTCCCGCGAGGAGACGTCACCCGGGCCCTGTCCGTCGCCGAGCGGCGCCCCGCGCTGCCCGCCGGGCTGGTGGCGGAGACGGTCGCGCTGCTGGAGGGAGAGCTGCTGCGCAGATTCGCCGCCGGGAAGCCGTACGAGCTGTCGGTGCTGGACGCCGGTCTGACCGACCTCACCGTGCCGTTCACCGAGCGGACCACCGCGAAGGCCCTGGTGACCGTGGGCCGCGGCAGCACGCAGGCGCTCCCCGGGGGCGCCGTGCTCCGGCTGTTCCTCCACTGGACGGAACCGCAGGGCAACCGCACCGACCTGGACCTGTCCGTCGCGTTCTTCGACGCCGACTGGACCTTCACCGGCCTGTGCGACTACACGAACCTGGTGCACGGCCGGGACGCGGCGGTCCACTCCGGCGACCTCACGTCGGCCCCGGCCCCGCGCGGCGCCACCGAGTACGTGGACCTGGACCTGGAGCGGCTGGCGCGGCGGGGCGACGCCTACGCCGTCCCGCTGGTCTTCAGCTTCAACAACATCCCGTTCGAAGAACTGCCGGACGCGTTCGCGGGTTTCATGGCGCTGCCCGCGAACGGCCCGCGCGACGCGTCCTACGACCCGCGCACCGTCCGGCAGCGTTTCGACCTCGCGGGCGACTCGAAGGTGTGCCTGCCGATGATCGTCGACCTGGGCCGGCGGCGGGCGCTGTGGACCGACACCCACCTGCCGTCCGCGGACGGCTTCCAGAGCGTCGGTTCGCACGGCGGGGCCGGTCTGGCCGCGGTGGCCGGGGACCTCTGGCAGCAGTTCACCTCGGGCGGCCGGGCCACCCTGTGGGACCTCGCGGTCCTGCGGGCGGCCGCACTCTGTGAGGAGGTGGCCGTCGTGTCCCGGGAACCGGAGTCCGCGCTCCTGCGTTACCGGCGGCGACCGGACGAGACCGTGGCCGGGTTCGCCGTCAGGGTGTCGTCCCTGAAGGACGCCGAGGAACATCTCGCACACGCCGAACCCGACTCGGCCGCGGCCGCGCTCGCCGCCGACAAGCGGGTCTTCGTCGCGACGGTCCACGGGGACGTCCGGCCCCCGCGGGCGTCGGGCACGTCCTACCGGCTCTTCCCCGGCCCCGGTGACGCGGCGCCGGCCCTGATCCGCGTGACCGCCGGTGACCTGGTCGCCGAGCTGGGGTGAGCCCGTAGCGGGGGAGGGCCGGTACCGGGAAGGGCCGGCTACTCCGGCCAGGCGGAGTTCTCGATGACGTCGACGAAGTCCGTACGCCGGAAGCCGGGCACGAAGTGCTCCAGCACATCCGCGTTCACCGTGCCGAACGTGGTCCCCGGCCGGTGCGCGAAGCCGTCGGTGAACGCCCGCAGGATCTGCTTCTTGAAGTCCGGGCGCGGGTGCGCGGCGGTGACCGCGTCGATCTGCGCCCGCGTGAGCCGGTCCAGGCGCAGGCCGAGTACGTCGGTCTCGACGCCCGCGGTGGTCGCCGCGATCTCGGGGGCCATCCGGTACGGCACTTCCGGGGTGGTGTGGAGGGCGACGGCCGTCCACACGGTGTCGGCGTCGGCCTCGCGGACGCCGTGGGCGAGCAGGAAGGCGCGGGCCTGGTCGGCGCCGTCCATCTCGAAGCGCTGGTCGTCGCCGCGGTAGGGCGGCACCAGGCCCGTGTCGTGGAAGAGCGCGGCGACGTACAGCAGCTCCGGGTCGGGGCGGATGTCGAGGGCGGCGGCCTGGAGGCTGCCGAAGAGGTACACCCGGCGCGAGTGGTGGAAGATCAGCGGCGGTGTGGTGTCACGGATGAGGTCGGTCGCCTCCCGCGCGAGCTTGCTGTCGGGAATCTCGATACCGGCGATGGTCTCGGCCATGGCTGCCCTCCCGGGGATCGGTGCCGTCGTTCGTGTCCCCACTTTCCGTCGGGCACCACCCCGGTGTCCGCTGCCCGATGGCCGACAACCCCTCGAAAACGGCCGTGGCGCCCCGCCACCGCCTCACCCGCCGCCGTCCGGCCGCGCGCGGGCGCTCGGCGCCGTGGTGGCGAAGCGGTGCCGGTAGCGGGTGGGGGACAGGCCCAGGTGCCGTGCGAAGGCGCGGCGCAGGCTCTCGTAACTGGGAAAGCCCGACAGCGCGGCGGCCTCCGTGGCGTTGTGCCCGGCGTCGAGCAGAGCCTTGGCCATGTCGAACCGGATCAGCTCCACGTACTTCACCGGCGTGACGTCCAGCTCCGCCCGGAACAACCGGGTCAGATGCCGCGGACTGACCCGCACGCGCGCAGCCAGGGCCTCCAGGCTGTGGTCGGCGGCCGGCTCGGCCTGCACCGCGTCCTGGACCTGGCGCAGCACGGGCGTCCGCGGCGCCGGACCCCGCAGCGAGGCCGAGAACTGTGACTGGCCGCCGGCCCGCTGCATGTAGACCACCAGCGAGCGGGCGACCTTCCGGGCCAGGTCGGGCCCGTGGTCCTCCTCCAGCAGGGCGAGGGCCAGGTCGATGCCCGCCGTCACACCCGCGGACGTCCAGGTGGCACCGTCCTTGACGAAGATCGCGTCGGGCTCCACCCGCGTCGACGGGCAGCGGCGGGCCAGCGTGGTGGCGTGCTGCCAGTGCGTCGTCGCCCGCCTGCCCTCCAGCAGCCCGGCCGCGCCCAGGACGAAGGCGCCGGTGCACACCGAGGCGACGCGTCCCGCCCGGTCCGCCAGCGACCGCGCGGCCTCGCTGAGCGCCGGATCGACGGACGAGCCGGGCAGCACGTCACCGCCCACGACGACCAGCGTGTCGTAGGCGGCGGGGGACCGCGCGCCCGCGTCGGCCGGGACCAGCATGCCGATGGACGAACGCACCGACGCCCCGTCCGGCGAGACGATGCTCAGCCGGTACCGGGCGCCGTACCGGTTGGCCTCCGCGAAGACCTCCGCCGGGCCGGACAGGTCGAGCATCTTCATGCCCTCGAACACAAGGACGCCCACGTCGTGCGGTCTCGCTGCCATGTCTCCCTCTTCCGTGGGCCTGCGGGCCCCGAACGCATTCTCCCGGTGAGACATACCGGACATGCGCGTAGGGTGGCGTGACAGAGACGCGGAAGGAACAGTGATGGGCAGGGTCACCACCTCCGACGGCACGAGCATCTTCTACAAGGACTGGGGGCCGCGCGACGGCCGGCCGGTCGTCTTCCACCACGGCTGGCCGCTCACCGCGGACGACTGGGACAACCAGATGCTGTTCTTCCTCTCCCACGGTTTCCGCGTCATCGCCCACGACCGGCGCGGCCACGGGCGTTCGAGCCAGCCCTCGACGGGCCACGAGATGGACACCTACGCCGCCGACGTCGCGGCGCTGACCGACGCGCTGGATCTTCAGGGCGCCGTGCACATCGGGCATTCGACCGGCGGCGGCGAGGTCGCGCGCTACGTGGCACGTGCCGAGCCGGGCCGGGTGGCCAAGGCGGTGCTCGTCGGCGCCGTGCCACCGGTGATGGTCAAGTCCGAGACAAACCCCGGCGGCACCCCGATCGAGGTCTTCGACGGATTCCGGACGGCCCTGGCCGCCAACCGCGCGCAGTTCTACATCGATGTGCCCTCCGGCCCGTTCTACGGCTTCAACCGGGAGGGCGCGAAGGTCTCCCAGGGGCTGATCGACAACTGGTGGCGGCAGGGAATGACGGGCGCGGCCAACGCCCACTACGAGTGCGTCAAGGCGTTCTCCGAGACGGACTTCACCGAGGACCTCAAGCGGATCGACGTCCCGGTGCTGGTCGCACACGGTACGGACGACCAGGTCGTGCCGTACGAGGACGCGGCGCCGCTGTCGGTGGAACTCCTCAGGAACGGCACGCTGAAGTCGTACGAGGGACTCCCGCACGGCATGCTCGCCACGCACCCCGAAGTACTGAACCCCGACCTGCTGGACTTCGTGAAGTCCTAGTCCGGCTCTATCATCACCCCCATGGATGTTGAAAGTGAAACTTTCATGTCGGCGTCGGAGGACGACGTGCCCGCCGCCGCCGGCGTCGAGGTCCTCACCGCCCGTGACGTCCCCCTCGGCGGTCCGCGCGCCATGAAGGTGCGGCGCACGCTGCCCCAACGGGCCCGGACGCTGATCGGAGCCTGGTGCTTCGCCGACCACTACGGTCCCGACGACGTGGCCGGGTCGGGCGGCATGAACGTCCCACCGCACCCGCACACCGGTCTGCAGACGGTCAGCTGGCTCTTCAGCGGCGAGATCGAGCACCATGACAGCCTGGGCACCCACGCGTCGGTCAGGCCCGGCGAACTCAACCTCATGACCGGCGGCTTCGGCATCGCCCACTCCGAGGTGTCCACCCCGGACACCACGATTCTGCACGGAGTCCAGCTCTGGGTGGCGCTGCCGGACGAACACCGCGGCACCGACCGGGACTTCCAGCACCACGTGCCCGTACCGGTGGCCCTCGACAACGGTACGGTGCGCGTCTTCCTCGGCTCGCTCGCCGGGGACACCTCACCCGTCAGCACCTTCACGCCGCTGCTGGGCGCCGAGGTGTCGCTGGACCCGGGCGGCACCATGACCCTGGACGTCGACGCGGGCTTCGAGCACGGCGTTCTCGTCGACAGCGGCGACGTACGCGTCGACGGCGACACCGTACGGCCGACCGAACTGGGCTACCTCGCGCCGGGCCGCCGGACGCTGACCCTGACCAACGAGTCGGCCGCGACCGCCCGGCTGGTGCTGCTCGGCGGACCGCCGTTCCCCGAGGAGATCATCATGTGGTGGAACTTCGTCGGACGGTCGCACGACGAGATCGTGCAGGCGCGTGAGGACTGGATGATGGGCGCCCGTTTCGGCGAGGTGCACGGTTACGACGGCGCTCCGCTGCCCGCGCCCGAACTGCCGAACGCGCCTTTGAAGCCGCGGCGAAGGGCACGCTGACATCCTGCGGCGACGGCGACCGCGTTCGGCTGCAGCCGTGCCTTCGCCGCCCTCACCGGCGTCAGCCGTGGTGTTACGAGGCTCCGTCCACCGTGGGCACACGGCCCAGCGTCGGCCCCAGGACCGGGGCACGGCGGGTCAAGAAGTCCCACAGCTGGTCGGCGACCGGCCCGTGAGGCCGGTCGCGCCGGCGAGCTGCCGAGAGTTCCTCGACCACACCGGGAAAGTGTTGTCCGGCGATGGAAAGCAGGCTTCCGTCACGCAACTCGTCCTCGATCAGGAATCGCGGCACGTGTCCCCACGCCATGCCGTGCAGGATCAGCTCCTTCTTCATGAGATGGTCCGGAACGGAGCTTTGGGGCGCGCCTTGGACCAGGAAATGGCCTGGTTCGGACGGATGCCGCGCCGAGTCCCGGACCACGCATTGGGTGAAGGCCTGCATCCGCTGCGGCGTGATGTCGGTGTCAGGAGGAAAGGGCAGGAAACCGGGCGCCACGACGGGCACCAGCGCGACGCGGCCGAGATCGATCCACTCCATCCGCACGTTACTCTTGGGGACGCGGTGCACGATGAGGTCGGCCTCGTCCTCCAGCAGCCGCTCCCAGGGGCCGGTGACCGTCTCGAACTGGAGGTGCAGTCGTGTCTGCGGGCGCGACGCGAAGAAGCGGCTGAGCATCTCCAGCACCGGTGGAAGCGGGCACAGGTCCCCGAGCACCACGCGCAGCTCGGCCTCTTCGCCCATCGCCAACTGAGCGGCGTAAGTCCGTAGCTCCTCGGCCTCGTGCAGCAGGAAGCGCACCTTGCGGTGGAAGGCGTGCCCCGCCTCGGTGAGCTGAACCCGGTAGCCCGAGCGATCCAGCAGCTCCAGGCCCAGCTGGCGCTCCAGCTTGGCGACCGCCGCGAACACAGAAGGGTGCGAGCGGTGCAGCCGCTCGGCGGCGGCCTGGAATCCGCCGTGGAGCACAACGGCGTTGAAGCACTGCAGCTCGTGGAGCGTGAAGTTCGACATTGTCCCGACAACCTACAGAGTACTTCCGGTCTTTGTAATAGAAGTCTGCAGTCGGCGTTCATAGGCTCAGCACATAGCCGCCGGATCACTGGAGCTGACATGACTTCTCAGACCCGTACTGCCATCACCACCGGCGATGGCGTCCGCATCGCCTACCGCTTCGACGGTGACGAGAGCAAGCCGGTGCTGCTGCTCTCGAACTCCATCGGTACCGACCTCCACATGTGGGACGGCCAGGTGCCGGCTCTGACCGAGCACTTCCGGCTGCTCCGGTACGACGCGCGCGGCCACGGCGCCTCCGATGTCCCGAGCGGCCCGTACTCCCTGGACCGGCTGGGGCGTGACGTGGTGGAGCTGCTGGACGCCCTGGGCCTGCGGCGGGTGCATGTGCTGGGCCTGTCCCTGGGTGGGATCGTCGCGCAGTGGCTGGGGATCCACGTCCCGGAGCGTGTCGACCGCCTGGTGCTCTCCAACACCGCCGCGTACCTCGGCCCGGCGAATCAGTGGGACCGGCCCATCGCCGAACTGCTGGAAGCCCCCGACATGCGGGTCACCGCGGAGATGTTCCTGAGCAACTGGTTCCCGACCCGCATGCTGCGCGGCGACGACGAGGTTGTCGAGGGCTTCCGCCGCACCCTGCTCGCCACGGAGCGCGAGGGCGTGGCCGGCAGCTGGGCCGCGGTGCGCGATTACGACCTGCGCCGCACGGCCACCCTCATCCACAGCCCGACACTGGTCATCGCGGGTGAGCACGACACCGTCACGTCCGCCGACCACGGGAAGGAACTGGCCGCGACCGTCCCCGGTGCGCGGTTCACCGTCCTGCCCACGGTGCACATGGCGAACGTCGAAGGGCAGGAGCGGTTCCTGGACGCCGTGGTGACCTTCCTCAAGGAGCAGTCCTGACGGCGTCCTCGGGCGGCAGGGTGGGCAGGTATGCCGGTGCTCGCCAGGCGGCCAGCCGGTGCTCCACCGCCGCCCCGAGGGACAGGAGTCCGGCGTCCTGGTGGTCGCCGGCCATCAGGAGCAGTCCGACCGGCAGTTCGCCGACGAACCCGGCGGGCACGGACAGGGACGGGTATCCGGCGACGGCGGCGGGCGTGGAGGACGGGATCACGTCGTCGTCGCCGCGCGCGCAGTCGGTGGTCCACGCGGGCGGGTTCGTCGGGGCGGCGATGGCGTCCAGGTCGTGCTCGGCCATGGTCTCGTCGATGGACCGCCGGGAGAGGTCTCGCAGCTCGGCGCGCATCGCCCGGTACCGCGGGTCGGTGGTCGGCGGCGCGGCCAGGGCCTGCTCGAACAGCTCCTGGCCGGCGAAGCAGGTCCGCTCGGCCGGGTGGGTGCGGTTGAACTCGATCAGCTCGGCGAGGTCCTGAGGCCCGTCGCGGGTGGTGAGGTAGGCGTCGATGTCCCGGTGGAACTCGCTCAGCAGGGCCGGGAACTCGAGTTCGGCGAGCCGCTCCTGATAGGGCGGGGTCACCTCGACGACGTGCGCGCCCGCGGCACGCAGGTCCGCCGCGGTGCGGGTCATCAGGGCGTCCACCTCCGCGCCGAGCGGGAGTCGCCACAGCCCGATCCGCTTGCCGCGCAGTCCACCGGGCCGGGTGACCGCGTCCGTGAGGTCCTGCGCGCGATCACCGCCGGTCGTCGTGCCGGTGACGTCCTCAGTGATCGCCCAGAGAGTGAGCGCGGTGTCGATCACGTTGCGTGCCATCGGGCCGGCCGTGTCCTGCTCGGCGGAGATCGGGACGATGCCCGTCCCGCTGACCAGGCCGAGGCTGGGTTTGAGACCGACCACGCCGTTCATCCCGGCCGGGCAGACGATCGAGCCGTCGGTCTCGGTGCCGATCGCCACCTGGGCCAGCGACGCGGCGAGCGCGGCGGCCGAGCCGGAGGAGGACCCGCAGGGGTTGCGGTCCAGTACGTACGGGTTGTGCGTCTGGCCGCCCACCGCCGACCAGCCGGAGGTCGGCTTCGCCGCGCGGAAGTTGGCCCATTCGGACAGGTTGGTCTTGCCGAGGATCACCGCGCCGGCCGCCCGCAGTCTCTTCACCAGTACGGCGTCGGTGGCCGGTGGACTCCCGGCCAGGGCCAGCGATCCCGCGGTCGTCGGCATGCCTCGCGTGTCGACGTTGTCCTTGAGGAGGACCGGGATGCCGTCGAGCGGGCCGCGGGTCCGGCCGAGTCGGTGCCGTACGTCGCTGGCGGCCGCCTGGCGCAGCGCGGTCGGGTCGGTGCGCAGCACCGCGTTGATCGTCGGGTCGACGGCCTTGATCCGCCGCAGGTAGGCGAGGGTCAGCCGGTACGACGTCAGTGATCCGCGCCGCATGTGCTCCTGCAACTCGGGAATCGTCACCGTGTTCAGATCCACCCCGCGCACGAGCGCGGCCTCCGCGGCGGCTGACGAGACGCCGGTACCGGACGCGGTGGGCTCGGCGGCCACCGCACGATGGCCCGGGACCCCCGCTGCCAGGAGCGGTGCCACGGCCAGGGCGGCGGTGAACGCCGCCACGCTTGTCATCCTCATGGGCCACAGCTCACTACACGGTCCCGTCGGACACAAGAGGCCGTCTTTCCAGGGGGGTTCAGGTGAGCCGGCCGTCCGGGCGTGCCCGGCTGTTGCCCGTGTCCAACCCCTTGACGCCCCCTCGTCTGCCGCTAAGGTCTAGACCTGCGAGGTGAAGGTCTAGACCTGAATCCAGATGTTGATCGGTGACATCGCAAGCCGGGGCGGGCTGGTTCGGTGTGGATCGAGTGGACCGAGTGGATCGACGAAAGGGATGTCATGCGCATGAAAAGAAGAGTCGCCGTCGCCGTGGGAGCACTGGTCGCTCCGGTGATCGCCGTGAGCCTTCCGGCGCCCTCGGCGAGCGCCCACGGCTGGGTGGTCTCGCCGGGGAGCCGTCAGGACCAGTGCGCCGCGGGCGTGGTGGACTGCGGACAGATCAAGTACGAGCCGCAGAGCGTGGAGGGCCCCAAGGGACTCAACAGCTGCAGCGGCGGCAACGCCCAGTTCGCCGAACTGGACGACGACAGCAAGGGCTGGCGGGTCACGCCGGTCGGCTCCACGCACACCTTCACCTGGCACCACACGGCACGGCACGCCACCGCCAACTGGCAGTACTTCATCGGCAACCAGAAGATCGCCGAGTTCGCCGGCCACGGCGCCCAGCCCGCCCCCGACGTGAGCCACCAGGTGAACTTCGGCGGCTTCACCGGCAAGCAGAAGGTGCTGGCCGTCTGGAACGTCGCGGACACCGGCAACGCCTTCTACTCCTGCATCGATGTCAACATCGGCGGAACCGGTGGCGGTGACGGTGGCGGCGACGGTGAGCCGGGCGACTGCGCCACGGCGGCCTGGAACGCCGGGAACGTCTACAACGGCGGCGACACCGTCTCCCACGGCGGCCACACCTGGCGTGCCAAGTGGTGGGTGACCGGCGAGGAGCCCGGTACCACCGGCGAGTGGGGCGTCTGGGAAGACCTCGGAGTCTGCTAGGGCTCCCGCACCCGGTCGCGACCGGCCGGCGTACGCCCCGCGAGGGGCGCACGCCGGCCTCCGCACGCCCGCACCCGGGCCCGGGTGTGTCCGCTCCTCCGACCGGGTACCCGTTCGCAGCGAACGGCCGGCCTCCGGGATGTGAGCACGATGGTCTCCGAAACCGCACGGGTGCCTTCGGCAGACGTGACCCTGACCGGCGACCTCACGGTCCCCGCCGGGGCGCGGGGCCTGGTCCTGTTCGCGCACGGCAGCGGCAGCTCGCGTCTCAGCCCCCGCAACCGGGCGGTCGCCGCCGGTCTGCGGCGGGCCGGGCTGGGCACGTTCCTGCTGGACCTGCTGACCGAGGACGAGGAGCGCGAGGACACCGCCACGGGCAGGCACCGTTTCGACGTCACCCTGCTGGCCCGGCGCCTGGCGGACGCCGTCGACTGGCTTGAGCGGCGCCCCGACACGGCCGGCCTGGCCGTGGGCCTGTTCGGCGCGAGCACGGGAGCGGCCGCAGCCCTCGGGGCGGCCGCGGAGCGACCTCGACGGGTCTGCGCGGTGGTGTCGAGGGGAGGCAGACCGGACCTGGCCGGCGACACGCTGCCCCTGGTCGCCGCACCGGTCCTGCTCGTCGTCGGTGGCGACGATGCCGCCGTCCTCGGTCTCAACCGTGAGGCCGCGAGGAAGCTGTCGGCGCCCCACCGCACGCACGTCGTGCCGGGCGCCACGCACCTCTTCCCGGAACCGGGCGCCCTGGAGCAGGTCACCGAGGCCGCCGCCGACTGGTTCCGTGCGCACCTGGCCCAGGGAGCAGGCGATCAGTGTTCCGGCCGGACCCGTCCCGGACGGCCGACGGAGTGACAGCCTCCCTACCCGCGAGGAGACAGGCGGACAGGTCATGCGATTCCACAACCGCAGGGAAGCCGGCCGGCAACTCGGTCTTCGGCTCATGGAGCGGGCCCGGGAGCGCGACTTCCTCCGGCCCGTCGTGCTCGCGCTGCCCCGCGGCGGCGTACCGGTGGCCGCCGAGGTCGCCCAGGCGCTCGGCGCACCACTGGACGTACTGGTCGCGCGCAAGATCGGCCTTCCCGGCAGGCCGGAGACCGGCATCGGAGCCGTCGTGGGCGACGACCCCCCGCTGTTCGACCAGCGCGCCCTGGAAATGCTCGGTCTGACCGAGGACCGGCTCGCTCCCGACGTGGCCCGCGAACGTGACGAACTGAGACGTCGCACCCTGCTCTACCGGGGGGACCGCTCCGCGCCCGACGTCGGGGACCGCACCGTGATCGTCGTCGACGACGGCCTGGCCACCGGCGCCACCGCACGCGCCGCGCTCCGTCATCTGCGCCCGCTGCGGCCCGGCCGGCTGATCCTGGCCGTCCCCGTCGGCGCACCCGAGACCGTCGCCGAGATGCGTTCCGAGGCCGACGACGTGGTCTGCCTCCAGCAGCCGCCGGACTTCCGGGCGGTCGGCCTCTGGTACGACGACTTCGACCAGGTGGACGACGACGAGGTCGTCGAGGTGCTGGACGCCCTGCGCGCCTCGACGCGCGGCACCTGAGACGGCGGCGTTCGGGCAGGCGCCCCGCAACCGCGGCTCAGGGCAGCGGTGTCCCTCCCGTCGCGTTGAGGATCTCCGCGGTGACGTAGCCGGCCTCCTGGGAGGCGAGGTAGACGTACGCCGGTGCCAGCTCGGCCGGCTGGGCGGGGCGGCCCAGCGGACTCTGCTTGCCGAACTCCACCGTGTCCGGCAGCGTCGCCGGGATCAGCGGAGTCCACACGGGGCCCGGCGCCACCGCGTTCACCCGGATGCCGCGCTCGGCGACCATCTGGGCGAGACCCTGGGTGAAGGTCACGATCGCGCCCTTGGTCATCGCGTAGTCCAGCAGGTGCGGGCTGGGCTTGTACGCCTGGACCGAGGTGGTGTTGATGACACTGCCGCCGGCGGGGATGTGCGGCAGCGCGAACTTGGTCAGCCAGAACATGCCGTAGAGGTTGGTCCGCATCACCCGGTCGAACTGCTCCGTCGGGATCGCCTCGATGCCGTCGGGCTGCGCCATCTGGTACGCCGCGTTGTTCACCAGTACGTCGATGCCGCCGAACTCCGACACCGCCCGGTCGATCAGCGACCGGCAGGAATCCTCCTCACGGATGTCGCAGGAGACGGCCACGGCCTTCCGCCCGGCCTCCTCCACGAGCCGCGACGTCTCCCGTGCCTCGCCCTCCTCCTGCGCGAGGTGGGTGAACAGCACGTCGGCCCCCTCCCGGGCGAAGGCCAGGGCCACCGCGCGGCCGATGCCGGAGTCACCGCCCGTGATGACGGTCCTGCGGCCCCTCAGCCGCCCCGACCCGCGGTACGAGTCCTCACCGTGGTCGGGCGGCGGGTCCATCGGCCCGGTCCAGCCGGGGTGCGGCTGGTCCTGGGCGGCGAAGTCGGGGCGGGGGTACTGGTCGGTCGGGTCGCGCTGGTCGTCCGCCACGTCGGCCTCCTGAGTGTCGTACGGCGAAGTCAGCGACCGTGTTCCCCGGGCGGGCCGGCCGAAAGGTGGGACTGCTGGCCCGGGACCTGGCCGGCGTCGAGAAACGACAGTGCTCAATGCCATGAGCCGTTCTTGTTGGACGGCCGCACGAACCGCGCGCGATGATGACGCGACGTCCGTCGTCACGGACCACCCACCTTCCTCAGCAACACGGAGAACCTTCATGAACCACGTCGCCGACCCCGGCCGGTACGACGGCACCATGCAGTACCGGCGCACCGGACGTTCCGGTCTCGACCTGCCCGTGCTGTCGCTCGGCTACTGGCACAACTTCGGTGACGACAAGCCGTTCGAGACGCAGCGGGAGATCGCCCTGCGCGCCTTCGACCTGGGCATCACCCACCACGACCTGGCCAACAACTACGGCCCGCCCTACGGCGCCGCGGAGACCAACTTCGGCAGGATCCTCCGCCAGGACCTGGCGCCGTACCGGGACGAACTGGTGATCTCCACCAAGGCCGGCTGGGACATGTGGCCCGGCCCCTACGGCCAGGGCGGCGGCTCCCGCAAGTACCTCCTCGCCTCCCTCGACCAGTCCCTCGAGCGCACGGGCCTGGAGTACGTCGACATCTTCTACTCCCACCGCCTGGACGCCTCCACGCCGCTGGAGGAGACCATGACGGCGCTGGACACCGCGGTGCGCCAGGGCAAGGCCCTCTACGTCGGCATCTCCTCCTACGACGCCGAGCGCTCCCGGCAGGCCGCGGCGATCCTGCGCGACCTGGGCACCCCGCTGCTGATCCACCAGCCGTCGTACAACATGCTCAACCGGTGGATCGAGACCGAGGGCCTGCTCGACGCCGCGGCCGACGAGGGCTTCGGCGTCATCGGGTTCACCGCCCTCGCCCAGGGCCTGCTCACCGGCCGCTACCTCGACGGGGTCCCCGAGGGGTCCCGCGCCACCCAGGGCAAGTCCTTCACCGCCGACTGGCTCACCGAGGACACGCTCGGGAGGCTGCGCGCCCTGAACGACATCGCCGCCCGCCGGGGCCAGAGCCTGGCCCAGATGGCGCTCGCCTGGGCCCTGCGCGACCCGCGCGTGACCTCACTGGTCATCGGCGCCTCCCGCACCGAGCAGCTGGAGCAGAACGTGGCCGCGCTGGACAACCTCTCCTTCAGCGAGGAGGAACTCGCCGAGATCGACAAGCACGCGGTGGCCGTCGCCGGCGTCGACCTGTGGCGGCAGGCCCGCACGGGCGCCCTCGGCTGAGGCACCGGGCGTCACAGGGGGTCACGTGACGTCGTAGGTCACGTGCGTGGCCGTCGTCGTCGCAGTCACGTCGCGCCGCACCAGCGTCCGCCGCGTACCGCCGGTGAACAGGGGCGTCCCGGAGCCCAGCACGACGGGCGCGAGGTGCAGCGTCAGCGTGTCGACCAGCCCCGCGTCGAGCGCCGAGCCGACGGTGGCCCCGCCGCCCATGAGCACGACGTCGAGGTCCTCGCCGCCGCGCGCCGACGCCGCCTCGGCGCGCTCGCGGGCGGCGGCGACGGCGTCCGGCAGGCCGGTGGTGACGAACGTCCAGTCGAGGTCGGCGAGCCGCACCGCCTCGGGCGGCGAACTCGTCACGACCACGAAGGCGGGTCTGCCGACCTCGTGGGCGCCGTATCCGGACGTGTCGTCCCAGCCCTGCGGCCCGTCGACCACGTCGAAGAGCCGGCGGCCGAGGACGACGGCCCCCGAGCGGGCGGTGGCCTCCCGCAGGACCCGCCGGTCGTCGGGGTCGTCGGAGAACGCCCAGGTGTGCAGGGCCTCGCCGCCGGTGCCCAGACCGCTGTCCGGGCCGGGGTCCGGACCGGTGACGAAGCCGTCGAGAGAGACGGAGATGTCCGCGATGATGCGTGTCATACCAGTGCGGACCCGAGGCGTCACCGAAACTCATCGCGTCCTGTGACGCACTCTGGTGTTATCGATGCCATTTCCACTATGGTCCCCGTGTTCTCCGGTCGGCAGAGCCGGCCGTCCCGAGGAGCCGCTGGATGGTAGCGATGAACCTGCGAGAACCCCGAACAGCCCGAACTCCCCGAACACCCCCGCCCCCGACTCCCCGGCATACAGCCCGGTGGAGACCGGGTACGGCGGCCGCCGTCGGCGCGATGCTGGTCGTGAGCGCCTTGTCGACCGCTGCCATGCCGGCCCACGCGGACGACCGGGCCCCCGCCCCGCCCGCGGACGCGTCCGCGGCGTGGACGCCGGTCCCGCCACCCGAGCCCGACGACCCGGCCACTTCCGTCGCGCTGTCGCGCGCCGGACTGACCGTGCGGGTCGCCGAGGAGTTCCCGCAGGTCGTCTCGTACGACCTCGACGGCCGCCGGCTGGACGGCAAGGCGGAGGTCCTGGACACCTTCACCGTCAACGGCAAGCCCCACAAGGCCCGCACGACGATGAAGGCGAACCGGCACAAGGCCACCTACACCTCCACCTTCGCCGATCTGCCGGACCTCACCCTGACCTCCAGCATCACGGTCACCGACCGGCGCACCGTGGTCTTCGCCGTCGAGAAGATCTCCGGCGGCGCCGCGGCGGGCGTCAACGAGCTGTCGGTACCCGGCCAGTCACTCGTCTCCGTCGACTCCGCCGACCGCGGGGCGAGCCTGGCCCGTACGAAGATCTCGACCGACTCCACGACGACGGCGGACCGGTTCGTCGACATCACCGGCGCCACCGAGCCCGACGAGGCGCCGGTCGGCACGCCCTACGGCTTCGTGTCCCACGACGGACTCGCGGCGGGGCTGATCACCAACGCCACCGACGACTCCGCGCAGGGGAACAACGACAACTGGAACACCCGGCTCCAGTCAAGGATCGTGGACGCCGGCGACGGCGCACGCCGCGCCGAACTGTCCGTCGGCGCCTACACGTACGCGCCCAAGGGCGCCACGGACCCGCGGGTCGCCCGCTACGAGCTGCCGAGGACCACCGTCGTCCTCGCCGCGGACGCCAACGGCGACGCCCGGGTCGACTGGCAGGACGCCGCCATCGCCCACCGCAACGCCATGACCCGCCCGCTGGGCGCCGACCGGGTGCCCGAACGGGTCGTCCAGCACATCCCGTTCAACTTCGCGAGCCAGGCCACCAACCCGTTCCTGAAGACGCTCGACAACGTCAAGCGGATCTCGATGGCGACGGACGACCTCGGCCAGTGGGTCCTGGAGAAGGGCTACGCCGGCGAGGGCCACGACTCCGGGCACCCGGACTACGGCGGCAACGAGAACGTCCGGGCGGGGGGACGCGCCGGACTGGGCGAGCTGATCCGTGAAGGCGCCCGCTACAACGCCGACTTCGCCGTGCACGTCAACGCGACCGAGGCCTACCCCCAGGCGAAGAACTTCAGCGACGTGCTGATCAAGGGCCAGGGGCTGGGCTGGAACTGGCTCAACCAGGCCTACCACATCGACCAGCGCACCGACCTGGGCAGCGGCGCCGTCCTGGACCGCTTCCGGCAACTGCGCAAGGACTATCCCCAGCTCAAGAGCGTCTACATCGACGTGTACTACTCCAGCGGCTGGCTGGCCGACGAACTCGCCTCCGAGCTGCGCGAGATGGGCTTCGAGGTCACCACCGAGTGGGCGTACAAGTTCGAGGGCACCTCCATCTGGTCCCACTGGGCGAGCGACAAGAACTACGGCGGCGCCACCAACAAGGGCATCAACTCCAACATCGTGCGCTTCATCGCCAACTCCGACCGCGACGTGTGGAACGTCGACCCGCTGCTGGGCGGCACCAGCATCAAGGAGTTCGAGGGCTGGACCGGGCAGGACGACTGGAACACCTTCTACCGCAATATCTGGACCGACAACCTGCCCACCAAGTTCCTCCAGCACTACCAGGTCATGGACTGGGACTTCGGCAGGAGCGCCCGCCTGACCGGCGACGTCGCCGTCACCAAGGCCGACGGGGACGAGCGCCGGATCACCATGGGCGACGCGGTGGTCCTCGACGGCGACACCTACCTGCTGCCCTGGGGCCGCGCCGACAAGAAGGACGGCACCTCGTCACCGAGCGACGCCGACAAGATGTACCACTACAGCGCCTCCGGCGGCACGCACACCTTCGACCTCACCCGCCAGTTCGCCGGGACGCAGGACTTCACGCTGTACGAGCTCACCGACCAGGGACGCACCGACGCCACCCGGGTCCGCGCCCGTGACGGCCGGGTGACCCTGACCGCCGAGGCGGACCGGCCGTACGTGCTGGTGCCCCGTGGCGGCAAGGCACCGCACACCGACCCGCGCTACGGCGCCGGCACCGGCATCGACGACCCCGGCTTCAACGCGGGCGACCTGGCCGACTGGCACCCTCGCGGCGGCGCGACGATCGAGCGGGCCGACAACGGCGACAACGTCGCCCGGCTGGGCACGGAAGACTCCCGCGTGTCCCAGCGGGTGAAAGGCCTGAGCCCCGGCAAGCGGTACACGCTGAGCGCCGATGTGGAGATCGCCGCGGGACACCGGCGCGCCACCACCCTGCGTGTGACCGGAGCCGGCGAGGAGGCCGAGAACACCTTCGACATCACCCCGGCGCGCAATTGGATGGCCGCCGACGAGAAGCGGGACACCTACTCCCAGCGCGCTTCCGTGGCCTTCACCGCTCCGGCGAACGGCGAGGTCACCATCGCCGTCGCCGCCGAACCCGGAGCGGCCGCCATCGTCCTCGACGACCTGAGGGTCATGCCCGACACCACCGCGCCGCTGCCGTCGCGCGACAGCTCAGTGATCGCGCGGAACGACTTCGAGGGCAACCAGCCCGGCTGGGGCCCGTTCGTCAAGGGCGACGCCGGAGGCGTCACCGACCCCCGCACCAGCATCAGCGAACTGCACGCCCCCTACAGCCAGAAGGAGTGGAAGAACAGCCACGCGCCGTACGACGAAGGCACTCTCGACGGCAAGGCGGTCGACGACGTCATCGGCGGCGGACACTCGCTCAAGTCGCACGCGGAGAACACCGGTCTGGTGTACCGCACGGTCCCCGCGACCGTGCCCTTCGAGGCCGGGCACAAGTACGTCGTGTCCTTCCGCTACCAGACCAACGTCCCGGGGCAGTGGGCCTGGGTGACCGGCGCGGACACCGTCGGCGACGGGAAGACCGAGGCCAGGGAGATCACCCGGGAGACCTTCGAACCCGCTCTGGACACCGCCACGTACACCGGGGAGATCGTCGCCGGCTGCGGCGACACCTGGGTCGGCCTGCGCAAGCTCGGCGGGGCCGCGGGCACGGACTTCGTCCTCGACGACTTCCGGGTCGAGGACCTCGGACCGGTGGACGGCGGCCCGGCCTGCGCCCGCCTGACCGCTCCGGCCAACGCCGACCTCAGCCCGGGCTCACCCGGCGAGTACCGGACGACCTTCACCAACCACGAGGCGACCGACGCGCGAAACGTCGCCGTGCGCCTGGACGACGTCCCCACCGGCTGGACCGTCGAGGTGAAGGAGAAGGACGGCAACCTCTTCGACTCGGTCGCCCCCGGCGAGACCGTCACCACGAGCTGGCTGCTCACCCCGCCCGAGAGCGCCGCGGGCACCACGGCCGACTGGACGGCGACGGGCGTCTACGACGAGTCCGGCGTCACCAAGACCGTCACGGCGCGCGCCGGGGCCGCCGTCTCCGACGTACCCGTGCTCTCCCCGGCCTCGATGACGGCGACCGCCGACTCGGAGAACCGCTCCTCCGGCAGCGCGGAGGGCCCGGTCGGCAACGTGCTCGACGGCGACCCCGGCACCATCTGGCACACCGACTACACGGACACGCCCGCGCCCTACCCGCACTGGGTGACCCTGAAGCTGGCCGGGGAGGCCGAGGTGAACGGCCTCGGCTACCTCGGGCGGCAGAGCGGAGGGCCGAACGGCCGGGTCGAGGACTACGAAGTCGCCGTGTCCGACGACGGCCGGGAGTGGACGACGGTGGCCGAGGGGTCGCTGGTGGACGCGCGGGAGACGCAGCGCGTCTCGTTCGATCCGGTACGCGCCTCCTACGTCCGGTTCACCGCGCTGAACGCGCTCAACGGGCAGCCGTTCGCGGCGGCCGCCGAACTGCGCGTCTACGGCACCCCGGCCGACCCGCCCGCCGGCTTCCCGCCGGGCACGCGGCCGTAGCCGTCACCGCGCGCACCGCCCCGCCTCAGCCGGTACCGCCGGCGGCCGGGGCGGTGCTGGCACGCACGACCAGTCTCGGCTCGACCGAGGCCGGTTCGGGTCCGGCCGCCGGGTCCTCGATGTGCCGCAGCAGATGGCGGAACGCCAGCGCGCCCATGTCCGTGAAGGACTGCGAGACGGTCGTCAGAGACGGGGAGCAGTAGGCGGCCAGGTCGATGTCGTCGACCCCGACGACCGAGACGTCCCGGGGGACCTCGCGGCCCGACTCGTGCAGGGCCCGGATGACGCCGAAGGCCATCTCGTCGCTCGCGGCGAAGACGGCGGTCACCTCGGGAATCCGGGCCAGGACCAGGCCGTTGCGGTAGCCCGACGACGGCGTCCAGTCGCCGGTGAGGACGGGCGGGACACCGCGGCCCTCGGCCTCCAGCGTCTCCTGCCAGCCCTTGAGCCGGCTCTGCGCGTCCAGCCACGCGTCGGGCCCCGCCACGTGCCAGACCGTCTCGTGGCCGAGGTCGAGCAGGTGACGCGTGGCCAGCCGGGCCGCCTCCACCTGGTCGACGGCCACCACCTCCGAGGCGGCGGTGCGGGAACCGTCCACCGTCACGGTCGGCAGCGACCGGGTCAGCTGCTCGATGCGCGGGCTGACGTGGATCAGCGGGATGGCGAGGACGACGCCCTCGACGCCCTGGTCCGCGAGCCGGGCCAGCGCCGCCTCGACGACGGAGGTGTCGAGCGACTCGGTGGAGGCCGTGACCACCGACCAGCCGGCCGCGCGGGCCGCCTGCTCGATGCCGAAGGTCAGGGTGACCCGCGAGTAGAACGTCGTCTGCAGCGTCACCACGCCGATGGTCCGGCTGCGTCCGGAGGAGAGCGTCCCCGCCGCGCTGTTCTTGCGGTAGCCGAGCTGTTCGACGGCGGCGAGCACCTTGGCGCGGGTCTCCGCGCGGACATTGGGGTGACCGGACAGCGCGCGCGACACGGTCTGCGCGGAGACCCCCGCCACCCGGGCCACGTCCGTCATACCGGGCGCCCGACCGACCGCCCCCGCACCCTTCGCCGTCTCCATGGGGTCCTCTCTCGCGTAAGCGCTCCGGATGATACCGGGCGGGTCCGGACCGTGAGCGATGCGGCGTTGGCATCGATAACATTCTGTGCCATAGTTCCGGCCACGGAGGGGAGCCGCGCGGCCCCACCTGTGCACTCACCAGCCCACGCAGCCACGAGGAGGGGCCGTGCCCGAGAGGCGTACGCGAACGGCGGGAGCCGCCGGATGAACCGCCCGGCGCCGACCGCCCTGCTGACCCATCCGGACGGCCGTCTGCTGCGCGCCGGACGGCCGCACCGCGTCCTGGCCGGTTCGCTGCACTACTTCCGGGTGCACCCGCGCCAGTGGGCGGACCGTCTGGCGCGTCTCGCGGCGATGGGCCTGAACACGGTGGACACCTACGTCGCCTGGAACTTCCACGAGCGGCGGCCGGGCGAGCACCGCTTCGACGGCTGGCGGGACGTCGAGCGCTTCGCGTCCCTCGCCGCGGACGCCGGGCTCGACGTGGTCCTGCGCCCCGGGCCCTACATCTGCGCCGAGTGGGACAACGGCGGCCTGCCCGCCTGGCTCACCGACCGGCCCGGCATGCGCCTGCGTTCCTCGTACACCCCCTACCTCGACGAGGTCGCCCGCTGGTTCGACGTCCTCGTGCCCCGGATCGCCGGCCTCCAGGCCGCCCGCGGCGGACCCGTCGTCGCCGTCCAGGTCGAGAACGAGTACGGCAGCTACGGCGACGACCACACCTACGTCCGGTGGGTGCACGACGCCCTGACCGCACGGGGCATCACCGAGCTGTGCTACACCGCCGACGGTCCGACCGAGCTGATGCAGGACGGTGGCTCCCTCCCCGGCGTGCTGGCGGCGGCCACCTTCGGCTCGCGCGCCGTCGAGGCCGCCCGGCTGCTGCGCTCGCGCCGGAGCGGGGAACCGTTCGTGTGCGCGGAGTTCTGGAACGGCTGGTTCGACCACTGGGGCGAGGAGCACCACACCCGGTCGCCCGAGAGCGCGGTGGCCACCCTGTCCGAGATCCTCGCCGAGGACGGCTCCGTCAGCCTCTATCCCGCGCATGGCGGCACCAACTTCGGCCTCTGGGCGGGCGCCAACCACGCGGACGGCGCCATCCAGCCCACGGTCACCAGCTACGACTCCGACGCGCCGATCGCCGAGCACGGTGCCCTGACCGACAAGTTCCACCGGATGCGCGAGCTGCTGCTGACCGCCACCGATCGCCCGCCGCGACCACTGCCCGAACCACCCGCGCTCCTGCCCGCCCGCACCCTGCCCGTCACCCCGGGCCCGCCCCTGCTCCCGGCGCTCGAAGCCGTCGGCGAGGCCGTGCACTCGCCCGACCCGCTGAGCTTCGGGGAACTGGGCTTGTCCGGCGGGCTCGTCCTCTACCGGGCGCACCCCGTACTGCCGCACGGCCGGGTCGAACTGGGCGTGTCCGGGCTGCACGACCGGGCGCAGGTCTTCGTCGACGGAGAGCCCGCCGGAATCCTCGACCGCGAGACGGGCATCCTCACAGTCGACGGAGCGGGCCGGGCCGTCCGCCTCGAACTCCTGGTCGAGAACCAGGGGCGCATCAACTACGGCCCGCTCCTCGGGCAGGGCAAGGGCATCCTCGGCGGGGTCCGGATCGACCGCCGGCTGGTGCACCGCTGGACCATGCGGCCGCTGCCCCTCGACACGTGGACCGCTGACGACCTCGACCGGGCCACCGCCGCGCCGGAGCTCTCCGCGACCGTGCCGGCGACGGACCCGCGGGTGCCGGGCCGCCGGGCGGGGTTCGCCACGGCCACCTTCACCGCCGACGGAGCGGCCGACACTTTCCTCGCCCTCCCCGGCTTCCGCAAGGGCTTCGTCTGGATCAACGGCTTCCTCCTCGGCCGCTACTGGAACGCGGGACCGCAGGTCACGCTCTACCTGCCCGCACCGCTCACCACCGCCGGCGACAACACCCTCACCGTCCTCGAACTGGAGCGGGCGGGCGACCGCGTGGAACTGCGCGAACGCCCCGAGCTCGGCCCGCCGCAGGAGTACGTCGAGACCTTCGACTGAACCCCCGGACCCGGTGCGCGCCGGTCCCGAGGTGCGCTCCCTCCGCCGGGTCCGCTCGGTGTGCCCGCGTCGCCGGCAGGTGGGAGACTTGCCGTGTTCGGGGCACAGGGAGGTGCCCTCCGGCGAAGGACGGGCGGACGGATCATGCGGGGAGAGCAACCCGTCGGAGCCGGCCGGTCCGTGCGCGATCCCGGAGCGGCCGATGTTCCGCAAGCGTCCGGCACCTGACGGCGAAGAGCTCCTGGACCGACTCGCGACGCTGACCACACGGGCGCGGGAGCTCGCCGAGCTGCGGCGCTCCCAGGTGGAACTCGCCATCGCCCTGCAACGCGACATGCTTCCCGCGGACCTGCCCGTGGTCCCCGGCTTCCACCTCGCCGCCCGGTACGCGCCCGCCTACGCCGGACTCAACGTGGGCGGCGACTGGTACGACGCCTTCATGCTCCCCGACGGCAGGGTCGGCCTCTCCGTCGGCGACGTGCAGGGCCACGCCATCGACGCGGCGGCGTTCATGGGTCAGGTCCGCGCGGGCCTGCGCGCCCTGGCCTCGGTCACGGGCGAACCCGGCGACCTCCTCGCCCGCACCAACGACCTCGTCCTCTCCCTGGGCAAGGACCTCTTCGCCACCTGCACCTTCATGCGGTTCGACCCGGCCACCGGGGTGATGGAGAGTGCCCGGGCGGGCCACATCCCCTGCGTCTGGGCCACGGCGGACGGAAGGGCGGGGGTGTCCGACGACGAAGGGGGACCGCCGCTGGGTGTGGTGAGTGGTGTCGAGTACCCGGTGACCCGGTACCGGCTGGCCCTGGGCGGAGTGTTCGTCCTCCTCACCGACGGGGTGGTCGAGGGACCCGCGCTGAGCGTCGACGAGGGTCTCGAGAGGGTCGTCCGACTGGCGGGCATCGCGGCCGTCGCCGGCATGGACGCCCCCGCGCTCGCGGCGGCCGTGCTGAAGAACGCCGAGCTGGTCGGCCACGACGACGACGCGGCCGTCCTGGTCGTGGGCCACGACGCGCGCGCCGTTACTCCATAGGGCGGCGTACGGGGAGCCTCCCGCCTCGCCGACGCGGCGCGGGCGGTGTCTGATGGCTGCTGTGGTGGGTATTCGCGCGTGGCCCCGGCCGGTCGTCCTCGCTCTCGGGACGCTGCTCGTCGCCGCCTGCTACTACGCGGCGGGACGGCTCGGGCTCACGCAGCAGCTGGTCGCGGAGGGTTCCGTGGTCACTCCCATCTGGCCGCCCACCGGACTGGCGGTGACCTGTCTGCTGCTGTTCGGCCCGGCGTGCGTACCGGGCATCGCCATCGGCGCCCTGCTGGTCGTCGCCTCCATCACCCCTCCGGGGCCGGCCGCCATCGGTGTGGTGGCCGGGAACACGGCGGCCCCGCTCTGCGCGTACCTGATGCTGCGGGCCGTGGGCTTCCGCACGGACCTGGCCCGCATCCGCGACGGGGTGGCACTCGTCTTCCTCGGGGCGCTGGCCGCCATGCTGATCAGCTCGGGAGCGGGCGTCGGCATGCTCGCCGTCGGGGGCAAGCTGCCCGCGGGCGACGTCTGGTTCGTGTGGCTGGCGTGGTGGGTGGGCGACGCGATGGGCGTCGTCCTCGTGACCCCGCTGCTGCTCCTGCTGTACCGCGGCCTCCGGGCGCCTCCGCGTGCCCGGTGGGCGGAGGCGGCGGTCCTCGTGGTGGCCGCGGGCGCAGTGGTGCCGCTGGCCGCCTACAGCCGGGTCAGCATGCTGTTCCTGGTGTATCCGTTGCTGATCTGGGCCGCGCTCCGCTTCCAGCTGGCCGGCAGCATGCCGTGCGCCCTCTTCGCCTCCGTCGTGACGACCGTCGCGGCCGGTGACGACGCGGGCTCCTTCGGGCGGCTGACCGACGTGGAGGTGATGGTGAAGCTGCAGGCGTTCAACGGCACCATGGCCCTCACCGCGCTGCTGCTCTCCGCCGTCATCAGCGAGCAGCTCCACACCCGGCGCTCGGTGGAGCGTGCCTGCCAGGAACTGGTCGAGGCGCTGCAGCACCTGAGCGCCGGAACGCCTCCGGGCCCGCCCCCGGGGGCACCCGACGCGGGGCGTTCCGACATGTGACGCAGATCGCATGGAAAAGTCAGAACGCCGGGAATCGGCCAGTGCTGCGATAACCGGATATCGGACAGCCCCCGCCCGACTGCCGAGATCAGTGGCCGCAGCCGCTCATCAATCTTTGAACTGAAGGTTGAATGCCGAACATGGCCCGGGAAAGCATGGTGAAACGTACCGGCGGGGGAGTGGCGCCAAGAACCGGAACCACGGAAACCGCAGGATTTAACGTCTCGTTCATGACTCAGCTGGACGTAAGGCCCGGGGCCGACGACACGGGCGACGGAGCCACCGCCGACGGCATGCGGGCCAAGGGCCTCAGCGGCAACTCCGTGGGACTGCTGGGCAGCGCCGTCATCGGTGTCTCCACCGTGGCCCCCGTCTACTGCCTCACCTCCACCCTCGGCTCCACCGCCGGCGAGGTCGGCGTGCAGATGCCGGCCGTGTTCCTCGCCGGGTTCCTGCCGATGCTGCTCGTCGCCTTCGCCTACCGCGAGCTGAACCGGGCCATGCCCGACTGCGGCACCTCCTTCACCTGGACGGTGAAGGCCTTCGGCCCGCGGGTGGGCTGGATGTGCGGCTGGGGCCTGGTCATCGCCACGATCATCGTGCTGTCGAACCTGGCCGGCGTCGCCACCTCGTACTTCTGGCTGCTCGCCGGGGAGGTGACCGGTAGCGAGTCGGTGGCGGCGCTCGACGGCAACAAGGCCGTGCACATCGTGACCTGCCTGGCGCTCATCGCGATCGCCACCGTGATCAGCTACCGCGGCATGACGGCGACCAAGGGCCTGCAGTACACACTGGTCGTCCTGCAGCTGCTGGTGCTGGCCGTGTTCGTCGCCATGGCCTTCAGCAAGGCGGGCGACGCCCAGTTCGCCACCTCCGCCGAGTTCTCCTGGTCCTGGCTGAACCCCTTCGCCGTCCAGTCCTTCGCCGCCTTCACGGCCGGGCTCTCGCTGTCGATCTTCATGTACTGGGGCTGGGACGCCTGCCTGACGGCCAACGAGGAGACCAGCGGCAGCAGCCGTACGCCGGGCCGCGCGGCGCTGGTCGCCATGGTCGTGCTCGTCGGCTCCTACCTGGCCACCGGAGTCGCCGCGCAGATGGTCGTGGGCTCCGGCGACCAGGGCCTCGGGCTCGCCAACCCCGAGACCTCGGACAACGTCTTCGCCGCGCTCGCCGGCCCGGTCATGGGACCGGCCCTGGGCGTCCTGCTGTTCGTCGCGGTGCTGGCGTCGGCCGCGGCCAGCCTGCAGACGACCTTCATCCCGGTCGCCCGTACGGTGCTCGCCATGTCCGCGTACGAGGCGCTGCCCGCCTCCTACGCCAAGGTGCACCCCCGCTTCCGCACGCCGGGCCGGGCCACGGTGACCGCCGGTGTCGCCACCGGCGTCTTCTACACGGTGATGACCCTGGTCAGCGAGCACGTCCTGGTCGACACCATCTACGCGCTCGGCCTGATGATCTGCTTCTACTACGCCCTGACGGCCTTCGCCTGCGCCTGGTACTTCCGCGCCGACCTCCTGCGGTCCGGCCGTGACCTGCTGTTCAAGGGGATCTGCCCGGTGCTCGGCGGGGTGCTGCTCGCGGCCGTCTTCACCAAGACGCTCGCCGACATGTGGGACCCCGCCTACGGCAGTGGTTCGTCCGTCCTCGGCGTCGGCTCGGTGTTCGTCATCGGCGTGGGCCTGCTCCTGCTCGGCGTGGTCATCATGGCGGTGATGAGCCGCCGCAGCCCCGCCTTCTTCCGCGGCGAGGTGCTCACGAGGTCGACACCCGCACTGATCGCCGAGGACTAGTTAGCTTAGGCTAGCCTTCTCTCATGGCGAAGGTCCGTCGGCTGGTGCCGCAGAATCCCAGGATGTTCCGTGCCCGCGTCGTGCGCACCGAGCGTGTCTCCCCGTCGATGCACCGGGTGACCGTCACCGGAGCGGACCTCGGCGAGTTCCCGTGGTTGGGCTACGACCACTGGTTCCGCCTGTTCCTCCAACTGCCCCACCAGCGCCGCCTGCGGCTGCCGGAGTTCACGGGCACCCGGTGGTGGCAGCCGTACCTGGAGATCCCCGAGGAGGAGCGGCCGCACTGCGCCAACTACTCCGTGGCCGACTTCCGCCGGGAGACGGCGGAGATGGACATCGATTTTGTGGTGCACCGCGACGCCACCGGCGCCGTCGAGGGCAGGGCGGCCGTCTGGGCCTGCGCCGCCCGCCCCGGCGACGCCCTCGCCGTCCTCGACCAGGGCGTCCTGTTCGACCGCCCGCGCGACGCCTCGGAGGTCGTCGTCGTGGCCGACGAGACCGGCCTGCCCGCCACCGCGTCGATCCTGCGCTCACTGCCGCGGGACACCGTGGGACGGCTCATCCAGGAAGTGCCCACCGACGACGACAGGCGTCCCCTCGATGCCCCGTCCGGAGTCACCGTCTCCTGGGTCGTACGCCGCGACGGCGCCTCCGTGCCCGGCGCCGCGGCCCTCGACGAGGTACGGAGGATCGGCTCCGTCAGCCGGGCGGGATACGCCTTCGTCGTCGGCGAGTCGACCCTGGCCACCGAGGGGCGCAGGCACCTGCACCGCCTCGGCCTCCCCAAGGACCGCATCACCTTCTCGGGCTTCTGGCGGCACGAGACGTCGGCGCAGGCCGCCTGAGACGGACTCAGCGGCGGCGGCGCGCGAGACGGTGGAACGCCCGCGCCCCGCCGGTGGGTGCAGGCAAGCGGCCCGCGACCGCGTCGGCGAGCAGCGTGCCGACCGTCTCGGCCGCGCACCGGCGGTTCGCGCCGATGCCACCCGACGGCCCGCGCTTGATCCAGCCCACGACATAGGTGCCGGGCAGGCCGGTCACCCGTCCTCGCTCGTGCGGAACGGTCCCAGAACCTTCGTCGAAGGGCAGACCCGACTGCGGCACCCCGCGGTACCCGACGGCCCGCAGCGCCAGGCCCGCCGGGATCTCCTGCTCACCGGCGCCTCCGGTGGCCCGCACGGCCCTGAGGTTCTCGTCGCCGCGCATCTCCAGTGGCTCGGAGTGGAAGCGGAAGACGATGCGGCGCCGCTGCCCGGACGGGTCCGGCGGTGTTGACCAGTCGACGGCCTCGCGCGGTACGTCCCGGAACAGTGCGGCCTTCTGTGCCGCCCCGGCCGCGTCGATCGCCGTGCCGACGCGCGGATCGTGGTCGTCCACGACCAGGTCGACGCCCGGGAGGTTCTTCAGGGCGAGGAGTTCGGTCCCGGTGCAGGCGGCGTGCTCCGGGCCCCGGCGTCCGAGGAGCACCACCTCGCGCACCTTGCTGCGGCGCAGCTCGTCCAGCGCGTGGCCGGCGACGGCCGTGCCGGTCAGGGCGGTGGGGTCGCAGGCCAGGATGCGGGCGACGTCGAGGGCGACGTTGCCGTTCCCGACCACGACGACCCGGTCAGCCGAGAGGGCGACGGCGTCAGGGGCGACCTCCGGGTGGGCGTTGTACCAGGCGACGAACCGGGTCGCGGCGATGCTGCCGGGCAGGTCCTCGCCGGGTATGCCCAGGCGCCGGTCGGTGGCCGCGCCCACCGCGTAGATCACCGCGTCGTGGTGCGCGGCGAGTTCGGCGGCCGTGACGTGGCTGCCCACGTCGAGGCCGAGGTGCATGCGCACCCGGGGGTGGGTGTGGAAGCGGGCGAAGGTCTCGCCGATCCGCTTCGTCGCCAGGTGGTCGGGTGCCACGCCGTACCGGATCAGCCCGCCGGGCGCGGGGAGCCGGTCGACGAGGGTGACCTGCGACCGGGTGTGCAGCAGCAGGTCCTCCGCGGCGTACATCCCGGCCGGTCCGGTACCGACGATCGCCACCCGCAGCGGCGCGAAGTCGGCGGGCAGCACGCGCTCGAAGTCCGGCGTGCCCCAGGCGTGGAAGTTCGGCCCGTGGTCCACCGCCTCCCGCGGTTCCGGCTGCCCGGACCGCTCGAAGTAGGCGGCGTTGATCGCGGCGTACGGCTGCTGCGCCGGCGTCAGCTCCTCGGCCGGACGTACGGCGTCCACCGGGCAGGCGTCGGCGCAGGCGCCGCAGTCGATGCAGGCGGCCGGGTCGATGTACAGCATCTCCGTGGCACCGAAGTCCCGTTCCCCGGGGGCCGGGTGGATGCAGTTGACCGGGCAGACGGCCACACAGGCGGCGTCGGTGCAGCAGTTCTGGGTGATCGCGAAGGTCATGTCGTCCGCTCGCCGGGTGATGGTCAGATGAGGTCGGCGCGCTTGTAGAAGAACAGCGCGGGCTTGGTGAGCAGGCCCACCGAGCTCAGGAACGTCATCAGTCCCGAGCAGCTGGAGCGCATCATCGCCTTGTGATGCTCGTTGGCCTTCGCCTCGCGGAGCGCGCGCTCCTCGTCCAGCCCGGCGTTGGCGTACACCTTGCGGTTCACCATGCTGGTCACGATGACGTAGGCGGCCACCGCTATGAGCAGGGCGTGGACCCGCAGGCGTATCCGTCCGGCGCGCGCGAGGTGCTTGCGTGTCTCGTCGCGGGCGAACTTCATGTGCCGCGACTCCTCCACGACGTGGATGTTGTTGATGGTGCGGACGAACGGCACCACCCGCTCGTCGCGCATCCAGTCCCGCTGCATCACGTCGAGGACCTCCTCGGCGACCAGGATCGCCGCGTAGGCCGCCTCGCCGAACGCGACGGTCTTGAAGACCCTGCCGAGTTCGACCGCCACGCGGTGCGGTCGGTAGGCCGGCGCCCCGAGCTTCTTTGCCCCGCGGGCGAACATGATCGAGTGGCGGCACTCGTCGGCTATCTCGGTCAGCGCCCACTGGACGGTGTCGTCCGTCGGGTCCTTCGCGTAGACGTCCCGCAGCACCATCTGCTGGAGGATCATCTCGAACCAGATCCCGGTGCTGGCCACGGACGCGGCTTCCTGGCGGGTGAGGGCCTTGCGCTGGGCGTCGGTCAGTTCGTCCCAGTACCGCGTCCCGTAGAGGGTGCTCCACTCCGGGCTGGCCCCGTGGAAGTCCTCGTCGAGCGGGGTCTCCCAGTCGACCTCGGTGAGGGGGTCGTACGAGAGCTGCGCGGACGAGTCGAGCAGTCGCCGCGCGATGCTCTCGTCCGGGGTGTGGCTCTTGGTCCTTGGCCGCGGGATGTGGATGGCCATGCAGGGGCTCCTCGAGTCGAGTCGGGGACGGTCCTCGCCCAGCGCTGCTATTACCGTCGGTAACGCAGTCTCCTTGTTGACGGACTTTATAGCAAGGGTCGTCGTGTGACTACCCACTGGTAACCGGGAAGTGCGGGGCCACCGGTCAGCGAGGCGGAGTGGCGAGGGCGGCGAGAAGGAGGTCCGCCGGGAGCGCGGGTGCCGTGCGTCCGCCGAAACCGGTGGTCGTGGTGGCCGCGAGCAGGGAGTTGAGCACCGCTTCCTCGACGCCGTCGAGCACGGCCTCGAAGAGCGGGCCGAGTTCGGCGTCCGCCACCGGGCCGGCCGCGGGGGAGTCCGTGCCGAAGGCGATGGCGTAGTCCCCGCTGCCATGGCTGTACGCCGCGCCCGTGCGGGCCAGCGCGAACACCGCGCGCCGCGCGACACGGGTGAGCTGCCGGGCGTCCAGCGGTGCGTCCGTGGCCACCACGATCATGCAGGAACCGGCGTCGGAATCGGGTGCCGGAGCGCCGGCGCCCAGGGATCGCGGGGTGAGGGTGCGGCCGAGAACCCGCAGCGTGCCGCCGAAGTTGGCCTGCACCAGGACGCCCGCGGTGCAGCGGCGGCCCGCCAGGTCCGTGACGCGTGACGCGGTACCGATGCCGGCCTTGAAGCCCAGCGCCACCGTGCCTGTGCCCGCGCCGACGCACCCCTCGTCCACGGGCCCGCCGGAGGCGGTCTCGAGGGCCGCCCGCACGTGCTCCTCCCGCACCGGCCGGGCGCGGATGTCGGACAGCAGGCCGTCGTTGCACTCGCCCACCACGGGGTTCAGGCTCAGCACCTTCTCGCAGCCGGGCCGCTCAAGCATCCAGCCGACGAGCGCGTCGGCGACGTGGAAGGCGGACAGGGTGGAGGTGAGCAGCACCGGAGTCTCCAGCGTGCCGAGTTCGGCGAGCTGGGTGGTGCCGATGAGCTTGCCGTAGCCGTTGCCGGTGAACACCCCGGCCGGCAGGGGCGTCCGGGGGCCGACGAGGTCGGGTACGACGGCGGTGACTCCGCTGTGAATGCCGGGTTCGCGCCGCACGGTGGTGTGTCCGACGCGGACGCCCGGCACATCCGTGATGGCGTTGAGGGGACCGGGGGCGGCGGTTCCGATGACGATGCCGAGGTCCCGGGACCGGTGCCGGGCGCGGGCGGACGGGCGCTGGGGGAGAGGCGGTTGTTCCATGCGGGGACGCTACGCGTCGCGTCCCTTGGCCGACGAGCCGTATCAGCGGGACCTCGCCCTGCCCTCCGCCTCGCAGCGCAGGTACCGTTCGAGGTGGGGGAAGGCGTGCAGGCGCTCGGGGTCGATCGCCTCGCCGCACCGCGCGCAGCGCCCGAAGCCGCCGGTGTCCAGGCGGGCCAAGGCCTCCTCCGTGCGGGCCAGCAGATCGCGCGCGTCGCCCGTCTCCCTGCGGTGCCGGTCCAGCGCCTCGGCCGCCGCGCCGGCGTCCGCCGCGTCCAACAGGCAGTCGGCCCGCAACGCCTCGTCCCGCGACGGGGCCGCGGCGATTTGACGGCGGAGTACCGCTGCCTGCTCGGTGAGCCGGCGGCGCGACTCCTCGTCGGCCGCGGGGGTGCCGTCGGCCGGCCGGTCGTCGGTCATGGTCGTCCTGCCTCCACGGTGGCCTCCCGCACGGTCGGCGTTCTTCGCCGTCCTCACCCCATTGTCCGGACACGGACCGCCCGGCGCGCTCGCCCGCCCCTCAGCCGAGTGTGAAGCGCACCGGCGTCCCGGCCACGGCCTGGGCCGCCGCGGCGAGGGCACCCTGCGCGACGACCGCGACCACGGGGTAGCCCCCGGTCGTCGGGTGGTCGTGCAGGAAGATCACCGGACGTCCGTCGGGCGGCACCTGCACCGCGCCCAGGACCATGCCCTCGCTGGGCAGTTCCCCCGCCGACGCCCGTTCGAGCGCAGGCCCCTCCGTGCGCAGGCCGATGCGGTTGCTGTGCGGGGAGACGCGGTAGGCGGCCGAGGTGAGGACGCGCAGGGCGCCCGGGGAGAACCAGTCGGCGCGGGGCCCCAGCCGCACCGGCAGGACCAGCTCGGCGGGGGGTGCGGGCCAGGGGGCGGCGACGGGTACGGCGACGGGTGGGGCCGGGGTGCCCACCGGGACGAGGGCGCCGTCCCGCAGCGGCTGTGGGCCCAGCCCCGACAGGAGGTCCGTCGAGCGGCTGCCGAGGACGGGTTCGACGGTGACGCCTCCCGCCACCGCCACGTACGAGCGGACGCCCGCCGTCGCCGTCCCCACGTCCAGGACCGCACCGGCCGGCACCCGCACCGGGACGCCCCAGGCCGCGGGGCGCCCGTCCACGGTGACGGCGCAGTGCGCGCCGCCGACCACGACGGTGACGGCGTGATCGGGCCGCAGGGCGCAGCCGGTCAGCGTGGTCTCCAGGACGGCCGCGTCCTGATCGTTGCCGAGCAGCCGGTTGGCGAGCCGCATCGCGGGCTCGTCCAGAGCACCGGAGCGGGGTACCCCCAGGTGGGCATGGCCGGGCCGGCCCGCGTCCTGCACCGTGGTGAGCGCTCCGGCCCGCACGACCGTGATTTCGGCCGTCATGCCGCGACCGCCTCGGGGGCGGTGTCCGCCGTGACGAACCGGACGCGCGTCCCCGGCGCGAGCAGCGCCGCCCGCTCCCGCGCCGGGTCCCACAGCGGTCCGGGGTCGGGCATGGTGCCGATCAGCTGCCAGCCGCCCGGTGTGGCGCGGGGGTAGACGGCGCTGTAGGGCCCGGCGAGGGCGACCGCACCGGCCGGCACCCGGGTCCTGGGCGTGGCCCGGCGGGGCACGTGCAGCTCCTCGGGCAGCCCGGTGAGGTAGCCGAAGCCGGGGGCGAAGCCGCAGAACGCGACGCGGTAGGCGTGGGCGGTGTGGAGTGCGGCGACCTCTTCCGGAGCGACTCCCCACAGGGCCGCCACGTCGGCGAGGTCCGGTCCGTCGTAGCGCACCGGGATCTCCACGACGTCCCCGTGGTCGTCGGCGGCCGGCGGCACCTCCCAGCCGCCGAGCACCCGGGCCAGTGCCTCCGGGTCCCGGACGCCGTCCAGCAGCACGGTCCTCGCTCCCGGCACGACCTCCTCGACGGGCGGCAGCGTCCCGGTGGCCCGGCGGCGCAGCACCTCGGCGTGGAAGGCGGCGGTGCGTTCGGCGTCGGGCAGTTCGACGAGGAGCGCGTGCCGGCCGACGGGACGGGTCGTGAGGGCCGGGCTCCGCGTCACGCGAAGGCCCCGATCGCGACCCCGGACGCCTCCAGCTCCTCGCGGACCCGCGCCGCGATCCTCGCGGCCCCCGGAGTGTCGCCGTGCACGCACAGCGACCGGGGGGCGACCTCCACGGTCGTGCCGTCCACGGCCTCCACCGAGCCGTGCACCGCGAACGCGAGCGCCCGCCGGACCACGGCGTCCTCGTCCGTCACCACCGCGTCCGGCTCGCGCCGGGGCACGAGGGTGCCGCGCGGGGTGTAGGCCCGGTCCGCGAAAGCCTCGGGCACACCCGTGAGCCCGGCCTCCGCGGCGGCGGTGAGCAGCAGCGAGCCGGGGAGGCCGAGCACGGGCAGCGCGCCGCCCGCGAGCCGTACGCCGGCCACGACGGCGCGGGCCTGGTCGGCGTCGTGGACGGTGCGGTTGTAGAGCGCGCCGTGCGGCTTCACGTACGCCACCTGGGCCCCCGCGGCCTCGGCGAAGACGCGGAGCGCGCCGATCTGGTACGCCACCTCGGCCGCCAGTTCCCCGGCGGGCACGTCCATGGCGCGCCGTCCGAAGCCGGCCAGGTCGCGGTAGGAGACCTGGGCTCCGATCCGTACCCCGCGTTCGGCGGCGAGGTCGCAGACGCGGCGCATCACCGAGGGGTCGCCGGCGTGGAAGCCGCAGGCGACGTTGGCGCTGGTGACGACGGACAGGAGGGCGTCGTCGTCGGTGAGGGTCCAGCGGCCGAAGCCCTCACCGAGATCTGCGTTGAGGTCGATCACACTTCGAACCTAGACGATCGTTGAACGATCCGACAAGAGATCGATGGCTGGTCGACTCTTGTTAGATCGTTGAACGATCGCTAGTGTCCGTGCATCTGCCACGTATCTGGGGCTATGGTCCGGACCGATGAAGCGTCGGTTCCGTTTGTCTCGGATGCGCGCCCTGCCCCCTCATGCCTGAAGAAGGCCACCGAATGATCGTTCTACTCGGTGTGGTCGTGGTGATCCTCGGATTCGTCACGCGCCGCAACCCCGTCCTCGTGGTGGGCGTCGCCGGTATCGTCACCGGACTGCTCGGCAAGATGAACCCGCTGGAGGTCCTCGCGGCCTTCGGCCGGTCCTTCGCCGACAGCCGCTCGGTCACCGTCTATGCCATCGTGCTCCCGGTGATCGGCCTGCTGGAGCGCTACGGCCTGCGCGAGCAGGCCCGCAATCTGATCGCCCGCCTCGGAAAGCTCAGCGCCGGCCGCTTCCTCACCGTCTACCTGCTGGTCCGGCAGGTCACCGCGGCCTTCGGCCTGAACAGCATCGGCGGCCCGGCGCAGACCGTACGCCCCCTCGTGGCACCCATGGCCGAGGCGGCCGCCGAACGCTCCACGGGCGCGAAGCTGCCCGGCCGGCTGCGCGAGAAGGTGCGCTCCTACTCCGCGTCGGCCGACACCGTCGGCGTCTTCTTCGGCGAGGACTGCTTCATCGCCATCGGTTCCATCCTGCTGATCACCGGCTTCGTGAACTCCACGTACCACCAGCACATCGAACCGACCCAGCTGGCCCTGTGGGCGATCCCGCTCGCGGTCTGCGCCTTCGTCATCCACGGTGCCCGGCTGCTGCTCATGGACAAGCAGCTGGAGCGCGAGATGGCCGTCGCCGCCGCCGAGCACGACCTGCCGCTTCCCGAGGGGGCCGACAAGTGATCAAAGTCGAATGGCTGTACTGGCTGATAGGCCTGGTCTTCGTCGTCATGGCCGTCCAGATGGCCACCGACCGCAGCAACCCCAAGCGCTGGACGTCCGCCGCGTTCTGGGGCCTGCTCGGACTCACCTTCCCCTACGGCACGGGAGTGGCGAACGCCACGGCCGCGGGCGGCGGCTGGACCCTGCCCGCCGAACCGCTCGGTGTCGCCGTCCTGACCCTGATCGTGCTCGCCGGGTTCAACTTCCTCGGCAAGGGCGTCCCGGTCACCACCACCGGCGAACAGCGCGAGGCGTCCGCCGCCCGGCTCGGCAACAAGATCTTCATTCCCGCGCTGACCATCCCGCTCGTCGCCATCGTCTGCGCCTCCGTGCTGGACGAGTCCGGCCTGTTCGAGTCGGGCAAGGCCACGCTCCTCGGGCTCGGCGTCGGCTGCGTCGCCGCGCTCGTCGTCGGCATGCTGATCACCGGCGAGAAGAAGGTGACCGTCCCGCTCCACTCCGGCCGCTCCATGCTGGAGGCGATGGGCTCCGCCCTGCTGCTGCCCCAGCTCCTGGCCGTGCTCGGCTCGATCTTCGCCGCCGCGGGCGTGGGCGACCAGGTCGGCAGGATCGTCAACGACGTCCTGCCCGAGGACTCCAAGTACCTCGCGGTGATCGCGTACTGCGTCGGCATGTTCCTGTTCACGGTGATCATGGGCAACGCCTTCGCCGCGTTCCCCGTGATGACCGCGGCGATCGGCTGGCCCATCCTCATCCAGCAGATGCACGGCAACGAGCCCGCCGTCCTCGCGATCGGCATGCTGGCCGGTTTCGCCGGCACGCTGTGCACCCCGATGGCCGCCAACTTCAACATCGTCCCGGCCACCCTGCTCGAACTGAAGGACCAGTACGGGCCGATCAAGGCACAGCTGCCGACGGGCATCGCGCTGCTCGGGTGCTGCACCGTGATCATGGCCCTCTTCGCCTTCTGAGCCAAGGAACATCCATGACCCGTGTCCTCATCACCGGCTTCGCCCCCTTCGGCGGGGAGAGCGTGAACCCGTCCTGGCAGGCGGCGTCCCTGGTGGCCGCCGAACCGCCCGCCGGGCTCGACGTCAGGGCCGCCGAACTGCCCTGCGTCTTCGGCGATTCCCTCGACGTCCTGCGCGACGCCGTCCGCGCCCACACTCCCGGCCTGGTGCTCTGCCTGGGCCAGGCGGGCGGACGCCCCGGCGTCACCGTCGAACGCGTCGGCCTCAACGTCGACGACGCGCGCATCCCCGACAACGCGGGCCGGCAACCCGTCGACGAACCCGTTGTCCAGGGCGGCCCGGCCGCCTACTTCTCCACCCTCCCCGTCAAGGCCTGCGTCGCCGCGATGCGGGAGGCCGGCGTCCCCGCCGCCGTCTCCCACACGGCCGGCACCTTCGTCTGCAACCACGTGGCCTACGGCCTCGGCCACCTCATAGCCACCGAGTTCCCGCACGTACGGGGCGGATTCGTCCACGTGCCCTGGGCGCCGGAACAGGTAACCGACGGCACCGCGCCGTCCCTGCCGCCCGCCACCGTCGCCCACGGCCTGCGCGCCCTCCTGTCCACCGCCGCCCGCACCCCGGCGGGGCAGGACCTCAAGGTCACCGAAGGAGCCACCCACTGATGCCGCTGAGCACCCACGCCGCGCCCTTCGCCCGGCTCGCCCTCGCCAACATCACCCGCGAGTACCCCAACTTCCCCGCCCACCTGATCACCTCGCCCGACGAGCGCCTCGCCCCCCGCTCACTGCACCCGGCCTTCTACGGCGCCTACGACTGGCACTCCTCGGTCCACATGCACTGGCTGCTCGTCCGCCTGCTGCGCCGCCACGGCGGCACACCCGCACTGCCGGACACCGCGCAGGCCGTCGCCGTACTCGACCGGCACCTCACCCGCGACAACGCCGCCGCCGAAGCCTCCTACCTCCGCGACCGCCCGTCCTTCGAGCGGCCCTACGGCTGGGCGTGGCTGCTCGTCCTCGCGGCGGAGTGCCGGGCCCTCCAGGACGAGTCCGGCGCCCGCTGGGCCGAGGCGCTCGAGCCGGCCGTCGCCGCCGTCGACGAGTTGCTGGCCGACTGGCTGCCCAAGGCCACCTACCCCGTGCGCCACGGCAACCACCCCAACAGCGCCTTCGCGCTGGGCCTCGCGCTCGACTCGGGAGAGCTGTCGCCGGCGACCGGGCGTGCCGTGCGTGAACGCCTCCTCGCCTGGTTCGCCGACGACCACGACGCGCCCGCGCACTGGGAACCGTCCGGTCAGGACTTCCTGTCCCCGGCGCTGAGCGAGGCCGATGCCATGCGCCGGGTGCTGCCGAAGGACGGGTTCGCGGCTTGGCTCGACCGCTTCCTGCCCGCGCTGCGCTCCGGCGCCCCCTGCCCGCCGCTGGACGTGCCCGTGGTCTCCGACCACGCCGACCCGCAGATCGGCCACCTGCTGGGCCTGACCCTCAGCAGGGCCGCCGCCCTGCGCTCCCTTGCCGACGCCCTGCCCGACGGGCCCGCCCGCGGCCGCCTGGACGAGGCGGCCGACGCCCACCTCGCGGCGGGCCTGCCCGCGGTGGAGCGCGGCGACTTCACCACCGACCACTGGCTGGCGACGTTCGCCGCCCTCGCCCTCGACCCCGTCGAGCTCCGCTGATCAGCGGCGCGTGACGCCCGGCCGGGCGCCGGGCACGGCCGCCCCACGTCGCCCCCCCACGTCGAGCCGCCGCGAGGAGCCGTGCCGTCGCCACGGGTTCCGGCCTCGCTGACGCGTAATCAGCGTTGCGCTCGCACAAGTGTTTTGGGAGCCTCCGTTCGAATCGAGCGTCGAACGAGCGACGGAGGCTCCCCCACATGCTGAGAAGTCGAATACGCCGTGTCTGGCTCACGTCCGCCGCCGCGGCCACGCTCGCATTCACCGGCCTCGCGGTGCCCGGTCACGCCGACGACCTCCCGCCGGACGTGCCGGACTCCTGGATCCAGGAGCCCCGCGCGACCGAGGGCACCCCCTCGCCGAGCCTGGCCCGGGACTGGACCGGCCCCGGCGGCGCGGCCTCGCCCGGCGACTTCACGCTGTCGCCCGGCGCGATGAACGCCGAGACCACGCGGCGGGTCACCCGCCTCGACTCGGTGCTGCCCAAGACGGGCGTGCGGAACCTGCTGGCCGGCGCGAACCGCGACGCCCGGCCGTGGTGCTCGCGCGACCCGTTCGGCACCGCACCGGACCCCGATCTCAAGTACTGCCTGCAGAACGACGACTCCGTCTCACGCGAATGGGTACCGCAGGGCTTCACGGGCGTCTCCGACGCCAAGGACAACGAGCTGTGGGGCGACGCCGGGAACATCCAGCTGTACGCCTCCTACGACGGCTGGGACCCGGGCCGGGAGAACGACCCCGACCCGGGCGGCGACTGCACCGCGGGCGAACTGGAGGACAACGACGCCTGCAACCAGAAGGGCGTCCGCGTCACCTTCGTACAGAGCCGCACCAACCCGGCCACCGGCAGCCCGGAGATCAAGTACCGGCACGTCCTGCTGGGATGGACGTACGTGAACTCGGCCGACCACATCTCCTTCGACGGACTGCACGCCTCCGAGTACCCGATCCAGAAGGGCGTCCACGCCGGCGGGATCGTCTGGTACGGCAACTACCTCTACCTCGCCGACACCCGTAACGGCCTGCGCGTCTTCGACATGCGCTACATCATGGACCTCAACCCGGACGGCGACGCGAGCACCAACGACCCGATGGGCTCCGACACCGACGGCGTGCAGACCACCGCCGACGTGCGGGACAAGACGAAGGCCGGCCGGCACAACAACGTCTGGTACAGCTTCGGTTACCGCTACGTCATGCCGCAGGTGGCCGCGTGGAGGTTCAAGGCCACCCAGAGCAACCCCAAGGGCTCCTACGCCTGTGTCTCCACCGGCGCTCCGAAGGCCTCGCACATCTCCCTGGACCGCAGCACGGTCCCGGACCGGCTGCTCATGGGCGAGTACTGCCGTCCGCAGAGCGGCTACCCGTCCACCGGGCGCATCACCTCCTACCCGGTCGCCGACCTGGCCGGACGCTCGGCCGACGTCCCCGCGCAGGGCTGGGCCAACTACCTGCCGATGACCAGCGGCGGCGCGCAGGGCGCGGCGGCGTACGACGGGACGCTGTACGTGAACCAGTCCGCGGGCACGGACGAGCCGGGCAACCTGTGGCGCTACAGGTGGGACAACGGGCAGTTGGTCCAGGACGGCCAGGCCGTCAAGACCGCCCGCGGCGCCGAGGACCTGTACGTCGAGCGCGGCACGGGACGCCTGTGGTCCGTCTCCGAGCACCGCCCCGGAGTGGCGGCCGACTGCACGGCCGACCCGGGCCCCGGCGACCCGGCGGGCACCGACTACTGCCAGCGCGTGCTCTACGCGCACAAGCTGAGTTGGCTCGACGGCCGGCCGTAACACCGACGGACCGGTGAGGCGAGGGCCGGCGCACGGCCGTTCCGCGCCCTCCCCGGGATGCCGCCGCCCCGTTCCCGTAGTCTCCTGCGTGCAGACGTCGGATGCCATGCGTGGTGCCACGGTGAAGGGAAGGGGCGGCGGTGTTCGCAAGGGGGACGCGGTTGCTCGCGGGCGTCATGACCGTGGCCTGTCTCGTGCTGCTCGGTCCCAGCGCACCGGTCGGCGCCCTCCTGGGCAGAGAGCTGCCCGACGACGCCGCCGAGGAGGTCGTACCGAACCGGGTCATGACGTGGAACATCTGCAACCCCTGCGAGGTCAGCAACGTCGACCGGGCGGCGGACATCGCCACCTACGCGCCGCAGGTCATCGGCCTCCAGGAAGCGTGCGTGCGCGACGTCGAGCAGATCCGGGCCTACCTGCGGAGCCTCTACGGGCTGGCGTACCACGTCGAGTACGGGACCGTCCTGCGCAAGCGCAGCCGTTGCGGAGGAACGCCGTGGAATCCGGGAGCGTTCGGGCAGGCGATCCTGTCCGCGGCACCGATGACCGACCGCGTCAGCGTGGAGTATCCCGACGGCGGTTCCGAGGACCGCGGGTACATGGCGGTCACCACCGTGGTGGGCGGCCACCCGGTGCGGGTCTTCAACACCCACCTCGCCCACCGGCGTCAGCAGCCGGTCCGGGCACACCAGACCGGGGTGCTCGCCGCGGCCGTCGAGCGCCACGACCGCGCGATCGTACTGGGCGACTTCAACGCGGTGCCGGACGCCTCCGAACTCTCCCCGCTGTGGGCACTGGCCGCCGGCTCGGACGCCGAGTGCCGCCCGTCTCCCGCCGCCGCCTGCGAGCCGACCACCGACTGGAACAGCCGGTTCGACTACGTCTTCCTGCGCGGTGTCGGCTCGGTCGAACAGCACGTGCACCCCACCACGTACTCCGACCACCACCTGCTGCACACGGATGTGGTCCCGGCCCGGGACGCCTGAACCGGGCAGGGGCTACGGCGCGGGCGGGGCAGCCGGCTGACGGCCGGGTCCGTCGCCGTCGGCCGGGATGCCCAGCCGGTCCGCCACGGTGGTGAGGGCCGCTCCCAGGGGGACCGAGACCCGGGCGAGGGCGTGCCGGTCACCCCGGGTCGGGTCGCGGTTGACGATCAGCACCGGCTTCCCGGCCTCGGCCGCCTGACGGACGAAGCGCAGCCCGGACATCACCGTCAGCGACGAGCCCAGGACCAGCAGCGAGGCCGCCTCCCGCACCAGCGTCCGGCAGTGCTCGACGCGCCCCGGCGGGACGTTCTCGCCGAAGAAGACGACGTCCGGTTTGAGGACGCCGCCGCAGACCGCGCAGGGCATCACCCGGAAGTCCCCGACCTGTTCGTCGGTGAGGTCGGCGTCACCGTCCGGGTTGATGCCCGCGGCCACCGGGTCGAAGCCCGGATTGGCCTCCTCGAGCCGGCGGGCGAGTTCACGGCGCGGGCTGAAGGTGCCGCAGGTCAGGCAGACGACGCGGTCCAGGCTGCCGTGGAGTTCCACGACGTCCTCACTGCCGGCTGCCTGGTGCAGGCCGTCGACGTTCTGGGTGATCACGCCCGAGAGCAGGCCCCGCCGTCCGAACGCGGCCACGGCGCGGTGCCCGGCGTTGGGCCGGGCGCGGCCGAAGGTGCGCCAGCCTAGGTGGCTGCGTGCCCAGTACCGGCGCCGGGCCAGGGGATGGGCGGTGAAGTCCTGGTACGTCATCGGAGTGTGCCGGCTCAGGCTCCCGCCCTCGCCCCGGTAGTCGGGAATGCCTGACTCCGTCGAGATGCCGGCACCGCTCAGCACGAGCACCCCGCCGGCTCCCACGGCGTCGGCGACCGGCCGCAGATCCGTGGTGCCCGGCGGCAGGTCCTCGGCGGGGGTCCAGCTCAGAGTGGGGCGCATGCGCATGCGGCAAGGGTACGTAACGGGCGGCCCGGGCAGGGCCCGTAGGTCCTGCTCCGGGCCGCCGCACACCCGTCAGTCGTCGAGGGCCTCCAGGACGTCGGCGAGATCGACGAACTTGAAGCCCGTGGCCTCCCGGTCGCCGTCCTGAGGAGCCATGTGGCCGTCCTGGACGACGAGCAGGCCGTTCGGGTACCTGGCGCCGAGCGGCTCGGCGAGGACGTCCGCGCCGTCGCACTCCTCGGAGCCGTCCAGCGCCCCGGACGCGGCGGTCACCCGGAAGCCGCCCTCGTACTCGTAGCCGTCGGACCGTTCGCGGTCGTAGGCGACGAAGGTGTCGTCGCCCTGGCTGGAGGCGAGCAGGTAGCCGTCCCCGTCCTCCTGCTTCAGCAGGGTCAGGCCCTCGACGTCCGCGGACACGCGCTCACCCCCGAAGCCGGGGTCCTCGCCCGCCACACACGCGTCGGACGGTGCGTCGTACCGGGCGGGGACGCCGTACTCGCGGACCTCGTCCTGGAGGACCGGCCGGCCCCGCAGGTCGGCCCGCATGCGCCAGATGCCGACGTCCTCCTGCCCGGCGAAGAGCGTTCCCGTCTCCGGGTCGACGACCATGCCCTCGACCTGCGGCCCCTCCCCGGGCTCCCCGCAGGGGGTCCACCGGGTGCCGTCGGGCATCGTGAACGCGGCGGGCAGGTCCAGGGTGCGGACCTTCCGGTAGGACACCTTGCCGCCGGGGGCCGCGGTCAGCTCCAGCAGCGCGACACGGGTGGTCGCGTTCTGGCTGACGACGGCGTACGACCTGCCGGTCGCGGAGTCGGTGTACGTGGCCAGGCCGTACGCGGTGCTCTCCCCGTCGACCTCCTCCTGGGAGCCGGAGAAGATCCACGGCGCGGAGGCGTCCGTGACATCGGTGAGCGGGGCGTCGGACCGGTCCCCGTCGACGCGGTAGACGCGCAGCTTGTCGCTGCCGCGGTCGCTGACGACGGCCAGGTCCGCGGTGCCGGAGCCCAGGGGCACGCCGTGCACCAGGTCGACGTTGTTGAAGCGGCCCGGAGCGTGGTCCGGACCGGGTGCCGCCGGCGCGGGGATCGACTGCACCTCCCGTGCGTCGAGGTCGTAGACCCTGAGGCCGCCCTCCTTCGCCGTGGCGATGACGAGACTGGCGTCCGGGTCGGCGGCGTTGCGCCAGATCGCCGGGTCGTCGGCGTCGGCGTTGCGGCCCTCGTCGTCGTCGAACATCGCGTCGGTCTCGGCGCGCGGGGCGACCTCGGGCGGGGCGGCCCCCGCCGCCGCACCCGCCGGGGGAACGGCCGCGACAGCGGCGGCGAACACCAGGGTCGCCGCCACCGCGACGGCACCGGAACGGCGTTTCAGGAACGCGTGCACGAACGGTCTCCTTCGTCGGGGAGCGATGCGTGACATGCTCACGAAGCCAGGCGGAGGTCCGGCGTCGCGCCGGCCACCCGCCGACGACGGACGAACGGCCACGAGGTGAACGGCGCCGCCTTCCGCACTCCGCTGCGCGAACGGCCTGCTTCCGGGGCACCGCCGGACGGTCCGCGCGGGCACGATGCTCGGCTCGGCTTGCTGTACTGCAAGTAACAAGATCACAGTTGGTCTCCGCCCCTCACAGAACCCGTCGAGGCGGCTCCCCGTTTCCGTGCGCTCGTGACTCTGAGTGCGCGTACCAACACAGAAAGAAGCCGATGAATCCGTCGTACGACCGTCTCGGGCAGGCGCGCGAGGACTACGAGACCCACCTTCGGACCTGCCGTCAGTGCGAGGCGGACGGCGCGAGGTGCCCGGTGGCCAAACACCTCAGACGCCTCTACAACAACCTCCTCAGATCGGCGTGACCCGTCAGTCGATCCGCACGACGAACTTGCCCCGCACGCCTCCCGCTTCCAGCGCCCGGTGGGCCGCCCCGATCTCCTCGAGCGGGAACACGGTGTCCACGACCGGGCGGACCGCGCCGTCCGCCACGTGGGCCGCGAGGTCGTTGAAGAGCGCGGTCCTCGGGTTGCCGCTGAAGAAGCGCACCCGGCGGCGGCCGTGCACGGCACTGGCCAGGAGGTAGCCGAGGGAGGCGACCGGGCGCTCGACGTCGAAGGCGATGGACACCATGCGGCCCGCGGGAGTGAGCAGCCGGCGGTGGGCGTCGAGGTCCTTGCCCACGGTGTCGAGAACCACGTCGTACTCGCCGAGGCCGGCCGGGCCGGTGGCACGGTAGTCGTGGACCTCGTCGGCGCCGAGGTCGCGGACGAGAGCGAGGTTGTCCGCGCGGGCCAGCCCGGTCACGTGCGCCCCCATCGCCTTGCCCAGCTGAACGGCGACATGACCGACGCCGCCCGCGGCGCCGCGCACGAGAAGGCGCTCGCCGGGGCGCAGCCGTGCCTTGTCGCGCAGCGCCGTGATCGCCGTGGTGCCCGCGGGCAGCGCCGCCGCCTCGACCAGGTCGAGCCCCTTCGGGACCCGGCCCAGCTGACGAGGGCGGACGGCCACGTACTCGGCCGCGCTGCCGAAGCCGGAGGCACGGGGCATGACGCCCCACACGCGGTCGCCCACGGCGGGCCCGGTGACGGCCGCGCCGAGCGCCACGACCTCCCCGGCGAAGTCGAGCCCCGTCCGCTGGGGGAACTTCCGTCCCGTCACCAGGCGCACCCGCCCCGCGCGGGCCAGCAGCTCACCACCGTTGACGCTGGTCGCCCGGACCCGTACCAGGACCTCTCCGGGTCCCGGCACGGGCTTCGGCGCCTTTCCCACGTAGAGCACCTCGGGGCCGCCGAAGCGGTCGTACATCACGGCTCGCATCATCTCGGACACTGTCTGCACCTCGTTCGTCATGGCTCTCGCCGTCGAACGTACGATGCCAAGTGGAGGGTGGCGTCCACTTGTGCCGGAGGTGAGAGGGATCGACGGGAAATCCTCTCGGTTGCGCGCCGACGCACGGCGCAACCGGCAACAGATCCTCGAAGCCGCCCAGGAGGTCTTCACCCGGGACGGCGTGGACGTGCCGATGTCGGTCATCGCCCGCAGGGCGAACGTGGGCGTCGCCACGCTCTACCGGCGCTTCCCGACCCGCGACGACCTGGTCCGGGAGGTGTTCGCCGAGCAGGTCGAGGCCTGCACCGCCGCACTGGACGAGGCGCTGGACGACCCCGACCCGTGGCGCGGCTTCTGCCACGTGATCGAGAAGATCTGCGCCCTGCAGGCCGCTGAGCGGGGCTTCACCACCGCCTTCCTGGGCGCCTTCCCGGAGCGGGCCGCGGACCATTCGCGCCGCCGCCTGGACGGGGAGCGCGGCTTCGCGACCCTCGTGCGCCGGGCGCAGGGGGCCGGGAAGCTGCGGCCGGACTTCCACCCGTCCGACATCACCGTGCTGCTGCTCGCCAACAGTGCGCTGTCCCGGACCCCCGACCCCGAGGCCGCGTCCAGGCGGCTCGTAGGCCTGCTCCTCGACGCGTTCCGCGCCGGCCCCGGACGGGCGGCACTGCCACCGCCGACCGGCCTCGACCTGACACACCTGCACGCTCCGGCGTAGGAGGGGGAGGGGCCCGGTCCCTTCCCTACTCCGCCGGTCGGCCCACCCGGCGCAGAGCCAGCACCGCGTTGTGTCCGCCGAAGCCGAAGGAGTTGCTCAGCACGAGGTCGCCCGCGCCCGGCAGGGTCCGCGGTCCGCCGCGTACGAGGTCGAGATCGACCGCGTCGTCGAGCTCGGCGCAGCCGACCGTGGGAGGCACCACCCCGTGGTGCAGCGTGAGCACCGCGGCGACGGCCTCGACCCCGCCCGCGGCGCCCTGGAGGTGTCCCAGGTGGCCCTTGAGCGCCGTGACCGGCACCTCGCGTCGCCCCAGCACGCCGCGTACGCCCCGTGCCTCGGCGAGATCGCCGTCGACCGTGGCCGTGGCGTGCGCGTTGACGTGGACGACGTCCTCGATGCGGGCCCCGGCGTCCCGTACCGCCCGCCGCAGCGCGAGCGCGATGCCGTCGCCGGACGGATCCGGCGCCGCGACGTGGTGGGCGTCGGCGGACAGTCCCCAGCCGGCCGCCTCGCAGTAGATGCGCGCCCCGCGGGCACGGGCGTGCTCCTCGGACTCCAGGACGAGTATTCCGGCCCCCTCCGCGTTGACGAAGCCGTCACGGTCCTTGGCGAACGGGTGCGAGGGCGTACCCGCCGACGGGTCACCCTCGGCCAGCGCCCGCATGGCGGCGAAGGACGCCATGATCGCCGGTGTGACCACCGCCTCGGCGCCGCCTGCGAGGGCCACGTCGACCCGGCCGTACCGGATGCGGTCGACGGCCTGCCCGATCGCCTCGGTGCCGGAGGCGCACGCGCTGGTGACGGTGCGCGCCTCGCCGGTGATGTGCAGGTCGAGCGAGACCTGAGAGGCCGCCTGCGAGGGGACCGTCATGGGCGTGGTGAGCGGGGAGACGCCGCGCGGCCCCTTCTCACGCAGCTTCCGGTCCCCGCCGACGAGCACCGACGCGTCCCCGAGGATGGCGCCGAGGCTCACTCCGACCCGCTCCGGGTCGAGCCCGCTCTCGCGGGTACCGCCGTCCTGGTAACCGGCGTCGGCCCAGGCCTCGCGCGCGGCCAGCACGGCGAACTGGGCGGCGCGGTTCATCCGGCGCGCCGCCTGCCGGGGCAGCAGCCCGGCCGGGTCCACCGGCACGGTCCCGGCGATCCGCACCGGCAGCCCGTCGAACTCCTCGTCCGCCAACTCCCGTATGCCGTGCCGTCCTTCGAGCAGCCCGTGCCACAACTCGCCCGTGCCGACGCCCAGCGGGGTGACGGCGCCGAGCCCGGTGACGACGACGCGCCGCCCGCCGGCCGCCTGGGCCTCCCGTGCGGGGCGCGGCTCGTGCCGTACGACGTCGCCCTCCCGGTCGGCCCCGGCGGCCCACCGTCGTACGTCGGCGTCGGTCACGCCGCCGTCCGAGTCCGGTTCCGTGTCCCGGTGCCAGGCGCCCCAGCGGCGGACGTACGTCGCCTGCCGGGCCCCCGGATCGACGGCGCGGAGGCGGGTCAGCCGGTCCCCGTCGTGGAATGCGACGTCGTCGAGGGCGGGCGAGCTCACCAGCGGCACCGCGGACACGTCGAGCCGCCGCCCGGCGACGCTCACCCGCTGCTCGCGCCGCAGCTCCTCCTCGTGGTCCACCCCGCCCAGCGGCGGTCGCAGCGCGACCAGGATCACCTCCGGGGAGGCGGGCTGGGTGTGAGTGACCACGTACCACCGGTTCTCGGCCGCGTCCTCGGGGGACAGGGCGAGCAGATCGCCGGGGACGACTTCGGCGGCGCTGACCGTGTAGGGGCGTATCGGTACTTCAGGCGTTTCGGGGCAGTGGGTCATGTCCGAGCATGCTCTCTTTGGTCCGAACTGTCGTACTGGAAGCGTTTATGAGTGTTCTGTACGAAGTGCGAACCGGCCATTGTTGAACTCAGGACATGTCCGTTTTGCTCCGGTATACCGGCCGGGTGACGCGTGACACAGTGTCCAAGTCGCCCACGGCATGAGGGGGTTGACCCCGTGGAGCGAGTCTGTGCGAAACGTCACGAAACCCGTCCTAGGCGGAGGCCTCCGCCAGTCGGTCCAGCCGCGTGCGGTGAGCCGGTGTCAGGTGGAGACGTCCGGCGGCGAGGTTCTCCTCGAGGTGGTCGATCCGGGCGGTGCCGGGAATGGGGAGGACGACCGGGGAGCGGCCGAGGAGCCAGGCGAGCGCGACCTGCGTGGGGGTGGCACCGGTCTCGGCGGCCACGGCGGCGACCTCGGCCCTGCTTCCCGCGTCTCCCCAGGCGACGGGGCGCCACGGCAGGAAGGCGATCCCCGCCGCCTCGCAGGCCGCGAGTACGGGCTCGTGCTCACGGTCCAGCAGGTTGTAGCGGTTCTGCACACTGGCGACGTCGACGATCCGGCGGGCCCGGTCGAGTTCGTCGACCGTGACCTCGGACAGCCCGATCCGCCCGATCTTGCCTTCGGCCCGCAGGTCCCGCAGCGTCCCGAGCTGATCGGCGAGCGGCGTTTCGGGATCGACGCGGTGCAACTGAAGGAGCTCGATCCGCTCGACGCGCAGTCGGCGCAGCGCCCGCTCGACCTGCTCCCGCAGCACGGACGGCCGCCCGTCGAGCCTCCACTCGCCCGACGGCCCCGAACGGGCGACACCGACCTTGGTGGTGACGAACAGCCCGTCCGCGTAGGGGTACAGAGCCTCGGCCAGCAGTTCCTCGTTGGCGCCCCCGCCGTACAAGTACGCGGTGTCGATCAGCGTGACACCCAACTCGACGGCCCGCCGGGCCACCGCCACGGAGGCCGCACGGGCGGGGCCGGGCTCCGTCGGCAGGTGCATGGCCCCGAACCCGAGCCTCCGCACCTCCAGGTCCCCGGCGATACGAAACACAGTCGTTGTCACGTGCGGTCCCTCCCCCTCGTCCGAAGCGATCCTAGGCGCCCCCTCGCGACGGCTCCGGGGCCTTGGACGGGACGGGAAGCGCCCGTCCCACGCGGGCCAGTGGGGACAGGGCCATCAGCGCCGGCGACAGCAGCATGCCGGCCGCGGCGGCCAGCAGGCCGGTGCGCGTCCCCCACGCCTCGGCGAGACAGCCGCCGAGCAGCGACCCGAGCGGGATCAGCCCCATGCCGACGAAGGTGATCGTCGCGGCGGCCCGTCCCTGCATCCCGTCCGGCGTGACGGCCTGCCGCACGGCCATGACCGTGACGTTCACCAGCTGACTGAACGCCCCGAACACCAAGTTGACCGCGATGAGCGCAGGAACCGTCAGGGCGGAACCGCCGTGCAGCGCGGGCACGAGCAGGAAGACGCCGTCACCGATCGCCGCCGCGGACACGAGGACGGCGCCGTGCCCGAAACGGCCGGGCAGCCGGGCGGCCAGCAGTGACCCCAACAGCGCGCCCGGCCCCGTCGCCGCGAGTGCCAGGCCCATGGCGGTGCCCGACAGGTGCAGTTCCCTCGGCAGGTGCAGGAGATAGACGGTCATCACGGCCGAGAAGAAGAGCTGGAACGCGGCCGACGCCAGGCAGACGGCCCGCAGCCAGGTGTCGCCCGCGACAAAGCGGAGGCCCTCACCGATGCGCCGCCGGACCCGAGGAGGACCTTCCGGGCGCACCGGGACGGATTCGTGGCGGCCGATCCGCCGGATCGACAGGAACGACAGCGCGAAGAAGACGGCGCCGGAAGCGGCGGCGACCGGCGCCGACAGCGCGGACACCAACGCGCCGCCGAGGGCGGGACCGCCGGTCTGCGCGGCGGACCGGCTGCCCTCCAGCGCGCTGTTGCCGCGCACCAGCTGATCGCGCCGCACCAGCCGGACCAGCGACGCCTGGTACGCCACGTCGAAGAACACGGAGAGAGCCCCGACGGCGAAGGCCACCACGAGCAGCGCCGGCAGACCGAGCGCGCCGAGGAGGCCGCCCACGGCGGCCGCGCCCAGCGCCAGCGCCCGGCCCGCGTCCGTCAGGACCATCACCGTGCGGGCCCGCCACCTGTCCACGCACGCGCCCGCGAAGAGCGACAGCAGCAGGATCGGCGCCTGCCCCACCGCGCGCAGGACGCCCAACTGGCCGGCACCGGCATCGAGCGTCAGGACGGCGAAGAGCGGCAGAACCACCAGCGTCGCGTGCTCACCCAGCTGGGAGGAGGTCTGGCCGAGCCAGAGCATGCGGAAGTCGCCGTCCCGCCACAGACGTGACGCGGGAGACCGACCGGAATCGGGTGAGGTGGAGGAAGCGCACGGCACGGAGGACCCCTCGGAGGACCGAAGACGAGACCCGCCGGCCGGCGCACGACAGGTACGCCGGCCGTTTCAGGCAGCGGGAGAGGAAGGCTCGCTGTGCCGCGTGGTACGAGCAGCACGCGATGACAGGCCGCTCACGGCCTCGAACGTCAACGCGTGCTCTGACGACCGACCATGCTCCGCTCCTCCCGGTCACTCTCGGCGCACACACTAACCCGCCCGCAGGGGTGGCCGCTTGACCTTGAGCGGACTTGAGCTTCTAGGTTCGTTCCAGAGCCGCGGGAACCGACGCGTGGCACCGTCCGAGGAGATACGCCATGGCAGAGCGCACCGCCCCCATCGAGATTCCCGACCGCTACCGCTATGCCGTGATCCCGCACATCATGGTCGACGACGCGGCCGCCGCGATCGACTTCTACAAGCAGGCGTTCGACGCCCATGAGGAATTCCGGATCGAGGCTCCCGGCGGCGGCGTCCTTCATGCCGAGATCACCGTGGGACGCTCGTCCATGATGCTGGGAGACGCCGGTGCGGACGGATCGGAGTTCGGTGACTTCCGCTCACCGGCCGCGCTCGGCGGGGGAACGTCGGTGACGCTGCACGTCTTCGTGTCGGACGTCGACAGCCTGGCGCGACGTGCGGAGGCCGCGGGTGCCGAGATCCTCCAGCCGCCGACGGACATGTTCCACGGGGACCGCACCGTGGTCCTCAGGGACCCCTCGGGGCACATGTGGGTCTTCCTGACCCATGTGGAAGACGTCTCGGAGGAGGAGCTCCTGCGCCGTCTGGCCGCCGCCGGGTGACCCGTCGCCGGCACGCGTGCCGAGGAACCTCTCGGCCTGACGGTGGCGCCCGGTCCGTTCGACCGGTCCGCTCGGCCCGTGAGGGCGAGACCGCCCCGCCCGCCCGTGCCCGCCCCGCCGTCCCGCGTCCGGCGCCGCCTCGTCTGCGATGATGACCGGCATGGCCTCCGCATCCTCGCCCCGCGCCGCCGGCACCCCGCCCACCAGTGGTGATGTCGCGCGCGCCGCGGGGGTGTCCCGGGCCACCGTCTCCTACGTCCTCAACGACACCGAGGGCGGCCGGGTCAGTGAGGCCACCCGGCACAGGGTGCGGGAAGCGGCCCGGCAGCTCGGCTACGTGCCGCACGCGGTGGCGCGGGCGCTGCGGGCCGGGCGCAGCGGGATCGTGCTGCTCACCGCACCCGCGGTGACCGTGGGGCCGCTGTTCGCACAGGCCTACGCCGACCTTCAGCAGGCCCTCGCGGAGCTGGGCCACACCGCCGTCCTCTACGGACCGACCGGCGCGAGGGGAGCGGGGGCCGGCCGGCGCTGGGCCGAGCTGCGGCCCGACGCCGTGCTGTCGCTGATGGACGACAGCATGGACGAGGACGCCGTCGCCGTGCTGCACAAGGCGGGCGTCGAAGTGGTGCTCAGTGCCGGTCCGGTGCCGGTCCCGGGCGCGCACGCCCTGGTGACCGACCAGGAGCAGGTCGGATTCCGCGCGGTGGAGCACCTCGGGGCAGCCGGCCGCCGCACCCTGGGTGTCCTCGTGCCGGCCGACGCGTCGCTGCGCGCCTTCGCCGAGTCCCGGCTGGCGGGCGCCGAACGGGCCGCGCGGGCGCAGGGCGCCGTCACCGTCGTACGCCAGGAACTCGCGATGGACGAGGACGCGGCCAGGGGCTGGGCGCAGCGGTGCGCCGAGGCCGGGACCGACGGCCTGTTCGCGTACAACGACGAGTACGCCGCCCTCGCCGTACGTGCCCTGCAGGACACCGGGCGCAGGGTGCCGGAGGACGTCGCGGTCGTCGGTGCCGACGACCTGCTGATCGGACGGCTGCTGAGGCCGCGGCTCACGACGGTGCGGATGGACTACCTGCCGCCACGGGAGATCGCCGGGTTGCTCGACCGGCTGATCGGCGCGCCCGGCACGCCGCCGGAGACGCACGACATGCTCCGCACGACACTCGTCGTGCGCGAATCGGCCTGATCCGCCGCGCAGTTCGCAGGTCTCGGCCTTCAACTTCTCAAACCCAGGAAGTAGCAGTCGCCTTCGCCGGGCCTCTCGCCGCCAAGTAACGAAACTATCGCGCGGTGCGCGACATCTAGTCATGCTTACACGTGTCACCTACGCTCCTGCCCAACGCGAGCCCCACCCGCGTCCCGTTTCTCCGGCATCGCCTCCCTAGGGGCCTCACATGACTCGTTCACTTCCTGAAAACATGCCGGCGCCAGCCGTGTCTGACCACGCGGCCGGCCCCGACGACGCACCCGCCGGCCGCTCCGGGCTCCGTCCCCTCTACCTCACGCTGCCGATGGCCAACGTCGCGCTGTACCTCCTGTGGATGGGGGTGGGCAGCTTCCTGCTCCCGCTGCAGGTCGCCCGGATCACCGGCACCAACGACACCGCCGCCCTGTCCACGGCCAGCACCATCGGCGCCGTCCTCGCGACCGTCGGCAACCCGGTCTTCGGCCAGCTCTCCGACCGCACCCGGTCCCGCTTCGGGCGCCGCGCCCCGTGGATCCTGTTCTGCGCGGCGCTCGGTGCGCTCGCACTGGTCATGCAGGCCCACGCGGCGAGCATCGCCATGCTCGGGATGAGCTGGGGCGTCGTGCAGTTCATCATGAACGGCTATCAGGCCGCCCTGACCGCCGCGCTGCCCGACCGCGTGCCGGCTCGCCGGTACGGCACCTTCTCCGCGCTGGTCGGGCTCGGTGTGCCCCTCGGCACGATCGTCGCCGCGCTGGTCGTCGGCGGTGTGCCCGGCGAGAGGTTCGGCCTGGACGGAGTCGTCGGCGGCTTCGGCGGCCGGTTCGCGGGCGAGAACGGCTACTACCTGATCGCGGTGGTGGTCGTGGTCGCGGCGTTGGTGTTCGTGGTCGTCTCACCCGACCGGGACGCGCGCTCCCTGCCGAGGCAACGGTTCTCCCTCAAGGGGTTCCTCGCCAACTTCTGGGTCAGTCCCAAGGGGCACCCCGACTTCGGCTGGGCCTTCCTGTCACGGCTCGGAGTGATGCTCGGCTACATGATCGTGCTCACGTACAACATGTACCTGCTCGCGGAGCACATCGAGATCCCGCCGCAGGAACTGCTGCCGACCCAGGGCTTCCTGATGATCGTCAACGCGGTGTGCACCGTCGTCGCCGCCCTCGTCGTGGGCCCGCTCGCCGACCGGGTCGGCAGGGTGAAGCCCTTCGTCCTCACCTCCGGGATCGCGGCGGCGCTCGCCCTGGTCCTGCCGATGGTGTGGCCGACGGAGGGCGGCATGCTCGCGTACAACATCTTCGGCGGCCTGGCGTTCGGGGTGTACATGGCCGTCGACATGGCGCTGATCACCAAGGTGCTGCCGCGCACGGCCGACGCGGGCAAGGACATGGGCGTCATCAACATCGCCAACGCCGGACCGCAGATCCTCGCCCCCACCCTCGCCGGATGGATCGTCGCCGCGGGCGGCTACGAGGCGCTGTTCCCGGTCGCCGCGGCCGTCTCCCTCGTCGGCGCGCTCGGGGTGCTGCCGGTGCGGACGGTGCGCTGAACGGCGGCTTCCCGCGCGCGCCGCGGTCCCGTCGGGCGTCCGCACCCGAGAGCCAACCCTTCCGGCACCACACCGCAACGGCACCCCAACCGACTCTCACGAGGAGCACCATGAACCGCTTCCGAACGCTTCCCGCACTCGCCGCCGCGGGCACCCTGCTGCTGGCCTGCGCCCAGGCACAGGCCGTCCCGGAGCGGCCCGAGCGCCAGGACCATCGAGGCCGGGCGCCGCTGGCGGGCCTGCGCGTACTGCTCAGCAACGACGACTCCATGCGGATGGCCCGCCCCGACGCCTCCGACGGCAAGGGCCTGTACGAGGTGCGCCGCGCCCTGTGCGCGGGCGGTGCGGACGTCGTCGTCATGGCGCCGTGGGCGAACCAGAGCGGCGCCGGCACCAGCGCGACGAGCAGTGGCCGGCTGACCGTCCAGCGCCGGACCGCCCTGCCCGCCGGCTACGAGAACGACTGCTCCCGGGCGCCGGGCGGCGGTGCGGTGTACGGGGTGTGCAAGGGCGGTTCGCCCTGCGGGCCGGAGACTCCCAGCGCGACGCCCGCCGACACCGTGCGCCTCGGGATCGGCGGCGGGCTCGCGGCGAAGGCCGGCTGGACGGACGGCCCCGACCTGGTCGTCACCGGCAGCAACTACGGCCCGAACGTCGCCTCCGTCGTCAACGAGTCGGGCACGGTCGGCGCCGCGCTCGCCGCGATCGACGAGGGCGTGCCCGCGGTCGCCCTCAACAGTTCGTACGACCCGGCCGTCACGGACTCCTTCGAGGTGGCGGACCACACGTACCGCGCCACGGCCGAGTTCGGGGCGAACCTCGTCGCAGACCTGCGTGAACGGGGACTGCTCACCACGGAGTTCGTCGTGAACGTGAACTATCCGCACCACGAGAGGGGAGAGCGTCCACGGGGCACCGCGTGGACTTCGGTCGGCACGCGGAAGCTCGTGGAGTTCCGGTACTCGGCGCAGGGCGACACCTTCACCATCGGCGGGGCACTGTGCGTGCCGGACGAGCCCAAGTGCCGTCCCGAGACGAAACGCCGTGCGGACTTCGCCCTTCTCCAGCGGGGCCATGTGACCGTCACCCCGGTCGGCCTCGACCGTACGCACACCGGCAGGGAGACCCGCCGGCTCGAACGGTACGTGCGCACCGGGCGCTGACGGGGCGCGGCGGTAGGGCGGCGCCGCCCGCCCTCACGCCCCGCCCATCACGAGGGCCCCGTCGCCCAGGAGGGGAGGCGACGGGGCCCTCGCGTCGTCGGAGGCGTCAGATCCAGCCGTCGAGGGACTGGAGGAAGGCCTGTGGGTCGTCACGGTGTATGCAGTGCCCGGTCCGCGGCACGACGCGTACCTGGAAGCCGCGCTCCTCCAGCAGCGCCGCACCCGCGGCGTCGACGCACAGGCTGGGGTCGGCGAGCTGGACCAGGGAGGGCACGACGGCCGACTTCGGCAGGTAGTCCCGCTCGAAACGCCTCGTCGCGTGCAGGAAGCCGGGGTCGAAGAGGGAGAACCCCGCCAGTTCGGCCGCCACGTCCGCGTCGGACCAGCGGGGGTTCATGGCCCGGACGCTCTCGGCGGTGGCGGAGGCGACCATCTGCTCCATGCCCGCGGTGGCCCCGTCCGGAAGGTTGCCGAGCTGGAAGCCGGGGTCGGAGTAGACGGCGCGGGCAGGGCGCAGGCGGTCGACGGCGAGGGCGAGGGACAGGCCGCCCATCGAGTGGCCGATCGCCACGTCGGCGTCCGTCGGCAGGCTCTCCGCGAGATCCTCGGCGAGCAGCTCGGGGCGGTACGTACCGCGCGGGCTGCGACCGTGGCCGCGCAGGTCGGGGGCGAGGACGCGGTAGCCGAGGCCGACGAGGTGGTCCTCGACCGCGTGCCAGGTGCGGTGGTCCGACATGGCGCCGTGGATCAGCAGCGCCACCTTGTCACCGGAGCCGCGCTGATGGACGTTCAGCTTCATCAGGATGAGACCTTCCAGGGCTGTCCGAGGAGTGGTTACACGTGTAAGCATGTGTATCGCACCCCGAACACGCAAGAGGAATCCGCAAGCAATACACCCAGAGATCCGTTGAGCAATGCATACGGGACGAACCGACCAAGGAGAGACCGCCATGCCCGACCCCCAGCAGCACCTCACGGCAGCACAGAACGCAGCGGTGGACGATGACCAGGCCCGTGAGGCAGTGGTCGAGGCGGCACTTGGCAAGCTCGACCTCGACTCCAAGACGCGGCTCCTGGCCGGCCACGACATGTGGTCGCTGCCCGCCCTGCCGCAGATCGGGCTGGCGCCGATCGTGATGTCGGACGGCCCGGTCGGTGTGCGCGGTGTGCGCTGGACCGCCGACGATCCCTCCGTCGCGCTGCCGTCCCCCACCGCGCTCGCCGCCACCTGGGACCCGGAACTGGCCCGGCGCGCGGGGGAGCTGCTGGCGCAGGAGGCGCGCCGCAAGGGAGTGCACGTGCTGCTCGCGCCGACGGTCAATCTGCACCGGTCCCCGCTGGGCGGGCGCCACTTCGAGGCCTACAGCGAGGACCCCTACTTGACGGGTGAGATCGGCGTCGGCTACGTGCGGGGTGTGCAGTCCGGCGGTGTGGGCACCACGATGAAGCACTTCGTCGCCAACGACGCCGAGACCGACCGCCTCACCGTCGACAACGTCGTCTCGGAGCGGGCGCTGCGCGAGCTGTACCTGGCGCCGTTCGAGGCGATCGTCGCGGGCGCCCGTCCGTGGGGCGTCATGACCGCCTACAACCGGGTCAACGGTGTGACCATGACCGAGCACCGCCGCCTGGTGCGGGAGGTGCTGCGCGGCGAGTGGGGTTTCGACGGCGTCAACGTGTCCGACTGGATGGCGGCCCGTTCCACCACCGGTGACATCCAGGGCGGCCTGGACGTGGCCATGCCGGGACCGCACACCGTCTACGGGGAGGCCCTGGCCGCCGCCGTCCGCGCGGGCGAGGCCGAGGAGAGCGCCGTCGACGAGGCGGTGCGCAACGTACTGCGCCTCGCCGCACGGGTGGGCGCCCTGGAGGGCGCGGAGCCGGTGGTCGCCGAGCCCCCGGCCGAGATCGACGGCGCCGGGCTGGCCCGCGAGATCGCCCGCCGCTCCTTCGTGCTCCTGCGCAACGAGTCCGTGCCGGACGCCGGCCCCGCCCTTCCGCTGGACCCCGCCCGCACCCGCCGGGTCGCCCTGCTCGGTGCCGCGGCGCGGGACGCGAGGATCCTCGGCGGCGGTTCCGCGACCGTGTTCCCCCTGCGGACCGTCTCCCCCCTCGACGGACTGAGCGCCGCGCTGCCCGAGGGCACCCTGACGTACGCGGTCGGCGCCGACCCGAGCGACGAACTCGCCGTCGCCGGACAGGGTTTCTCCCTGCGGGCGGTCTGCCGGGACGCCGCCGGGAACACGCTCGGCGAGGGCCGCCTGCCGAACGGGCAGGTGCAGTGGATCGGCGACGACCTGCCCGACGGAGTGACACGCGAGAACCTGCACAGCATCGAGGTCACCGGCACCTTCCGGCCCCGGGAGAGCGGAGTGCACCGCTTCGGCACCCGGGGAATCGGCGGTTACCGCCTGACGGTCGCCGGCCGGGTGCTGTTCGACGGGGAGCAGGCGCTGGACCCGGAGGCCGATCCGTTCGAGGCGTTCTTCGGCGCCCCCGCCGAACGCGGGACGCTCGCGCTGACCGAAGGCGAACCGGTGGAAGTGTCCCTCCTCCACACCCTGCCCGAAGGACCGGCCGCCCCGGTGTTCGGTGTGATGTTCTCGCTCGTGCACCTCGGTCCGCGCCGGGACCTGGACGAGATGATCGCCGAGGCCGTCGAGGCGGCACGGCAGGCGGACGCCGCCGTGGTCGTCGTGGGCACGACCGAGCGCGTCGAGTCCGAGGGCTTCGACCGCGAGGACCTGAGGCTGCCGGGCCGCCAGGACGACCTGGTCCGCGCGGTGGCCGGGGCCAACCCGCACACGATCGTGGTCGTCAACGCCGGCTCGCCGGTGGAACTGCCGTGGCGGGACGAGGTCGCCGCCGTGCTGCTCAGCTGGTTCCCCGGACAGGAGGGCGGCGCCGCCCTCGCGGACGTGCTGCTCGGAGCGGAGGAACCCGGCGGGCGCCTGCCCACCACCTGGGGCGACCTGGACCGGGCACCGGTCACCGAGGTGACCCCCACCCGCGGCGAACTCCACTACGACGAGGACGTCTTCATCGGCTACCGCGCCTGGGAGCGGGCAGGCCGGACACCGTCGTACGCCTTCGGGCACGGTCTGGGCTACACGGCCTGGACGTACGAGTCGATCGCTCTGCACGGCACCACGGCTACCGTCACCGTCCGCAACACCGGGACCCGGACGGGCCGCGAGATCGTCCAGCTGTACGTCGCGCCGACCGGCCCGGGACCGGACCGGGCGGCCCGGTGGCTGGCCGGTTTCGCCCAGGTCACGGCCGCGCCCGGCGAGCGCGCCACAGTGACGGTCGAACTGCCCGACCGCGCCTTCGAGATCTGGGACGGCGACGGCTGGCGCCGCGTCGCGGGCACCTACGACGTCCTCGCGGGCCACTCCCTCACCGACGTCCGCCTCACCGCGTCGCTCACGCTCTGAGGAGCGGCGGAGGAGCGGCGGCCCACCATCGGCTCCGGGGCGGTACCTGACCCGCCGCCCCGGAGCGCCGTCCGGCTCGGTGGCGAGGGGTCAGCGGTCTCTGGGGCGGTCCTGGACGGGTTCGGGCAGTGTGAGGGCGGTGTGCGCCGGGCGTCCGGTGGCCGGCGGCGAGGCGGTGAGGGCGCGGAGTCTGGCGTTGCGCCTTTCGAGTGCCGCGGCCGTGGTGGGGAAGAGCGCCGCGTCGCCTTCCGTGACCTGTGCCTGGTTCAGTTCGACGAATCCGCGCAGGTCCCTCTCGTAGGCGGCGAAGGCCGCGGTGTGGTCGCGATGCGCGGCCAGCGAGGCGGCGAGCACGTAGGCGCCGACGAGGGCGAGGCTGGACCCCTGCCCGGTCAGGAACGACGGTGCGTAGGCGGCGTCGCCCACGAGCGCGGTCCGGCCACTGGACCAGCGTGGCATGCGGACCTGGCTCACGGTGTCGAAGAACGGATCGCTCGCGCGGCGCATGGCGGCGACCATGGCCGGGATCTCCCAGCCGGCGTCGGCGAACGTGGTGGCCACGAGGTCACGCTGCGCCTCCGGGTCACGGAGCACCTCGTACCCGGGCTCCGGGCCCGCGAAGGTGAGGAAGGCGTGCACCTCGTCGGCGTCCTCGACGGCGTAGAGCGCCGCGGCCCTCCCGGGGGTGTTCCACATGAGTACCTCGTGGGAGAGACCGAAGGTGTTGGGCATGGTGAAGACGGTGAAGCAGTACCCCAGATAGTGGTGGAACCGCTGCTCGGGACCGCACACCAGCTCCCGGGTACGGGAGTGCAACCCGTCCGCGCCCAGGACCAGGTCGAAGCTGCGCCGGTCGCCGCTGCGGAAGGTGACGTCGACGCCGTGCTCGTGTTCCGTGAGCGCGTCGACGGAGTCGTCGAACACGAACTCCACCTCGTCGCGGACGGCCCCGTACAGGGCTCGGGCCAGATCGCCGCGACGCACCTCGACGTCACGACCCTCGACACCGCCGGCCACCACCTGGGGATGGACCACCGCCGCCTCGCCGCCGTCGGCGTCGAGGAAGGACACCCGGCGCGACTCGACATGCGCCTCCCGGAGCTGCGGCAGGATTCCCATCCGGCGGGCCACCTCCACCGCGGTGCCACGCACGTCGACCGGATAACCGCCGGCGCGCAGCCCGGCGGACTTCTCCACCACCGTCACCGTGAACCCGTACCGTTGCAGCCAGTACGCCACGGCGGGGCCCGCGATGCTCGCTCCGGAGACCAGGACCGTACCCCTGGACGCTGTTCCCATGACCATGTGTCAGCTCTCCTTGCTGTGACGAGGTACCGCGCTGAGGCGGGGGCCGCTTCGTACGAGCAGCACGGCCAGCACCGCGGCGGCCGCGAACGCGGCGGAAGCGATCGCGATGTAACCGAACACACCCGTGGCCGAGTTCGCCGTCTCCCCGCCGACGACCACCGACGTCGACTCGAGCACGGCGGCACCCACGAAGTTCAGCACCACCGACCCGATCGAGACCATGACCATGACCAGGCTGGAGACGATGCCCTGCCGCTCGGGGGGAGCCAGGCTCCCCGCCATGTTGAATCCGGACGTCCCGAGCGCTCCCACCGTGACACCCAGCAGGAAGCCGCAGCAGAGCGCGACGGGAAGCCGGGACACCCCGGCGAACATCCCGACGGTCACCACCGTTCCGAGCATGATGGCGCCGGCGAGGGTCCGAGCCGGTCCGACGCGTGCGGCGAGCCATCCGGCCGACGGGCCACCGAGCGTGACGCCGAGCCCCGGCGCCGCGAGGAGCAGCGCCACCGACCCCTGGCCGGCCAGTCCGTACCCGAGCCGCTGATCCGCCGACACGTCACCGATGAGGGGGATGAGCTGCAGCACGCTCTGGTACGAACCCGCGGCGAGGAAGACCACGAGGAGCGTGAGCACCAAGGGGCCGCCCAGGTTCCTGACGTCGATCAGGGGGTCGGGCTTCCGGCTGGAGACCAGGAACCACCTGGCCAGTGCCCCGACGCCGCCGACGAGGAGGGCCAGCGGCCCCGGAGCGAGCCAGCCGAGGTCCGAGCCGAGACTGACGTAGCCGAGTACGCCGACCAGACCCCCGCCGAGAAGAAGGGCACCACCGACGTCGAGCCGGCCCGGCGTCCTGACCGGGGCCTCGGGGAGGACGCGGTGCACGCAGACCGCCATCGCGGCCGCGACGAGGGCCGACACGAGGAACAGGATCTGGAAGCCGAACCGCTCGGCCAGGTCCTCGATGACGAAACGCGACGCGATGTTGAGGACCGCGGAGCCGGAGGTCACGATGCCCACGACGATCATCGCGATGCGGGGCGCGCAGAGGCCCCGGACCATCGCCACGGAGAGGAAGACCGTGGCCAGGGCAGCCCCCTGCAGCACGCGTCCCGGCACGAACAGCCAGAGGCTGGGCGCCACGGCACACAGCAGGGCCCCCGCGCAGCTGAGGAGCAGTGCCAGGACCAGTACCCTGCGCCTGCCGTGGAGGTCGGCGGCCTTCCCGAGCAGGGGGGCCCACATCACACCCGCCAGCATCGCGGTGGCGTTGAGCCACGCCGCCTGGTCGGTGCCGAAATGGTCGAGCATCTCCGGGAGGACGACCAGCGGCGCGGTGACGGCCGAGTCGACTACGAAGTTCACCAGGGCCAGGACGGCCACCAGGCCGACGAGCCGTCCGCTCCACCTCGTGTGCCGTCCGGCGTCCGTGCGTGCGGGATCCGTGCTTCCGGTCCTGCTCTGCTGCATGGCTGACTCCTTGTCGGAGGTGCTGCCGCGGGCGGTCTCAGACATTGCGGTCACGCAGTGCGGCGCGGGCCGGTAGGGACACGGCGACGAGGCCGAGGCACACCGCGGCCGCGGCGAACGTGGCGTACAGCAACGGGGGCACGTACGGGAGCTCGCCCGTCAGACCGCGCATCATCGGGGTCAGCGTGACCATGGCGATGGCGGTGCCCAGGGCCACGCCCGCCGCCGACACCAGCAGGCTCTCCCAGCCGAGCATGCGCATCACCTGGCGGCGGGTGGAGCCAACGAGGCGGAGCGTGGCCAGTTCGCGCCGGCGGTCCAGGACCGTCATCACCAGCGTGTTGACGGCGGCGACGGCGGCGAAGCCGCCCAGGACCGCGGCCATCATGTAGTTGGCCCAGGCGCCGAACTCCCGGTCCACGTTCTGCGCGACGGCGTATCCGGAGGCGTCGGTGACCTCGCCGAGCGCGGTGAGCGGACCGGCGTCGCCGCCGCTCACCAGCAGCGTGTCCGCGAAGGCCGACGTGACGTGCCCGTCCAGCGAGGCGCGGTCCATCGTCACCGCCGGCAGGCCCAGGCCGCGGCCGTAGACCGCGACGACTTCCGGCTCGGCCTTCGTGCCGTCGGGGAGGTAGAGCGGCAGCTTGTCGCCCAGCTCGACCTCGGCCGCGGTGGCGAGGGTCCTGTCGATGGCGATACGGCCCTCGCCCACCCGGTCGAGGCTGCCGCCGCGCACGTCCAGGTCCTGGACCTCGGCGAGCTGGGCCCCGGCGCCCGAGATGCCCTGGGTGGCAGTCGCCTGCAGCGACGTCTCGCCGCCGCCCTCGACGGGCACCAGTACCTGCGTGTCGAGCAGGCTCACCGCCGCGTCGACGCCGGGGGCGCGGGCGGCCCGGTCGGCTGCGTCGGCGGGCAGGCCCGCCGGGTTCGTGACCACATGGTCCGCCGTGATGCCCTCGCGGAGCTGCTGCGAGGCGACGTGGCTCTCGCTCGTGTGCATGAAGACGAGCGTCGAGGCGAAGGCCATCGCCAGCACGATCGGCGTGATCGCGGAGGCCAGCCGACGGGCGTTGGTGCGGGAGTTGGCGGCGGCCAGCGACGCGGAGGCGCCGCCGCCGCGCAGCAGCAGGCCGAAGAGCGCCGCGCACAGCCGGGCCAGGATCGGGCCGAGCAGGGCGACGGCCAGCATGAAGAGCATGACGACGCCGAGGGAGGCGTTGGCCGCGTCGGAACCGGCGGCGGAGGCGGCGACGCCGGCGAGTGCCGAGCCGCCGCCGACCGCGCCCAGCCCGAGGACGGTGCGCACGACGCCCGGCCGCAGCCGTTCCACCGAGGCCTCGGCCAGCGCCTGACCCGGCTTGATCCGCGCGGGCCTGCGCCCGGCCGTCCAGCCGGCGCCGAGTGCCGTGAGCAGGCCGACTCCGACGGCGGCGAGCAGCGGAAACCCCGAGACGTGCAGTTCGACCGCCTCCGGGACGGCCCCGCGGTCCTGCATCTGCCCGAACCACCAGTGGGCGAGCCCGATGCCGGGCAGGCAGCCGAGCAGCCCGGCGAGCGGGGCGACCAGCAGCGCCTCGGCGGCGACCGCGCGCCGGATCTGCCGCGGCGTGGCTCCGACGGCGCGCAGCAGCGCGAACTCGCGGGAGCGCTGGCCCACGGAGAGGGCGACCGTGCCGGCCGCGGTGAATATCGCGACCAGGGTCGCGATCCCGCCGAAGGAGCCGCCGACCGCGAAGAGCGTCTCCTTGGCGTAGGCCAGACCGTGGTCCTCGACCTCGCCGCGGTCGTCGCCGGTGAGCACCCGCGCGCCGGAGCCCGTCAGGGACTTCTCGACGGCGGCGGCGAGGGCGTCCGGGTCGGAGCTGTCCTCGGCCGTGACGGCGATGGCGTCGGCCTTGCCGGGGTGCCCGGCCAGCACCGACGCCTCGGCGTCGGCGAACCAGGCCGTGGCCCCGCCGCCCACTTCTTGCTTCGTGGTCTCACCCGCACCGGCCTCGGCCAGCCCGGACACCCGGAAGCCGGCGCGGCCGTCGGCCGTTTCCAGCGTGACGGTGTCGCCGACGCCGGCCCCCGCCGCGCGGGCCGCGTCGGCGCCGAGGACGACCTCGCCCGCGCGGGGCGCGGCGCCGTCGGTCAGCTCGCTGCCGGTGAAGGTGTGCGCGCCCCAGCCGTGGCCGGTGAGCGCGCTCGACGGGGAGGTGCCCTGGTGCACCGGGAAGGTGAAGTCCGGGACGGCGGTGGCCGCACCCGGCACCTCGGCGGCCTTCGCCGCCAGCCCGGCGTCCACGCGGGCGGTGTCCGGCAGCGGGTACGCGGTTTCCTCGGGACCGTCGATGGTGTCGGCGACGACCCGCGCCGACTGGTCGGCCGCCACGACGACCGGCGCTTTCGCGTACCGCTCCGCCGGCACCGACGCCCTCAGGCTGGTCTCCAGCAGCACGCCGCAGGCCGCTACGATCAGCGCCGACATCATCAGCGCGACGAACGTGCCCGCGAACGAGGCGGGCTTGAAGCGCACGGCCGCGCGAGCGAGGCCGTTGGGCGCGAACTTCCTCATGCCGCCGCCCCCGCCATCGCCCGGGTACGGCCGGTGAGCGCCGTCATCCGCGCCGCGATCTGCTCCTGCGAGCCGCGCTCCAGGTGGTCGGCGAAGGCACCGTCGGCGAGGAACAGCACGCGGTCGGCCCAGGCGGCCGCGGCCGGGTCGTGGGTGACCATGACGACGGTGGCGCCGAGGGTGTCCACCGCCTGCCGGAGCAGGCCGAGGACCTCGGCGGCGGTGCCGGTGTCGAGGGCGCCGGTGGGCTCGTCCGCGAACACCACGTCGGGGGCGGTGACCAGGGCGCGGGCGACGGCCACGCGCTGCTGCTGACCTCCGGAGAGCTCGCCGGGCCGGCGCCGCGCCTTGTCGGCGAGCCCCACCTGAGCCAGCACCGCCGCCGCCCGGGCGCGGTCCTGGCGCCGTCCGGCGAGGCGCATGGGCAGCAGGACGTTCTGCTCCACGGTGAGCGACGGCAGCAGGTTGAACGCCTGGAAGACGAAGCCGAGACGGCTGCGGCGCAGCTCGGTCAGCTCGTTCTCGCTCATGCCGGTGATCTCCGTACCGCCGAGGCGCACGGAACCCGCCGACGGCCGGTCGAGCCCGGCGGCGCACTGCAGGAAGGTGGACTTGCCGGACCCGGACGGGCCCATGACGGCGGTGAACGTGCCGCGCGGGAGGGCGAGGTCGACGCCCGCCAGCGCGTGCACGGTGCCCGCGCCCCGGCCGTACTGCCGCCGGACCCCGCGCAGTTCGACGGCGAGACCGGGTGTGGCGGGCGGTGCCTCCTCCGGTCGGTCGTCCGCCTCCTGCCTCTTGGTGCTGCGCAGCCTCATCTTCGGCCCTCTCGTGATCTTCCGTGCTGACGGGATCAAGAGTGCGAGGACGGACGCGCTTGGGGCGTCATACCGGGGAGCCAACCTGGAGGTGCTACCGCGGTAGGGGGTGGACGAGGGACAAGTGGCGGGGACCGGCCTACTCGCCCGGCGCCACCAGCCCCGATTCGTACGCGAAGACCACCGCCTGCGCCCGGTCGCGCAGGTCGAGCTTGGTCAGGACGCGGCTCACGTGTGTCTTCACCGTCTGCTCGGCCAGCACCAGCGTCTGGGCGATCTCCGCGTTGGACCGGCCCCGGGCCACCAGGGTGAGGACCTCGGTCTCGCGTTCCGTCAGGGCCTTCAGCCGCAGCGCGGGCCTGCCCCTGGTGGCGGGGCGTTGCCGGGCGAAGTCCGCGATGAGCCGGCGCGTCACGGAGGGGGCGAGCAGCGCGTCGCCCGAGGCGACGACGCGTACCGCCGCGATGAGGTCGGCCGGCGGGGCGTCCTTCAGCAGGAAACCGCTCGCACCGGCCCGCAGCGCCTCGTAGACGTAGTCGTCGACGTCGAACGTGGTGAGCATCAGGACACGCGGCCGGTGCTCACCCGCTGACGCGGAGCCGCCACCGCCCGGCGGGGGCCCGAGGATGCGGCGTGCGGCCTCCAGGCCGTCCATCTCGGGCATGCGGACGTCCATCAGCACGACGTCGGGACGGGTGCGGCGGCTCAGCTCGACGCCCTGCGCGCCGTCGGGGGCCTCACCCACCACGTCGATGTCGCTCTGGGCGGCCAGCAGCGCGGCGAAACCCGCCCGCACCATGGCCTGGTCGTCGACGATGATGACGCGCGTGGTCACGTGAGGTCCTTTTCATCGAGTTCATCGAGGGGGAGTCGGGCGGCCACCCGGAAACCGCCGTCCGCCAGCGGTCCCGTGTCGAGGGTGCCGCCGATGAGCCGCACCCGCTCGCGCATGCCGACGAGACCGTGCCCGGTGCCGCCCTCCTCGAGCGGCGCGACGGGCGGCTCGGGCGGCGGCCCGTTGACGACGAGGACGGTGAGCCGCGCACCGTCCTCGGCGGCGGACGCCGACACCGACACCCGCGTCGGAGCACCCGGCGCGTGCCGCACCACGTTCGCCAGGGCCTCCTGGACGATGCGGTACGCCGAGAGGCCCACCGTCTCGGACACGTCGGCGTCGCAGGGGGTGAACTCCACCGGCACGCCCGCCCGCACCGTCGCCTCCACCAGCTGGCCGATCCGCGTCAGGCCCGGCTGGGGCGCGAGCTCGCCGCGCGCCTCCTCGCTGCGCAGCACGCCCAGGAGCCGCCGCATCTCGCCGAGGGACTCGCGCGCGGTCGCCGCGATGGACGTGAACTCCTCCTGCACGTCCGGCGGCAGCCGGTCGAGACGGTACGCCGCGGTGTCCGCCTGCACCGTGATGACGGACATGTGGTGCGCCACCACGTCGTGCAGCTCGCGCGCGATGCGGGCGCGCTCCTCCAGCAGCGTCCGCCGGCCACGCTCGGCCTCGCTGATCGTCTCCTGCTCGGCCAGCCTGCGCTGTGCCTCGTACCGTTCGCGGAGCGCGGCGGCGAGCAGGAGCGTGATGCCGCCGAGGATGGTCAGCAGCAGGGTCATGGCATCGGTGTCGTGCGGCGCGGCGAACCCCAGGCCGACGTTCGCGCCCGCCGTCGCCAGCCACACCAGCAGCAGCGTCCGGCGCCGCTCGTGCAGGCCCAGGGCGAGGCAGAGGCCGACGTACCCGACGATCTCCATGGGCGGGAACGGCCACAGGAGCCGCTCCTCGAAGTCGACGGTGAGCAGGGCGAGCGCCCCGGCGACATCCGCGGCGAAGACCACGTACCAGGCCCGCAGCGGGCGCACGACGGCGAGCAGCAGTGGTGCCGACTGCGCGACGGCCAGCGCGCTCGCCAGGCCGCCGTTGAGGCCGTAGTCGGCGGTGAGGACCTGGATGGTGGTGGGCAGCAGGGCGACGCAGAGCACGAACGCCACGCCCCACGGCAGCAGCCGCACCCACCGGCGCGAAGCGCCCGCGAGCAGCGCGCGCGGGCGTTCCTCCTCCACTGACGTCATGGGCATCACCCTATGCGTGTCGCGTGCGCAGCCGCTCACGCCGCCGGTGCGGGCGCGTGACGTGCCCGCACCGGCGGCATCCTTCGCGTCGGGAGAGATCAGGAGACGGAGGTCCCGAAGATCCCCAGTTCGTGGACCGAGTAGCCCCAGGTCGTCTTCCGTTCGACGCCCTGGACGCGGACGTGGCTGACGGCCTCGTCTCCGGCGAGTCGTACGACGTCGTTGCCGCAGTCCTGCGGGCGCTGCGTGGACACCGTCTTCCAGTGCACGCCGTCCGTGGAGGTCTGGACGGCGTACTCCGTCGCGCACGCGCTCTCCCACGCGACGGTCACCGCGGCCACCTTCGCCGGGGCGGCGAGCTCGACCTGCACCCACTCGTCGTCCGAGTAGCCGGAGGCCCAGCGGGTGCCCATCAGCCCGTCGTTGACGTGGCGCGGGGCCAGCCGGTCGAGGTCCTGCTCCACGCTGGACGCCGACGCCGTCCCCTTCAGGGCAAGGTTCTCCGTGCCGCCCGCGGAGTCCCACAGCTGGAGCCGGAGGCCGGCCCGGAAGAGGAACGTGTCGAGCACGCCGTCACCGACCTTGGGCTGGACCGATCCCCAGGAGTTGCGCGGCGGGTCGGTCCGCACGGCACGCGCCTGCCGCTGCAGTTCGTCGGACTCGGCCAGCAGCCGGTCGGAGATCTCCTTGTCGCCGGCCTGCCGAGCCGCGAGCGCGTCGAGCATCCTCACCATCGCCGTGCCCCACAGCTCGGTGGCGTCCAGCCACGGGGCGGCGTCGACCGTGAAGCCCTTCTCCACGGAGCCGCCGCGGATGGTGGCCGGGGCCCGTTCGACGGCCCGCGCGTAGGCGCGCAGGGACCTGACCGCCCCGGTCCGGTCTCCCTCGTCCCACGACGCCCAGAACTGCGCGACGCGGCGAGCGAGTTCGGGAGCCTGGGGCTGCCAGGGCGTGTCGCCGAAGGTCGGGGCCATGTGTTCGAGGTCGCCGAAGACGAGCAGGGCCTCGGTGGCCTTCCGGTCGCCGCCCGCGAGGTAGGCCATGGCGCTGCGCCAGTTCTTCCCCGGGTCGTAGGCGCGGTCGTTCCAGGTGAAGTCCGCGGTGCCGAAGACGGCCACCTTGCTGGCGTACGGCTGGTTCATGGGGTTGGCCACGATGCCGGACAGGTGCTCGGACAGGCCGGCCTCACGCTTGTCGTACGGCGCGAGGAGCAGCCGCCCGCTGGTGTTGCCGAAGTCGTTGACCGGGTAGTTGTCCCACACGAAGACGTCGCGGCCGAAGACCTTCGACGTCTGCTCCGCCTCCTCTTTGGTGATCCGCGTCGGCACGACGCCCACACCGGTCCACTGGACCTCGACCGCCGGGTCCAGCGCGCCGCGCAGGGCCTGCTTGTAGGCCGAGTCCGTGTTGTTGTAGTACTCGGTGGGCACCATCTGCAGCGGCCACGTGCCCTCGTGGGTGGCGACGAAGGTGCGCTGTACGTCGTTGAGCAGGTCGACCTGCGCCTTTCCGGCGGCTCCCGCGTCGGGTTCGCCGTAGGCCGTCCGGTCGGCCTCGCAGTTCCAGCTGGTGTAGTCGATGTCGTCGAGCGGGATGGAGAAGGCGCGGGTCCCCAGGTCGTACAGGGCTTGGAGCTTGTCCTTCAGCGCCTTGCGGTCGGCGGGGTCGGAGTAGCAGATCGACTCGCCGGGGGAGACGGCGAAGGTGAAGCGCACGTGGTTCGCCGTGGCCCGGTCCACCAGCTCGCCCAGCTCCGCCAGCTTGTCCGCCGGGTAGGGCTCGCGCCACTTGCCCCGGTGGTAGGGGTCGTCCTTGGGCGCGTAGATGTAGGTGTTCGCCTTGACGTCCCCGTAGAAGTCCATCTGGTCGAGGCGTTCGGCGTGCGTCCACGGCTGCCCGTAGAAGCCCTCGATGGTGCCCCGCAGCGGCATCGACGGGAAGTCGCTGACCCGCACGCCCGCCACTTTCCAGTCCTTGCCGCTCGTGCGGACGAAGAGCTGGCGCAGGGTCTGCACGGCGTAGAACTGCCCGGCGGCGTCCTTCCCGCCGAGCGTGATCCGCGAGCCCTTGCCGGCTCCCGTGGCCCGCAGGGCGTAGCCCTCCGCACGGTCCGGCACCGCCGTGCCGCCGAGCGCCTCGGCGATGTCGGGGCGCGTACCGGGGCCCAGCCGCACCGTGAGCAGACCGGCGGCGGCCCTGGGGACCTTTCCGGGGGCCACGACGTCGACCCGGGCGGCGCCGTGTGCCTTCAGCTCCTTGACGAGACGCTCCCGGGCGGCCGCGTCGGTCTTCTCGTCGGCCACGACGATCACCCGGCCGGTCACGACGGCGTCCTCACCTGCGGGAGTGAGGGACTGCGGGGTCGGTGACACGGTCGGCACGGCGGACCCCGCGCGGGGTCGGGGGTCCGCGGCGGCGGCCGGCAGGGTCTCGAGTGCCATGGTACTTGCGAGTGCGAAGCAGAGACTGACCGATGTCATGATGCTCGCGCGTCTTTGCATGGACTCTCCAAGCTTGGTCTGGACCAACAAGTTCCCTTGTCCTGAGTGATGATGGAGGACCAGGGAGCAAAGACGTAAGACGTGTGGGGTCTAGACCTCTTTGGCGCTGCCCTTTACCCTGGCCAACACCCGCCTCTGGCCATGCGGCCACCGGTCCTGACGGCGGCTACCGCAGGAGCCGGGCGCGGAGGAGCATCAGGGTCCGCGTGTCCAGGCCGAGGCCCTCCGTCAGATAGCCGCGCAGGCTGCCGTAGTCCTCCTCGACCTGTTCCAACGCCGCCTCCAGGTAGTCCTCGCGGACTTCCTGGAGAGGGATGAGCAGGCCGGGGTCGCGCATGTAGCCGGACTCCCTCAACCCCTCGCGGACCTCGCGGTCCGCCTCCCGGCGGAAGGTGTTGGAGAGCAGGAAGTCCCGCTCGGCGGCTCGCGCCGGGACTCCGACGGCGCGCAGCAGGAGATAGCTCATCCAGCCGGTGCGGTCCTTGCCCGAGGTGCAGTGGAAGAGCAGTGGCGTGCCCTTGGTGTGGGCCACGTCCCGCACCACCGCGGCGAACTGACGGCGGCTGTCCGCGTCGGTGACGAACGTGCGGTATATGGACCGCATCATCCGCTCGGCCCTGCCGTCACCCAGCGCCGCCTCCTGCGCGACCGGGTCCTTGGAGCCGATGACCTCCGTCGTCCTGGCGTACAGACCCAGGTCGTCCACCGGTCGGGAGACCACGGTGACGCCCTCCGGAACGCGGTCGGCGCCGTCGCGCCGGACCTCCGGCGAGAGACGGAAGTCCACGACGGTGCGCAACCGCAGTCCGGACAGCTTCGAGACGTCCCCATCCGTGAGCCTGCTGAGCGCGTCGGCGCGGAAGACCCGGCCGTAGCGCACCTGACGGCCCCACTCTGTGCGGTACCCGCCGAGGTCGCGGACGTTGACCGCGCCCTGCAGCGCGATGTGGTGGACCTGGCCGGTGGTGGCGGCGGCGCGAGCGGCCGTCGCGGTGGGCTGTGCCATCGCCTCCGGGACGGCGCAGGCGGGGAGGGCGCCGAGTGCGAGGGCGGTCACCAGGGCTCCGGCGCTACGGCGGACATGGGAACCACGCATGAGATCAACTCCAGGCTGTGGGGAGGGACCTGACGGGGGAGTGCGCGGCGGAGAGTGCCGGCCGCTGCACGCGTCGACCGAGGGGAGTACGGGCCGACCAAACGTTTGTCAGGCGGAAGTTAGCAGCGGCCGGCCGCCCCCGGGACCCTTCCGTCACCGCACGGCGCCGGCTTTCCCGGTGAGCGGGAATTCACGCTCACCGCTCGCGGCGCACCCCGCCTAGCCTCCCGGAACGGCCCCGACGCCCCGCGACGGACATCCGTGCTCACCACTGGAGGAGAAGATGACTGCTCTCAACGACGAGGTCCGGGTCATCGACGCGGGCAGGCCGCCCGCGCGCTTCGCCCGGGGCTGGCACTGCCTCGGCCTCGCCGACGGATTCAAAGACGGCAGGCCGCACGAGATCGAGGCCTTCGGTACCAGACTGGTGGTTTTCCAGGGCCGGGACGACGGCGAACTGCACGTCCTGAACGCCTACTGCCCGCACATGGGCGGCAACCTCGCCCAGGGCAGCGTCAAGGGCGACGCGGTAGCCTGTCCGTTCCACGACTGGCGCTGGTCGGGCAACGGCCGCTGCGCCGGCATCCCCTACGCCCGCCGGGTCCCGCTGCGCGCCCGCACCCGCGCCTGGACCACCCTGGAGCGCAACAAGCAGCTCTTCGTCTGGAACGACCCCCAGGGCAACCCCCCGCCGCCCGAGGTCACCGTCCCAGAGATCGCCGGCATCCACGGCCCGGACGCCGACGAGTGGAGCGACTGGACCTGGCACACGCTCCGCGTCGACGGCGCCAACTGCCGCGAGATCGTCGACAACGTCGTGGACATGGCGCACTTCTACTACGTCCACTACGCCTTCCCGGAGTACTTCAAGAACGTTTTCGACGGGCACGTGGCCACCCAGTACATGGAGAGCAGCCCGCGCGGCGACATGGAGCTCGGCACCCTGAGCGCGGGCCGCCTGCGGTCCGACGCCTCTTACTACGGGCCCTCGTACATGATCGACAACCTGTACAGCGACGTCGGCGGCGGCGCCGAGATGGAGATCGTCCTGATCAACTGCCACTACCCGATCGACGAGAACAGCTTCCTGCTGCAGTACGGGGCGATCGTCCGGAGGCTCCCCGGGATGACGGACGAGGAGGCCGCCGAGGCCGCCCGGCTGACCGCGGACGGCGCGACCGTCGGCTTCGAGCAGGACGTGGCCATCTGGCAGAACAAGACCCGGATCGACAACCCCCTGCTGACCGAGGAAGACGGACCGGTCTACCAACTGCGCCGCTGGTACGAGCAGTTCTACGTCGACGTCGGCGACGTGAAGGACGAGATGGTGCGGCGCTTCGAGTTCGAGGTCGACACCGAGCGCGCCAACCGGGCCTGGCGCGCCGAGGTCCAGGAGAACCTCGCCCGCGCCGAGGCTCAGAAGCAGACCGACGACACGGCGGCGGCCGGGACGACGGAATCCGGAGTCTGACATGCGGCAGGTGGAGTGCGGGACCTGCGGCAACCAGGTCCTCTGCGAGAAGTTCAGCATGGCCCACACCTCGGTGCAGTGGACCGCCGACGCGGTCGTCGTCTGCGCGGAGTTCCGGGGCCGAGTGGCCGAGGGCGGAACCAGCGCCCGGATACGCACGTGCCGTGCGCTGCGCGACAGCATCGACCGCGCGGTCGAGGACGGGACCCTGGAGGTCACCCATGGGTGAGCCGGCCAGCACGTCGCGCACCTGCCTGGTCACCGGAGCGGGCTCCGGCATCGGCGAGGCCGCCGCGGCCCACCTACGCGCGCGGGGCCACACCGTCGTTCGGGCCGACCTGGCGGGCGGCGACATCCGCGCCGACCTGTCCACGGCCGACGGCCGGGCCGAACTCGTCGCCCGTGCCCGCGAGCTGACCGGCGGCCGGCTCGACGCCGTCGTCGCCTGCGCGGGAGTCGCGCACTTCGACCCGGTCACCATCCGCGTCAACCACTTCGGTGCCGTGGCAACCCTGGAAGGGCTGCGCCCCCTGCTGGCGGCCGGCACCGACCCGCGGGCCCTGGTCATCGGCTCGATCGACTCCGTGCACCCGACCGACCCGGCGATCGTGGACGCCGCGCTCGCCGGTGACGAGGAGGCGGCGGTGACCGCCTCCCGGGCGGCCGTCGACCGGGGCGAGGGGCACCTCGTGTACTCCTCCTCCAAGGCCGCGATCTCCCGCTGGGTCCGCCGCTCCGCGGTCACCGCCGAGTGGGCGGGCGCGGGCATCCCCCTCAACGCCGTCGCCCCCGGCGTCGTCGTCACGCCGATGACCCGCCCCATGCTGGACGACCCCGAGACGCGGGGGCTCGTCGAGCGGAGCGTGCCGATGCCCCTGCACGGACACGCCCGCCCCGAACGGATCGCCCCGCTGATCACGTGGCTGACCTCCCCGGAGAACGCCCTGGTGACCGGACAGGTCGTCTTCGCCGACGGCGGAGCCGACGCCGTCCTGCGCGGCGACGGAACCTGGTGACGCACGCACCTGGCGACACACAGGACTGGTGACGCGGGGGACCGGTGACGCACGCACCTGGCGACACACAGGACTGGTGACGCGGGGGACCGGTGACACACGGATCTGGTGACCACACATGGTGAGGAGACACCCATGGACACCCGAACGCTCGAACGTTCCGCCGTGCTGACGGCCGACCCCGACGAGGTCTGGGCGGTCGTCGGTGACTTCGGCGGGCTCGCCGACTGGCACCCGCACCTGCCGCCGTCCACGCTCGAGGACGGAGCCGACGCCGAAGTGCCCGGCACCGTACGGGCCTTCGCGGTCGGCGGGCAGGTCGTCGCCCGCGAGCTCCTGCTGGACCACGACACCGAGGCCCGCCGGTACCGTTACGTGCTCCTCGACCCGGTGGCGCTGCCGGTGGACGAGTACGTGGCGACACTGGCCGTGCACCCGCACGCCGACGGGGCCGAGGTCCGGTGGTCGGCCGTGTACCGGAGCCCCGACGACGTGGTGCCGCGCGTGGAGTCGCTCTTCGGCGACGGCACCTACGGCACCGGTCTCGACGCCCTGCGGGCACGCTTCGTCCGCGACTGACCGGAGCACACGCGGCAGGGCGTCACATCGGTTACGTCACGTCACGTCACATCCACTCGCTGGAGCGGAGCCAGGACATCATGTTGTCCATCACGGGCTGCGGCACACCGGCCTCGGGCCGGGCCGCGGCCGTCCGCGCCCGCTGCTTCGCGCGCTGCCCCGGCCCGAACATGGCCTGCCACACCGAGCGGGTGCAACCCCGCACGGCCGGGGCGATCCGCTCCAGTTCGCGGTGGACGCCGTTGCCGCACACCGACACCGAGGCCACCGCCCGGCCCGCTCCGCGCAGGGGCGCGGCCACGCAGAAGACGCCCTGGAAACCCTCCTCGCAGTCGAACGCCACCCCGCGTTCCCGCACCATCGCCAGCTCGCTGCGGAAGGCCTCGGGCCGGGTGATGGTGCGCGGTGTCCGCGGCCGCAGCCCCTGCCGGATCACCGACTCCACCACCGAGTCGTCGCTGAAGGCCAGGATCGCCTTGCCCGCCGCGGTGCAGTACGCGGGCTGCCGGCCACCCACCCGGGACGGCACGCCGGAGTCGAGCGATCCGCCGATCCGCTCCAGATAGACCACCTCGGCGCCGTCGAGCACCGCGAGGTGCACCAGATGGCCGGTGGACTCGTGCAGCGCGTGCAGATGGGGCAGCGCCGCCCGCCGCAGCCGGTTGTGGTGCGAGGCCAGCGCGCCCAGCTCCAGCATGCCCATGCCCAGCCGGTAGTCGCGACCCTCGCGCTCCAGCCAGCGCTGCCGCACCAACTGGTCGAGGATGCGGTGCGCCGAGGACCGGGGCAGACCGGAGCGCTGCACGACCTCGGTCAGGGTGAGCCGGGGCTGCCCGGTCTGGAACGCGCTCAGCACCCTCGCCGCCTTCTCCAGCAGGGACGGGGGCGGGCCTGAGGCCTCGGCAGCATGCGTCGTCAACGGCACCTCCCGCACGGACGGCCGGCGAGCCCGTGGCCGCGGCCGTGATCTCCGGTATTGCATGGATATTGCAGGCAGTGGTGACCGCTGCAAAGAGGCTGTTCAGTTGCGGAACGGTAACGCGTGCGGCGCCTCCCGTCACCACCCCGCGCACCCGGTCGCCACCACACCTCCCGCTCAGTGGGAGAAGCCCGTTCCGCCGCGCCGACGGCCGGACGTACGGTCCTGCCACCTCCACTCACCGGGACATTCCACCAGGACGATCCGAGAAGGGACACTCCATGGCCGACGATGTGCTGGCTGCCGTACGAGACCTCGCCCCGAGTCTGCGGGAGCGCGCGGCCGAGGCCGAGGAGCTGCGCCGGGTGCCCGACGCCTCCGTCAAGGAGCTGGAGGACACCGGCTTCTTCCAGCTGCTGCAGCCCAGGGCCTTCGGCGGCCGGGCGGCCGACCCGGTGCTCTTCTACTCGGCGGTGAAGGAGATCGCCAAGGCGTGCGGTTCGACCGGCTGGGTCGCCTCCGTCGTCGGCGTCCACCCCTGGCACGTCGCCCTGTACGACCCGCGGGCCCAGCAGGAGGTGTGGGGACAGGACCCGAAGACCCGCATCGCGTCCTCGTACGCGCCCACGGGCCAGGCGACCCCGGTCGAGGGCGGCTTCCGGCTGTCGGGCCGGTGGCACTTCTCCTCCGGCTGCGACCACGCCCAGTGGGCCCTGCTGGGCTGCCTCGTCCCGGACGCCGAGGGCCGGCCGGTGGACATGCGCACCTTCCTGGTGCCCCGCTCCGAGTACCGGGTCCACGACGTGTGGGACACCGTCGGCCTGCGCGGCACCGGCAGCAACGACATCGCCGTCGAGGACGTCTTCGTCCCCGACCACCGCGCGCTCAGCTTCGGCCCGGTGACCGCCCTCCAGGTGCCCGGCCACGAGCTCAACCCCGAACCCCTGTACCGGCTGCCGTACGCCGGCGTGTTCACCACCACCATCTCCACCCCGATCGTGGGCATCGCCGAGGGCGCCTACGAGTCCTACGTCGAGGCCACCAAGCAGCGGTTCCGCGTCTCCTACGGGCAGAAGGTCGCCGAGGACCCCTTCGCACAGGTGCGCATCGCCCGCGCGGCCGGCGACATCGACGCCGCCTGGCTCCAGCTGAGCCGCAACATCGGCGAGATGTACGCCCACGCCCGGCGCGGCGAGGAACTCCCGATGGAACTGCGCATCCGCACCCGCCGGGACCAGGTGATGGCCACCGAGCGGGCGGTCGCCGCGATCGACCTGCTGATGGAGAACGCGGGCGGCGGCGCCATGCGCAACGGCCCCAACCCGATCCAGCGCGCCTGGCGCGACGCGCACAACGGCCGCGGCCACGCCGCCAACGACCCGGAGCGGGCGCTGGTCATGTACGGGCAGTGCGCCCTCGGCATCGAGACCCGGGACACGATGGCCTGACAGGCGCCGTCGACTTCTTCCGGCCGAGAACCCCAACACCCTCCGTACTGAACTTCGTCGCACCGGACACCGAAGACCTCGAAAGGAAAATGATCATGGACATCCGTGCTCTCGGATACCTGCGCCTGGAGACCACCAGGCTCGCCGAGTGGCGCACGTACGCGCTCGACATCCTCGGCATGGTGGAGGCCCCCGGCACCACCGAGGACACCCTCCGACTGCGCATGGACGACCGTGCCCACCGCATCGTCGTCCAGGCGGGCAGCAGCGACCGGCTGCTGGCGGCCGGCTGGGAGGTGGCGAACGCCGCCGCCCTGGCGCGGGTCGGCCAGGAGTTGGAGGCGGCGGGCGTCGCGGTCAAGCCCGCCGACGCCGCCGAACTCGCCGACCGCCGCGTCCGGGGCCTGATCCACGTGACGGACCCCTGCGGCAACCCGCTGGAGATCTACTGGGGCCAAGCCCAGGACCACAGCGCGCTCGGTACCCCGTACGGCAACCGCTTCGTCACCGGCGACCTCGGCCTGGGCCACGTGGTGCTGCCGGTGCCGGACATCGAGTCGGCACTGGACTTCTACGAGAACCTGCTCGGCTTCCAGCTGCGCGACTCGATGAAGCTGCCGCCTCAGGCCGTGCCGACCGCCGCCGAGCAGCGGGACTTCCACTGGATGCACTTCCTCAGCCCCAACAAGCGCCACCACAGCCTGGGGCTGTACCCGGCCGCGCTGCCCCCCGGGATCGTCCACTTCATGGTGGAGCTGGAGACCCTGGACGACGTGGGCCGCGGCCTGGACCGCATGAACGCCGCGGGCATCCCCATCGCCTCCAGCCTCGGCCGCCACACCAACGACCACATGGTGTCGTTCTACGCGCAGGCCCCCGGCGGCTTCCAGGTCGAGTACGGCTGGGACGGCCTGCTCGTCGACCCGGACACCTGGGTGGCCAAGGAGATCACCGCCGACAGCTTCTGGGGCCACCAGTGGAACGGCTGAACGTCCGCCGGGTGGACCCGGACGTCTTCCGGGACGTCCTCGGCCGGTTCGCCAGCGGCGTCACGGTGGTGGCCGCCCTCGACGGCGAGGAACCGGTCGGGTTCGCCTGCCAGTCCTTCGCCTCGCTCTCCCTCGACCCTCCCCTGGTCATGCTGGCCGTCGGCAAGGCCTCCACCAGCTGGCCGAGGATCGAGCGGGCCGGCCGCTTCTGCGTCAACATCCTCGCCGAGGACCAGCGGGCCACGTGCGTCGCACTGGGCCGCAGCGGCGCCGGCAAGTTCTCCGACGTGCCCTGGCACACCTCGCCGCACGGCACGGTGGTCCTCGACGGCGCCCTCGGCACCGTGGACTGCCGCCTGGCCGCCGTTCAGGAAGCCGGCGACCACTACATCGTCACCGGCGAGGTGGTCGACCTCGCCGCACGGGAGCACGGGCTGCCCCTGCTCTACTTCCGCAGCCGCTACGCCACCGGCACGTTCCCGAGCTGAGCGTTCCTCCCTGTACCCGGCCCCCGCACCCCGCACACCGCAACGACACGACGAGGTGGAAGCGATGAACGACAGGTGGGACCACACCTACGACGTGGTGGTGGTCGGCTCCGGCGCGGCAGGCATGGCCGCGGCCATCACCGCCCGGCTGCGCGGACTGACCGTCCTGGTGGTGGAGAAGAACGACGTCTACGGCGGCACGACCGCCCTGTCCGGCGGCGCCGTCTGGGTACCGGACAACTTCCACCTGGACGCCGCCGGACTCGGCGACACACCCGAGAAGGCCCGCGCCTACCTCGACGCCACCGTCGGGGACCGGGTCCCGGCCGAGCGAAAGGACGCCTACGTCGCGCACGGGCCGCGGATGGTGCGCGAGTTCCACGACCGCACGGCCGTGAGGTTCGTCCACACCCCCGGATACTCCGACTACTACCCCGAGCGGCTCGGCGGCTTCCCCGAGGGCCGTTCCATCGAACCGCGGATCTTCGACCTCACCAAGCTCCCGCCCGACCAGCGGGCCACCCTGAACCGGGCCGGGCTCCCCACCTACGGACTCACCATCACCTCCAAGGACTTCCGCCACCTGAACATGGTCGCGCGCACCTGGGCCGGCCGGCGGACCTCGGTGAGGGTCGCCGCCCGAGCGGCCGGGGCCCTCCTGCTCCGCCGGAAGCCGCTGTCCCTCGGCGAGGCTCTCATCGCCCGGATGCGGCACTCCCTGGACGTCCTCGGCGGCGAACTGTGGCTCTCCGCACCGCTGACCTCACTGGTGGAGGACAACGGCCGGATCACCGGCGTCCGGGTCACCCGCGACGGCGGCTGGGAGCGCGCGATCAGGGCGACCGGCGGCGTGGTCCTCGCCTCCGGCGGCTTCTCCCACAACCAGCGCCTGCGGGAGAAGTACCTCCCGGCACCCACGTCCACCGAGTGGAGCTCGGCGGCCGACGGCCAGACGGGCGACGGGCTGGAACTGGGCCAGTCCGTCGGGGCCGCCGTCGACCTGATGGACCGGGTGTGGGGCGCACCGTCCGTGGTGCCGCCGGGCGGCAGGCCCTTCTTCCTCGTCGCCGACCGCGGCGTCCCCGGGATGGTGATCGTCGACTCGGCGGGGGAGCGCTACGCCAACGAGGCCGCGCCGTACCACGAGTTCGTCGACGCGATGTACGCGCACCACCGGCCCGAGGCGTCCACCGTGCCGTCCTGGATGATCCTCGACGCGACGTCCAAGTCGCGCTACATCGTCCTGGGGCTCTTCCCGGGACAGTCCTTTCCCAAGCCGTGGCTGGAGAGCGGGTTCGTCAAGAGGGCCGGGACCGTCGAGGAGCTGGCCGCCCGCACGGGCCTGCCCCCGGAGCGGCTGCGCGCCACCGTGGACCGCTTCAACGGCTTCGCCCGCGCCGGCCGCGACGAGGACTTCCACCGCGGCGACAGCGTCTACGACCGCTACTACGGCGACCCGACCCTGCCCAACCCCAACCTCGCGCCGCTGGAGAAGGGCCCGTACTACGCGATCCCCGTGCACCCCGGTGACATCGGCACCAAGGGCGGACTGGTCACGGACGCCACGGCCCGGGTGCTGCGGGAGGACGGGACGGCGATCGACGGCCTGTACGCCTCCGGCAACGTCTCGGCCGCGGTCATGGGGGAGACGTACCCGGGGCCCGGCGCGACCATCGGTCCCGCCATGACGTTCAGCTGGATCGCCGTCAACCACATCGCACGCACGTGGCCACGTGACGCGCGCTGACTGAGGAGAGAAGGGGAGGGAGCGCACATGCGGCGTTTCGAAGGCCGACGGGTGCTGGTCACCGGCGGCGGGTCGGGCATCGGCCGGGCGACGGTGCTGCGGCTCCTGACGGAGGGTGCGGCCGTCGTGGCCGCCGACATCTCGGCGGCCGGGCTGAAGGAGACGGCCGCCCTGGCCGCCGGCCACGCGGAACCGCCTGCCACCGTGGTCGTGGACATCGCCGACGAGGCCTCCGTGCGGGACGCGGTCGGCGCCGCCACCGGGCGCCTCGGCGGCCTCGACGTCCTGGTCAACGCGGCCGGCGTCCTGCGCTCGTCACACACCCACGACACCACGCTCGACTTCTGGAACACGCTCGTCGCGGTCAACCTCACCGGCACATTCCTGATGACCCGGGAGGCGCTGCCCGCGCTGCTGGCAGCCGGACGGGGCGTAATCGTCAACTTCAGCTCCACGTCGGCGAGTTTCGCCCACCCCTACATGGCGGCGTACGCGGCGACGAAGGGCGGCATCCAGTCCTTCACCCACGCCATAGCCGCCGAGTACGCCAAGCAGGGGCTGCGGGCGGTGTGCGTCGCGCCGGGCAGCATCGCCAGCGGCATGACCGCTGACCCGGGGCTGCCCGAGGACACCGACTGGGACCTGTACGCCAAGCTGCGGCCCGCCCTCGCGGGGGAGGGCTTCGCCGACCCGGCGACCGGCTTCGCCGCCCCGGAGGCCGTCGCGGGCGTCGTCGCGATGCTGGCCTCCGACGACGGCGCCTTCATCACGGGCACCGAGATCCGCGTCGACGGCGGCACCCACATGTGAACGGGAGGGAAGCTTCATGACGGATCTGCGGGGCAGGACGGTGATCGTCACGGGCGGGGCCCGGGGGATCGGCGCGGCGGCCGCCCGGGCGGCCGCCGCCGCGGGGGCCCGGGTAGTGCTGACCGACGTACGGGAGGAAGAGGGCCGCGAGGCCACACAACGGCTCGGCGTGGACGCGCTGTTCGTCCGGCACGACGTCACCTGCGAGGACGGCTGGCGCGAGGTCGTGGACCTCGCGGTGGCGGCGTACGGCCGGATCGACGGGCTGGTCAACAACGCGGGCGTATCGGGCGGCTCGCACCCGCTGGAGCAGCAGTCGGTGGACGACTTCCGCCGGGTGGTCGACGTCAACCTCACCGGTGTCTTCATCGGCATGCGGACCGTGATCCCGGTGATGAGGGAGGGCGGTGGCGGTTCCATCGTCAACATCTCCTCCGCCGCAGGGCTCATGGGCCTCGCCCTGACCGCCGGCTACGGCGCGGCCAAGTGGGGCGTGCGCGGACTGACCAAGGTCGGCGCGGTGGAGCTGGGCACGGCCCGCATCCGCGTCAACTCGGTCCACCCCGGCATGGTCCACACCCCCATGACCGCCCACCTCGGCATCGAGCGGGGCGAGGGCAAGTACCCGCGCACGCCCATGGCGAGGGTCGGCGAGGCCCCGGAGATCGCGGAGGCGGTGGCCTTCCTGCTCTCGGACGCCGCCTCCTACGTCACCGGCGCCGAACTGGCCGTCGACGGCGGCTGGACCGCGGGCCCCACGGTCCAGCAGCTCACCGGCCGGGACATCAACAGCAAATGATGAGGAGCGTACGCACGTGAACGACCGCATCACCGAGACGGCCGACGTCGTGGTCGTCGGAGCCGGCGTCACCGGCCTGTACACCGTGCACCGGCTGCGCGAACTCGGCTTCCGGGTGCGCGGCTTCGAACGCGGCGCCGACGTGGGCGGCGTCTGGTACTGGAACCGCTACCCCGGCGCCCGCTGCGACGTGGAGTCCGTGGACTACTCGTACTCCTTCGACGACGACCTCCAGCAGACCTGGGACTGGAGCGAGAAGTACGCCACCCAGCCGGAGATCATGCGCTACCTGGGGCATGTCGCCGACCGCTTCGACCTGCGACGCGACTACACCTTCGCCACCTCGGTGACCTCGGCCGAACTGGACGAGGAGACGCTGCGCTGGACGGTGCGCACGGACCGCGGGCACACCGTGTCCGCCCAGTACTGCGTGTTCGCCGTCGGCTGCCTCTCCAGCACTCACACGCCGGACATCCCCGGAGCCGGGGACTTCGCCGGAGACACCCACCACACGGGCGAATGGCCGCACGAGGGCGTCGACTTCACGGGGCTGCGCGTCGGCGTGATCGGCACCGGCTCCTCCGGCATCCAGTCCGTCCCGCTGATCGCCGCACAGGCCGCGCACCTGACCGTCTTCCAGCGCAGCGCCAACTACAGCATCCCCGCCGGCAACAAGCCCCTGGACGACGAGACGCGCAGGCGGCTGAAGGCGGACTACGCCGAGCGGCGGCGGCTGTCTCGAAGCAGCGGCGGCGGCTCACCGCACAGCACGCACCCGTCCCGCACCTTCGAGGTGTCCGAGGAGGAGCGCAGGGCCGCATACGAGAAGCGCTGGCAACTCGGCGGAGTCCTGTACTCGAAGACCTTCCCGGACCAGCTGACGGACCCGCGGGCCAACGAGGCGGCGCGCACCTTCTGGGAGGAGAAGGTCCGCGCCCTCGTCGACGACCCGGCCACCGCCGACCTGCTGGTCCCCACCGACCACCCGATCGGCACCAAGCGGATCGTCACCGACTCCGACTACTACGAGACGTTCAACCGCGACCACGTGCGCCTGGCCGACCTGCGCGCGAGCCCGATCGAACGGATCGACCCGGCCGGGCTCGTGCTGGCGGACGGCACGCTGGTGGAACTCGACGCCATCGTCTTCGCGACCGGGTTCGACGCCATGACCGGCGCGGCCGACCGGATCGACGTCCGTGGCCGCGCCGGCCGGACACTGCGGAGCGCCTGGGCTGCGGGCCCGCGCACCTACCTGGGCCTCGCCGTCGACGGCTTCCCGAACCTCTTCAACCTCACCGGGCCCGGCAGCCCGTCCGTACTGGCCAACGTGGTGCTGTGCGCCGAGCAGCACGGTGACTGGCTCGGCGCCTGCCTGCACCACCTCCGCGAGCACGGCCACCTCGCGATCGAGGCGACCGAGGAGGCCGTCGACGACTGGGTCGCGGAGTGCCGCGACCGGGCGGACGCCACCTTGTTCCCGTCGGCGAACTCCTGGTACCTGGGCGCCAACATACCGGGCAAGCCCCGGGTGTTCATGCCGTTCATCGGCGGACTCGGGACGTACGGGGAGATCATCGCGGACGTGGCGGACTCGGGGTACAAGGGCTTCGACCTGATCAGGAACCGTTGAGATGCGGCGCCGCGCCCGGCGGCCGTTCGCCGACGAGCGCCGTGCGCAGGGCGGCGAACGCGGCCTCGCAGGCCGCCGCCACCTCCGGCAGGGCCGAGGCCATGGACAGGAAGCCGTGGAACATCCCCGGGTAGTGGCGCGCCGTCACCGGCACTCCGGCCGCGTCCAGGGCCCGCGCGTAGGCCAGGCCCTCGTCCCGCAGCGGGTCGAAGCCGGCCGTGACGACGTACGCCGGAGGCAGCCCGGTCAGATCGGCGCGCAGGAGGGGAGCGGCGTAGGGGTGGGTCCGGTCGGCCGCCGTCGGCAGGTACGCGTCCCAGTACCAGCGCAGATGGTCACCGGTGAGGAAGTAGCCCTGGCCGTTCTCGCGGTGGGAGGGCCGGGAGCGGGCGGGGTCGAGCATCGGGTAGTAGAGTGCCTGGAAGGCGATCGCGGGGCCGCCCCGGTCACGGGAGAGCAGCGTCAGGACCGTGGCGAGGGTGGCGCCCGCGCTGTCCCCGGCGACGGCGATCCGGCGGCCCGGGAACGTCCGTGCCGCCCACAGCAGGGCCGTGTACGCGTCCTCGGGGGCGGCGGGGAAGGGATGCTCGGGGGCGCGGCGGTAGTCCACGGAGACGACGACCGTACCCGTGGCGTCGGCCATCGACCGGCACAGGCCGTCGTGGCTGTCGAGATCGCACACGACGAAGCCGCCGCCGTGGCAGAACACGATCACGGGGGCGCCCTCGCCGAGGCTCCCGTGGTAGACGCGCACCGGTACACCGTCCGCGTCCCGGTCCGAAACCCGGGCGACGGGATGCGGCACGCCGGCCGGCCGGGGACGCGCGTCGAAGAAGGCACGCACCTCGGCGATGTCCGTCATCTCCGTGCCGAGCGGCGGGAAGTGCGCGGCGGCCAGGTCGATGACCGCCCGCACCTCGGGAGCGGGCCGGATCACGCCACCGCCCCCTTCTGCCCGAAGACCGGCATCCGACCCGCCGACGCCCCGCCGTCCACGGCGAGTTCCGCACCGGAGAGGTACGACGCGTCGTCCGAGGCCAGGAACGCGACGAGGCGGGCGACCTCCTCCGGCTCCCCCACCCGCCCGAGCGGAGCGCCCGGGTGCTCCTTGGTCTCCAGGTGGCCGGTCATCGCCGTGGCGATGGCCCCCGGGTGCACGGAGTTGACCCGGATGCCGTCCGCGCCCAGCTCCAACGCGGCCGTCCTGGTCAGGCCGCGCAGCCCCCACTTGGCGGCCCCGTACGCACCGTGCCCCCAGATGCCCTGCAAACCGGCCTGCGAGGAGATGTTGACGATGGACCCGCCACCGCCGGCCCGCATGGCCGCGGCGACGGCCCGGATGCCGAGGAACGGGCCCATGAGATTGACCCGGAGCAGCGCCTCCAGGCGGGCCGGGTCCTCGTCGACGACGGGGGAGGTGGTGTAGATCGCCGCGTTGTTGACCAGCACGTCGAGCCGGCCGAAGGCGTCCACGGCGGCGGCCACGGCGGCCTCCCAGGACTTCTCGTCGGTCACGTCGTGCCGTACGAAACGGGCGGCCGGGCCGAGGGAGGCGGCCGTCGCCCGGCCCTCGTCCTCCCGCACGTCGGTGAGGACCACCTCGGCCCCGAGCGCGGCGAACAGGCGCGCCTCGGCCCGGCCCATGCCACGCGCCGCGCCGGTGACCAGCGCGACCTTCCCTGTCAGATCGACGGGCATCAGCGTCTCCCCTTCTGGCGGTTGCTCGGAAGGCGCCCCGTGTCTCACCGACGCGGGGCGCCCTTCGAGCGTGCCGGTAGGGGCCGCGGCGGCGGCAGTGTCCTTTCCCGGTGAGTGGGAGGGGCGGCGAGCCGCTTCCCGGAGGTCTCGTACGAAACAGCACGTGCGCATGTCTTCTCCAGGCACGGGCGCGCTGTTACATTCCGGAAAACAAGAATTCATTTCAGTCTGTGACTGGAGGCTCCCATGACGGTTGTCGATGGCCTTCCCACCACGCACGCGCCGGCCCGTCGCGAGTTGCCGCCGTCGATGGTCGAGCGGGTGACGCTCATCATGGATTTGTTCGAGGGCCGCACGGCCCGGCTGTCCCTGGAGGAAGTGGCCCGCTGCACCCGGCTGCCCAGGTCGACGGCGCACCGGATACTCGACCAGCTGGTGCGGCTGCGCTGGCTCGAGCACACCGGCCTGGGCTACGGACTCGGCCGCCGGGCACTCGGCTTCGGCGGGGGAGACGGGTCGCAGAGCAGGATTCGTGAGGCGGCCGCCGCGCGACTGCACCACCTGCAGATCAGGACCGGTCTCGTCGTCCACCTGGCCGTCCTGGACGGGGCGGAGGTCTACTACCTCGACAAGGTCGGAGGCCGGTTCGCCACCACCGTCCCCTCGCGAGTCGGAGGCCGGGCACCGGCCCACTCCACGGCCCTCGGCAAGGCCATGCTCGCCTGGCTCGAACCGGAGGACGTCGAGGCCAGGGCGGGCGGCACCATCGGCCGCCTGACCCAGCGCACGATCTGCGACCTCGGCACGCTGCACCAGGAGCTGAACCGCATCCGGCGCCGTCACGGCCTGGCCTTCGAGCGCGGCGAGTGCTTCCCGGACATCGCGTGCGTCGCCACCGCCGTCCGCGGCCCCGAGGGACCCGTCGCCGCGATCTCCTTGGTAGGAGACGCCTGGTCGCCGCTGGAGAAGGTCGCCCCGCTGGTCGTGGACGCGGCCCGGCAGGTGTCCCGGGAACTGTTCCCCGGCGCGGAGGCCCAGGCGGAGATCCAGGCCGGACCGCCGCGCCGCGCGACGGACGCCGCCGAGGGCACCTGGTCGCCCCAGACCATGGACCGCCTCCTGGCGGCCGGTCAGTACGGCGACTGGCAGTAGGGCGGGCCGTCGGCGCCACCCGCGGGGCGACCACGGCTCACCCCCAGTTGTCGCCCCAGCCCCACAGCTCCGGGGCGAGGGGGCCGGAGGCCGGGCTCTCGACGCCGAACCCGCCGCGGAAGAAGAGCATCGGCTCCCGGTCGGTCACCGTCTCCAGGGCGAGGACCCGGCCCACCACCACGTCGTGGTCGCCCGCGGTGTGCACGTCGTACACATCGGCGTGCACCCGGGTCAGGACGCCGGGCAGCGACGGCGTCCCCCAGCGGGACAGCTCCCAGTCCAGGCCCTCGTACTTGCGCCCCTTGCCCGAACCGAACCGGCCGCACAGATCCGTCTGTTCGGCGGCCAGGATGTTCACGGCGAACCGCCCCGACTCCCTGATCCTCGGCCACGCGCGCCCCCGGTGATCGGCGCAGAACAGCACCAGTGCCGGTTCCAGCGAGACCGACGCGAAGGACTGGCACGCGAAACCCACCGGGGTGCCGTCCCGGCCGACCCCCGTCACCACGGTGACCCCGGACGCGAACGTCCCGAGGGCACCGCGCATCCGCTGGGGTGTCGGGTCGGTCTCCTGGCAGGCCTCGGGCGGGGACAGGGACTCTGCGGTCATGGCTTTCACCTCGAGGGGGACGCTGCGGTGATGTGCCCGGGAGCGGGCAGGGAGCCGAAGCTAGGTCACCGGCCGACCGCGCCAGGGGACCGTTCCCGATGAGTGGAACGCCGCCCGGGGCGCGGACGGCGGACCCCGCCGGCACTCCCTCGGACGTACCCGTCCCGCTCACCGAGACGTACCCCGCGCGGTCCCGGTGGCCGTGACTACCGTCCGGGAACCGATGACACGGCCCCCGTGACCGCCCGCAGCCGGCGGCCACCCGGAGAGCCACCGGTCACCACGATCACCGACCAGCAAGGTCAACCGAGGGCAGGGATGATGACGGAGCTGAGCCACGACTCCACACTGCGCGAACTCCCGACCGAACACGGCGTGCTGCGCTACCACGAGGCCGGTGACGGCCCGCCCCTGCTCCTGTTGCACGGCTCCGGGCCTGGGGTCACCGGCTGGCGCAACTACCGGAACAACCTGGCCACGTTCGCCGAGCACTTCCGCTGTCTCGTCCTGGAGTTCCCCGGGTTCGGCGTCAGCGACCCCGTCGACGGACACCCCATGGCGACCGCGGGTCCGGCGGTGACCCGGTTCCTGGACGGCCTCGGGCTCCAGCAGGTCGACGTCATCGGCAACTCGATGGGCGGCATCGTCGGCACCCGGTTCGCCCTCGACCACCCCGAGCGGGTGCGCCGCCTGGTCACGATCGGCGGCATCGGCCGCAACGTGTTCAGCCCCGGGCCCGGCGAAGGCATCAAGCTGCTCACCGAGTTCACCGACACCCCGTCCCGCGAGGGCCTGGTGCGCTGGCTGCACTCCATGGTGTACGACCCGTCGCTCGTCACCGAGGAACTGATCGAGGAGCGCTGGGCGCAGGCCACCGACCCGGACACGCTCGCCAGTGCCCGCCGCATGTACGGCAGTGCCGCCTTCGCGGCCCGGGCCGCCGCCGCGGCCGCCTCCGACGAGGCACCGTACTGGGCGCTGCTGCACCGGCTGAAGGCGAGGACGCTGCTCACCTGGGGCCGCGACGACCGGGTCAGCCCCGTCGACATGGCCATCCTGCCGATGCGCACCATCCCGGACGCCGAGCTGCACGTCTTCCCCGACTGCGGGCACTGGGTGATGATCGAGCAGAAGGCCGCCTGGGAGAGCGCCGTCCTCGCCTTCCTCACCCGCAAGGACGACAAGTGAGCGCCCCCGCCCGGCAGGGCTGGGACGAGGAGTTCGACTTCGTCGTCGTCGGCAGCGGCGGTGGCGGCATGGCCGCCGCGCTCACCGCGGCCGACAGCGGACTGTCGACCGTCGTCGTCGAGAAGGGGAAGATGTACGGCGGCACGACCGGCATCTCCGGCGGCGGCATCTGGATCCCCAACAACCCCACGCTGCGCGCCAAGGGCCACGACGACAGCCGCGACTCGATCCGCCGCTACCTGGACCGGCTCACCGAGGGCCGGGTGCCGGCCGCCCGCCTCGACGCCTACGTCGACCACGGGCCGGCCGCCATGGCCCTGCTCGGCAAGAGCCGCTGGATGCGGTTCTTCTGGGTCAAGGGCTACGCCGACTACCACCCCGAGTACGAGGGCGGGCGCCCGCTCGGCCGGTCCGTCGAGGCGCTGCCCTTCGACACCCGCAGGCTCGGCGACGATGAGAAGTACCAGCGGCCCAACAGCCTCAAGGGCCCCCTCGGCCTGTGGATCACCGCCAAGGACTACCGGGACCTCGCCATGGTGAAGCGGACCTGGCGCGGACGCTGGGCCTCGGTCGTCGCCGCCTGGCGCGTCTCGTCCAACGTGGTCCGCCGCCGCCACATGGCCACCGGCGGCCGGGCCCTGGTCGCACGCATGCGCATGGCTCTCAAGGACGCCGGCGTGCCGGTGTGGCTGCGCAGCCCGATGACCGAACTCGTCGTCGACGACGCCGGAAAGGTCACCGGTGTCGTCCTGGACCGGGAGGGCCGCACCGTCCGCGTCGGCGCCCGGCACGGCGTGCTCCTCGCCACCGGCGGCTTCGACCACAACCGGGAGATGCGCGAGAAGTACCTCCCCGAAGGCGGCCGGGACAACCACAGCGCCGGCGCCGTCGAGAACACCGGCGACGGCATCGCGGCCGGCCAGGCCCTCGGCGCCGCCCTCGACCTCATGGACGACGCCTGGTGGATGCCGTCCGTGCACCACCCCTCCGGCGCGACCATCCCCCTGGTCTCCGAACGCTGCATCCCGCCGTCGGTCATCGTCTCCGGCGACGGGCGGCGCTTCACCAACGAGTCGTCGCCGTACGTCAACTTCGTCCACGACCAGTTGGCCGGCGGGCACGTCCCCGCCTGGTTCGTGATGGACGCCAAGGCCCGCGCCCGCTACCCCTTCGCGCAGGTCCTGCCCGGCATGCCGTTCCCCAAGGCGTTCTACGACAACGGCATCGTGCACCGCGCGGACAGCGTCGAGGAACTCGCCGGGAAGATCGGCGTCCCGCGCGACACGCTGGCCGACACCGTGGCACGGTTCAACGGCTTCGCCCGTGCCGGCAAGGACACCGACTTCGGCCGCGGCGACAGCGCCTACGACCGCTACTACGGCGACCCCACCCTGAAGAACCCCAACCTCGACGAGATCGACAAGGCCCCCTACTACGCCGTGCGCATCGAGGTCGGCGACCTCGGCACCAAGGGCGGTCTGGTCTGCGACCAGCACAGCCGGGTCCTGCGCGAGGACGGCACCGCCATCGACGGGCTGTACGCCACGGGCAACACCTCCGCGTCCGTGATGGGAGGCGAGTACGCCGGTCCCGGCGCCACCATCGGCCCGTCCATCGTCTTCGGCCACATCGCCGCCCGGCACGCGGCCGGCGTCCGCACCCGGTCCGTCACCGCCGGGGGCGCGCCATGAGCCCCGGACCGCTGACCGTACGCGTCGTCAAGGTGATCCGGGAGACCGCCGACGCGCACTCGCTGGTTCTGGAACCCGCGGACGAGGACCGGGCCGCGTTCGCCTACCGGCCCGGCCAGTTCCTCACCGTCCGGGTGCCCTCCGAGCGGGACGGCGGGGCCGCGCGCTGCTACTCCCTGTGCAGCTCCCCGGTCCGCGACGAGCTGCTGCGGGTCACCGTCAAACGCACCCCCGGCGGCTACGCCTCCCACTGGATCTGCGACCACGTCACCGAGGGCGACACTCTCGAAGTACTGCGGCCCGCCGGCACCTTCACCCCCGACACGCTCGACGGCGACTTCCTGCTGATCGCCGCCGGCAGCGGCATCACTCCGGTCATGTCGATCCTCGTCTCCGCCCTGCACGCCGGGACCGGCGACGTCACCCTCGTCTACGCCAACCGCGACGAGCACAACGTCATCTTCCGCGACGAACTGGCGGAGCTGGCCCGGGAGTACGGCGACCGCCTCACCGTCCTGCACTGGCTGGAGTCCCTCCAGGGCCGGCCCACGGCAGCCGGTCTGCGGACACTTGCCGGGCCCTGTGCCGGCCGCCCCGCCTTCGTGTGCGGGCCCGGACCCTTCATGGACCTCGCCACAGGTGCCCTCGCCGACCTGGGCGTCCCGCCGCAGCGTGTCATCGTCGAACGGTTCACCTCCCTGACCGGCGACCCGTTCGCCCGGCCGGACACCGATCCCGCCCCGGAGACCGACGGGCCCGTCAGCACGGCCGAGGTGGAACTGGACGGCGTCACCCGCACCGTCGACTGGCCACGCGGAAAGCCGTTGCTCGACGTGCTCCTCGCGGCCGGCCTCGACGCCCCCTACTCCTGCCGGGAGGGCGCCTGCAGCGCCTGCGCCTGCGTCCTCGTCGAGGGCGAGGTGGTCATGGAGCGCAACGAGGTCCTCGACGCCCAGGACATCGCCGACGGACTCGTCCTCGCCTGCCAGGCCCGCCCGGTCAGCGACCGGCTGAAGGTCACCTACGACGGCTGACCGTCCTGCCCTCCCATCCTCTTTGCCCTTCCTCGACTCGGATGAGGTTCGAAACAGTGACCAAGGCGACCGCCGCGATCGTCGGATCCGGCAACATCGGCACCGACCTGATGTACAAGCTCCTGCGCTCCGGGACCATCGAGCCGCGCTGGATGATCGGCATCGACGAGCAGAGCCCCGGCCTCAAACGCGCCGCCGACCACGGGCTGCACACGAGTGCCGACGGCGTCGACCCGCTGCTGTCCGGCACCGAACGGCCCGACCTCGTCTTCGAGGCCACCTCCGCGTACGTCCACAAGGCCAACGCGCCCAAGTACGCCGAACTCGGCATCCAGGCCATCGACCTGACCCCGGCCGCCATCGGACCCGCCGTCGTGCCCGCCGTCAACCTCGGCGACCACCTCGACGCCCCGAACGTCTCCCTCATCACCTGCGGCGGACAGGCCACCATCCCCGTCGTGCACGCCGTCTCCCGGGTCACCGACGTCTCCTACGCGGAGATCGTCGCCAGCGTCGCCTCACCGTCCGCCGGACCCGGCACCCGCGCCAACATCGACGAGTTCACCCGCACCACCTCCCGGGGCATCGAGACCATCGGCGGCGCCGCCAAGGGCAAGGCCATCATCATCCTCAACCCGGCCGAACCGCCCATGCTCATGCAGGACACCGTCCTCTGCGCGATCCCCGCCGACGCCGACCGCGCCGCCGTCACCGCGTCCATCCGCGAGACCGTCGCCAAGGTCGCCTCCTACGTGCCCGGTTACCGGCTGCGCGCCGAACCGCAGTACGACGAGCCGAGCACGGTCAGCGGCGGACTCGCCCGCGTGGCCGTGTTCCTGGAGGTGGAGGGAGCGGGCGACTTCCTGCCCCCGTACTCCGGGAACCTCGACATCATGACCGCCGCCGCCACCAAGGTCGGCGAGGGCTTCGCCCAGCGGATCACCGCCCGCCGCGCCGGCGCCTGACCCCGCTCACCGAGGAGTACACGAGTCATGCCCTACAGCACCGACCTGGACATCCGCGTCACCGACTCGTCCCTCAGGGACGGCTCGCACGCCAAGCAGCACCAGTTCACCGTCGACCACGTCACCTCCATCGTGGCCGCCCTCGACGACGCGGGCGTCCCCGTCATCGAGGTCACTCACGGCGACGGCCTCGGCGGGTCCTCCTTCAACTACGGCTTCAGCCACACCCCCGAGCAGGAGCTGATCAAGGCCGCCGTGAAGACGGCCCGGCGCGCGAGGATCGCCTTCCTCATGCTGCCCGGCCTCGGCCTCCAGGACGACATCCGCGAGGCCGCCGACAACGGCGCCGCCATCTGCCGGATCGCCACCCACTGCACCGAGGCCGACATCGCCGTCCAGCACTTCGGCCTCGCCCGCGAACTGGGCCTGGAGACCGTCGGCTTCCTGATGATGTCGCACAGCCGGCCGCCCGAGGAACTCGCCCGCCAGGCCCGGATCATGGCCGACGCCGGCTGCCAGTGCGTCTACGTCGTCGACTCCGCCGGTGCCCTCGTCATGGAGGAGACCAGCGACCGCATCGCCGCCCTCGTCGCCGAACTCGGCGACGACGCCCAGGTCGGCTTCCACGGCCACGAGAACCTGGGCCTCGGCGTCGCCAACTCCGTCCTCGCCGTGCGCGCCGGAGCCACCCAGATCGACGGCTCGACCCGCCGCTTCGGCGCGGGCGCCGGCAACACGCCCGTCGAGGGGTTCGCGGCCGTCGCGGAACGCCTCGGCATCCGCACCGGCATCGACGTACTGAAGATCGTCGACGCGGCCGAGGACGTGGTGCGGCCCGTCATGGACGGCGAGTGCCTGCTCGACCGCATGTCGCTGACCATGGGCTACGCAGGCGTCTACTCCAGCTTCCTGAAGCACGCCGCCCGCCAGGCGGACAAGTACCGGGTCTCCGGCGCCGAGATCCTGCTGGAGGCCGGGCGCCGCAAGCTCGTCGGCGGCCAGGAGGACCAGCTCATCGAGATCGCGGTCGCCCTCGCCGAGAAGGACCGAGCCGCCGCCCAGACCTCCCCGGGGAAGTGAGACACGGCATGCCCAATTCCGTACTCGAGGCCGTCGAGGCGCGCGCCGACGAGATCAGCGCCCTCGGTCCCGTGAGCGAAGCGCTCGGCAGGCTCGACGACCAGGCCGTCAAGGTCCTGCGGGACGTCGGCGCCATCCGCATGCTCCAGCCGAAGGCGTACGGCGGACTCGAACTGCACCCGCGCGAGTTCGCCGAGACCGTCATGCGGATCGCCGCCTGCGACGGCGCCACCGGCTGGGTCGCCGGCGTCGTCGGCGTCCACCCGTGGGAGATGGCGATGGCCGACCCGCGGGTCCAGGAGGAGGTCTGGGGCGAGGACCCCGACACCTGGATCGCCTCCCCGTACGCGCCGATGGGTGTCCTCAGGCCCGTGGACGGCGGCTACGTCTTCAACGGCCGCTGGCAGTTCTCCTCCGGCACCGACCACTGCCGGTGGATCTTCCTCGGCGGCTTCCTCGCCGACGCCGACGGCAACCGGCTCAACCCGCCGCAGTCGGTGCACGTCATCCTGCCGCGCGCCGACTACGAGATCGTCGAGGACTCCTGGGACGTGGTCGGGCTGCGCGGCACCGGCAGCAAGGACGTCGTCGTCAAGGACGCCTTCGTCCCCGCGTACCGGGTCATCGAGTACGCCAAGGTGGTCGACGGCTCCCTGGCCGCCGAGTCCGGCCTGACCAACCCCGCCTACCGGCTGCCGTTCTCCGCCGCCTTCCCGCTCGGCATCACCTCCGCCGTCATCGGCATGTGCGAGGGCGCCCTCGCCCACCACCTGGCCCACCAGCGCGACCGCGTGCAGATCACCGGCCAGGCGGTGAAGGACGACCCGTACGTCCTCTACGCCGTGGGCGACGCGGCGGCCGAGATCGCCGCCTCCCGCGCCGCGCTCCTGGACAACGTGTGCCGGATGTACGACATGGTCGCCGCCGGACAGGAGATCAGCTTCGAGCGGCGCGCCGTCGGCCGCCGCACCCAGACCGCCGCGGCCTGGCGGGCGGTCCGCGCCGTCGACGAGATCGTCGCCCGCTCCGGAGGCAACGCGATGCGCCTGGACAACCCGATCCAGCGGTTCTGGCGCGACGTGCACACCGGTCTCGCCCACGCCATCCACGTGCCCGGCTCGGTCTTCCACGCCTCGGCGCTGACGGAGATCGGCGTGGAACCCCCGCATGGCCCGATGCGCTCGATGATCTGACGACCAGGGAGAGGACGACACATGACACAGATACGAGGGCTCGGATACCTCCGCGTCCAGACCCGGGACATCGACCGCTGGCGCGAGCTGACCGTGGACGCGCTCGGCTTCGCCGAAGGCTCGGGGCCCGACCCCGACGGCCTCTACCTGCGCATGGACGAACGCCGCTCCCGGCTCACCGTCCTGCCCGGCGACGGCGACCGGGTCCTGTCCGTCGGCTGGGAGGTCCGCGACCAGTTCGCCCTGGCCACCGTCGGCCGCGCCGTCGAGGCGTCCGGCACGCCCGTGAAGATGCTCAGCCAGGAGGAGGCCGACGACCGGGGCGTGGAGGCGGCCATCGCCTTCGAGGACCCGGCCGGCGTGCCCGTCGAGGTGTTCTTCGCCCCGATCCTCGACCACAGCCCCGTCCTGACCGGCCTCGGACAGCGGTTCGTCACCGACGGACAGGGCATGGGCCACGTCGTGCTGCCCACCACCGCCATGGACGACACCGTCGCCTTCTACACCGAGGTGCTCGGCTTCCTGCCCCGCGGCGGCATCCGGCTCAGCGGCCAGTCGCCCGACGCGCCGCCCCGCCGGGTGCGCTTCATGGGCGTCAACGAACGCCACCACAGCCTTGCCGTCTGCCCCGCCCCGCACAGCGGCGAACCCGGGCTGGTCCACCTCATGGTCGAGGTGGACACCCTGGACGCGGTCGGCCGCGCCCTGGACAACGTCAACCGGGAGGGCTTCTCGCTCTCCTCCACCCTGGGCCGCCACACCAACGACAAGATGGTCTCCTTCTACGTGCGCGCCCCCGGCGGCTGGGACATCGAGTACGGCTGCGACGGCATGCGCGTGGACGAACGGCACTACACGGCCGAGGAGATCACCGCCGACAGCTACTGGGGCCACGACTGGTCCGGCTCCGAGCCGCTGGCCGCCTTCACCCCGCCCGCGGCGGCCACGTGAGCACCGCCCGGCCGCGGCCGGTGACCCCGGTCCGCGCGGGAACGGTCACCCGCTGGACGGCCGAGACCGACGTCCTGGTCGTCGGCCTCGGATGCGCGGGGGCCGCCGCCGCGTTCGAGGCCGCGTCGGCGGGCGCCGACGTCCTGGCCCTGGAACGGGCCGGCGGCCCCGGCGGCTCGTCGGCCCTGTCCGGCGGCGAGCTCTACCTGGGCGGCGGCACCGAGGTGCAGAAGGCGTGCGGCTTCGTGGACAGCCCGGACGACATGTTCGGCTACCTGCGGGCCGCCCTCGGCCCGCACGCCGACGAGGAGAAGCTGCGCCTGTACTGCGAGGAGAGCGTGGCCCACTTCCAGTGGTTCGTGGACCGGGGGCTGGCCTTCGAGCCGACCCTGTGGGACGCGCCCACCTGGATGCCCACCACCCGCGACGGCCTCATGTGGCTCGGCGAGAACGCCTGGCCGTACAACGAGATCGCCCGGCCCGCCCCGCGCGGTCACCGCGCGGCCACCGAGGCATACGGCGGCTGGCTGGTGATGGAGAAGCTGGTCGCCGCCGCCGAGGACGCCGGCACCGTGGTCCACTCCGACACCCTGGCCACCGCACTGATCGTGGACGACGACACCGGCCGGGTCGTGGGCGTCACCGCCCGGCGGCACGGCGAAGACCTGGCGTGCCGGGCGTGCAAGGGGGTGGTGCTGACCACCGGCGGCTTCGCCGACAACGAGGAGATGCTCGCCGACCACGCCCCGCACCTGCTCGCCCACGGCAGGGTCAGCGACGGACTCGACGACGGCAGCGGCATCCGGATGGCCTGCGCTATCGGTGCCGCCACCCGCGGGATGGGCGTCGTCCAGCTCGCGCTGACCGCGCTGCCCGCCCTGGCCGTGCGGGGCATGCTGGTCAACGGCCACGGGCAGCGCTTCGTCAACGAGGACGTGTATCCCGGCCTGTTCAGCGTCGCCGCCGTACGCACCCAGCCCGGCCCCTACTGGGTGATCGTCGACGAGGAGGGCTACGAGGCGGTCCCCGAGCGCGAACGCTGGGGCGTCGTGCCCCGGTTCGTCTGCGAGACGCTGGCCGAGCTGGAACGGGAACTCGCCATGCCGGCGGGCGCCCTGGAATCCACCGTCGGCACCTACAACAGGTACGCGGCGAGCGGGCGGGACCCGTACTTCCACAAGGACGCGCGCTGGCTGCGCCCGCTGGAGGGCCCCTTCGCGGCGATCGACCCGAGGGCGGGCTTCCACCAGGGCGGGCGACCGAGCGCGGGAGCCGGTACGGGCGCCGCCGGCTTCACCCTGGGCGGGCTGCGCACCACCGTGGACGGCGCGGTGCTCGACGTGTCCGGCTCCGTCCTGCCGGGCCTGTTCGCCGCGGGCCGGGCGGCGTCCGGCATCCACGGCGAGGGGTACGTCAGCGGCACCTCGCTCGGCGACGGCACGTTCTTCGGCCGCCGGGCGGGGATCGCGGCGGCGGGCGGATAACGCCGGAAGCGGATGCGAGGAGAGGCCGGGTGCGCGAGGTGCGCGTACCCGGCCTCTTCGTGGTGCCCGCCGGGCCCGGGGGACGTGTCCCGGCGGACGTATGGTGAGGACCGGCCCTACGGGACCCGGTCGGCGCCGCCGTCCACCACCTCGATCGTGCCCCGCAGCGCCGCCTCACGGATCGTGTCGCTCAGGGACCGGCAGCCCTCGAAGGCCCCGCCTGCCCCCTCCCGTTCCGCGCAGGCCGCCGTGGCCCGGGCGTTCCACTGCACGCTCGTCTGCTGCCAGCTGCTCTTGCGCACCAGGACCTCGGCGGCACACCGCTCGCAGGCCAGCGGGCGCATCGGCGCGCTGTCGACGAGCCGGTTGTCGACCCGCATCAGACCGGCCGGCTCTCTGCGGCGGCGGCCTTGCGGGCGAGGTTCGCCTCGACCTCCTTCTGCCACGCCTCGACGGGCCGCGTGGTGTCCAGTTCGAACTCGAAGCGGTCGGTCATCTCCGGCGTCACCTCGGCGGCATCGACGTAGAACTGCTCGTACCAGCGGCGGAGCTGGTAGACCGGGCCGTCCTCCTCGCACAGCAGCGGGTTGTCGATGCGGGTCTTGTTCTTCCAGATCTCGATGTCCTGCTCGAAACCGAGCTTGATGAACTGGGCCATCCCGGCGGCGAGTTCGTCGGCCGCCTCGCCCGACAGGGACTGGGAGCGCTTGACGACGATGCCGTACTGGAGGACGAAGCGGTTCGCGTCCACCGGGTAGTGGCAGTTGATCAGGACGGACCGCACGTCATCCGCGTCGGCGTAGTGGTAGGTCAGGTCGTCGATCATGAAGGACGGACCGTGGTAGGAGGCCACCGAGTTGCTGCCGGTGGTCCTCGGCCTGTCGTCCTGCTCCTGGGGGCGGGCGTCGGGCCGGCCGGTGCCGCGCATGTACTGGGTGGCGGTGTGGCCCTCGAAGACGTTCTTGAAGTACGTCGGGAAGGAGTAGTGCACGTAGAAGAAGTGGGCCATGTCCACGACGTTGTCGACGACCTCGCGGCAGTTGGCGTCGACGACGGTCTCGTACCAGATCCAGTCGGTCCACTCGTCGCTCGTGGCGCCCTCGATGCGGGGGATCGTCACGTCGGGCGGCGGCGGGTTGCCCTCCGGGTCGTTCCAGACGAAGAGCATGCCGTCCTGATCCAGGGTCGGCCAGGCCGCGGTGCGGGCGCGCAGCGGGACCCGCTTCGAGTACGGGATCTGCTTGCAGCGGCCGTCGCCGCCCCAGCGCCAGTCGTGGAACGGGCAGGCGACCTGGTCGCCCTTGACGGTGCCCTGGGAGAGGTCGCCGCCCATGTGGCGGCAGTACGCGTCCAGCACGTTCAGCGTGCCGTCGCCCGCCTGGAACACCACCAGCTTCTGGCCGAAGGCCCGCACCGAGTGCGGCTTGCCGTCCTTGTACTTCTCGGCGAGACCCAGGCAGTGCCAGCCGCGCGCGAAGCGGGCGGGTGCCGCGGCGGCTTCGATGGCCCGGACGTCGTCGTGTGCCGACTCGACTGCGCTCACGTTGCTCTCATCCCCTCAGGACGCGTGGTCTCCACGGTCCGGACGGTAGGACCGGACACCGGCACCGAGGCGGGGGAGTCCCACTGACCGGAACCGCCGTTTCGCGGGCCCGGGTGAGCGGGTCGTCCCGGTCGGTGGGACCGGCGGCGCGCCGCCCGCGCCGGGGCGGGTACCGTCCGCCGCTCCGTCCACCGGCAGGGGCAGCGAGGAGCCGAGATGAACCGATTCGACCGTGTGAAGGTCCTGCTCACCGGGGCGGGCTCCGGCATCGGCCGGGCCACCGCCCTGCGGCTGGCCGCCGAGGGCGCGGCCGTCTTCGCCGTCGACCTGTCCGGCGACGGCCTCGCCGAGACCGTCGCCGCGGCCGGCGGCCCCGGGCGGATCACGCCCCACGTGGCCGACGTCGCCGACGAGGACGCGGTGGTGGGCGCCGTGGCGGCGGCCGCCGAGGCGCTCGGCGGGATCGACGTCCTGGTGAACGTGGCGGGCATCCACCGGACGACGCCGATCCACCGGCTGGCGGTCGCCGACATGCAACGGCTCTTCACGGTCAACGCGGTCGGCACCGCCCTGTTCTGCCGGGAGGCACTCCCCCTGCTCCCGGACCGCACCGGTGTCGTCGTCAACGTCGCCTCGTCGGCGGCGGCACACGGGAACCCGTACATGACCGCGTACGCCGCCTCCAAGGGAGCCGTCCTCGGCTTCTCGCTGTCCCTGGCCGCGGAGGTCGCCCACCGGGGCATCCGCGTCGTCCCCGTCTCGCCCGGCTCGGTCGCCACGCCGCTGGCGGGACCGCAGGTGCTGCCGCCGGAGCTGGACGTGTCGTACTACGGGCGGATCCGGGCGCCGTTCGGCACCGCCGAACCGGAACAGATCGCCGGAGTGATCACCTTCGCGGCGTCGCGGGACGCGGCCTACCTCACGGGCGCCGAGCTGCGGGTCGACGGTGGGTCGCACATCTGACGGGTCGCACATCTGACGGGGCACCCCGCGACTCGCGGCGCGCGGGGGCCGTGGCCACTGAGCGGGACTGGACCTTGCCCATTTCGAGAACGAATTCTAGTTTCCCGGCATCGGCCCAGTCAGCCCGCTGGCCCGACCAGCCACCCAGCCAGTCCGTCCGCGGCCCGCCCGTGGACCCGCACCCCCCTACGGAGAACCATGACCGAGGCCGTCATCGTCGAAGCCGCGCGGACACCGGTCGGCCGGCGCCGCGGCGCCCTGTCCGGGCTGCACCCGGCGGAACTCCTCGGCCTCGCCCAGAAGGGCCTCGTGGAGCGCGCGGGCATCCCGGCCGATACCGTGGAACAGGTCGTCGGCGGCTGTGTCACCCAGGCCGGTGAGCAGTCCAACAACGTCACCCGCAACGCCTGGCTGCACACCGGGCTCCCGCACACCACAGCCTGCACCACCATCGACTGCGCCTGCGGATCGTCCCAGCAGGCGATCCACCTGGTCGCCGGACTGATCGCGGCCGGCGCCGTCGAGACCGGCATCGGCTGCGGCGTCGAGTCCATGAGCCGAGTCTTCCTCGGCAAGGCGCGCACCCCCGACACCGGCAGCCCGGTCCCGGACAGCTGGACCCTGGACATGCCCGACCAGTTCACGGCCGCCGAGCGCATCGCACGGCACCGGGGCATCACCCGCGCCGACGCGGACGCCCTCGGCCTCGCCTCCCAGCAGAAGGCCGCCCGGGCCTGGGCGGAAGGCCGCTTCGACCGGCAGATCATCCCCGTCGAGGCCCCCGCCACCGGCCCCGACGGCCCCACCGGCGAGAGCGCCCTCGTCACCCGCGACCAGGGACTGCGCGACACCAGCGCCGAAGCGCTCGCCGCACTCGCCCCGGTCCTGCCCGACGGCATCCACACCGCTGGCAACTCCTCCCAGATCAGCGACGGCGCCGCCGCCGTCCTGCTGATGAGCCGCGAGCGCGCCGCCCGCGCGGGCCTGCGCCCCCGAGCCCGCATCGTGGCCTCCACGATGGTCGGCTCCGACCCGTACTTCCACCTCGACGGCCCCGTCGCCGCCACCGAGCAGGTGCTGCGCAAGGCCGGTATGACCCTCGACGACATCGACCTCGTCGAGATCAACGAGGCCTTCGCCTCCGTCGTCCTGTCCTGGGCGCAGGTCCACAAGGCCGACCTGGACAAGGTCAACGTCAACGGAGGGGCCATCGCGCTCGGTCACGCCGTCGGCTCCACCGGGGCCCGCCTCGTCACCCAGGCCCTGCACGAACTGGAACGCACCGGCAAGTCCACCGCGCTGATCACCATGTGCGCCGGCGGGGCGCACTCCACCGCCACCGTCATCGAACGCGTCTGAGGAGCCGTCATGACCATCGGGCTCACCCAGGAGCACCGCGACCTGCGCGACGCCGTGCGGGCCTTCGCCGTCCGGCACCTCACCGAGGACGCCCTGCGCTCCGCCGCCGACGCCGGCAAGGAGACGCTCCCCGACCACTTCGGCGGCCTCGCCGCACAGGGCCTGCTCGGCCTGCACCTGCCCGAGGACGTGGGCGGCGCCGGCTACGGCCTGCTCGAACTCGCCGTCGTCACCGAGGAACTGGGCCGCGCCCTGGCCCCCGGCCCCTTCCTGCCGACGACCCTCGCCTCGGCCGTCCTGCACGCCGCCGGACACCGCACCCACCTCGCCGCGCTCGCCGCCGGCACCACCGTGGGCGCGGTCGGTCTCGGCCCCGGGACCCTCACCCTGGCCCGCGCCGCCGACGGAACGGTCACCGTCAGCGGCACCTCGGACCTCGTCGTCGGCGGGCACCTCGCCGACCTGTTCGTGCTCCCCGCCGCCGACCACGGCCGCACCACCTGGCTGGTCCTGCCCCGAGCCGCCGTGGACACCGACGACGTCCGCAGCCACGACCTCACCCGCCGCTCGTCCCGCGTCACCGCCCGCTCCGTACCCGTCCCCGCCGCCGACCTCCTCGGCCTCGCCCCCCGGCGCCCCCACGACCTGGCCGCGACCCTCTTCGCCGCCGAGGCCTCCGGCATCGCCGACCGCTGCGTCACCACCGCCGCCGACCACGCCCGCGTACGGGAGCAGTTCGGCCGCGTGATCGGCCAGTTCCAGGGCGTCAAGCACCGCTGCGCCCGCATGCTCGCGCACGCCGAACAGGCCCGCGCCTGCGCCTGGGACGCCGCCCGCGCCCAGGACGCCCTTACCGACGGCACCGGGGAGGATCTCCGGGAGGCCGCGCTCGCCGCCGCCGTCGCCGCCGCGGTCGCCGTGGAAGCCGCCTTCGTCACCGCCAAGGACTGCGTCCAGGTACTCGGCGGCATCGGCTTCACCTGGGAGCACGACGCGCACCTCGCGCTGCGCCGGGCCCAGACGCTGCGCACCGCCCTCGGCCCGGCCGCCGCCTGGCGCCGCCGCGTCGCCCGCCTCGCCCTGGACGGCACCCGACGCCGACTCGGCGTCGAACTGCCGCCGGAGGCCGAGACCGTGCGCGAGGACGTCCGCGCCGAACTGCGGGCCGCCGCCGCACTCGACGGCAAGGAACGCCTCACCCACCTCGCCGACCACGGCTACACCGCCCCGCACCTGCCCGCCCCCTGGGGCAAGGGCGCCGACCCGGTCACCCAGCTGGTCATCGCCGAGGAGCTGCGGGCCGCCGACCTCACCCCCGTCGACATGATCATCGGCGGCTGGGTGGTGCCCACCCTCATCGCCCACGGCGACGCGGCCCAGCAGGAGCGCTTCCTCACGCCCAGCCTGCGCGGCGACATCGTCTGGTGCCAGCTGTTCAGCGAACCCGGCGCCGGCTCCGACCTGGCCGGCCTCAGCACCCGAGCCCGGAAAGTCGATGGCGGCTGGCGTGTCACCGGGCAGAAGGTGTGGACGTCCATGGCCCGCGACGCCCACTGGGGCGTCCTGCTCGCCCGTACCGACACCACCGTGCCCAAGCACAAGGGCATCTCGTACTTCCTCCTCGACATGACCGGCCCCGGCATCGACATCCGGCCGCTGCGGCAGATCACCGGCGAGGCCGAGTTCAACGAGGTGTTCCTGGACGACGTGTTCATTCCCGACGACCTCCTCGTCGGCGCGCCCGGCGACGGCTGGAAACTCGCCCGCACCACCCTGGCCAACGAACGCGTCGCCCTCTCCCACGACTCGGTCGGCTCCGGCGCCGAGACCCTGCTGGAGATCGCCGCCGCCTCGGACAGCCTGGACGGCGAACGCCTCACCGTCCTCGGCGGCCACCTCTGCGACGCCCAGACCGGCGCCGTCCTCGGCCTGCGCACCACCCTGCGCACCGTCTCCGGCCGACAGCCGGGCGCGGAGGCGTCCGTGGCCAAGCTCCTCGGCGTCGAACACCAGCAGCGGGTCTGGGAGACCTGCGTCGACTGGCTCGGCGACGCGGCGCTGAGCGGGGAGGGACAGCGCCACGACCCCATGTGGATGTTCCTCAACTCCCGCTGCCTGTCGATCGCGGGCGGCACCACGGAAGTCCAGCTGAACATCATCGGCGAGCGCCTCCTCGGCCTGCCGCGCGACCCCGAGCCCACCCGGAAAGGCTGACCATGCCCATCGACCGCGAGAAGGCGCTGACCGCGCCGCCGTCGGTCCGCGAGATCCGCTGGACCACCCGCGACGTCCTCCTCTACCACCTCAGCCTGGGAGCGGGAACCGACGCCGCCACCGACCCCGAACTGCACCTCACCTACGAGAAGAACCTCGCCGTGCTCCCCACCTTCGCCGTGGTGGCCGGCACCGGTATCTCCGCGGGCGAGGGCCCCGCGCCCGGCCTGCACCTGCCCGGCATCGACGTCGACCTGCGGGCCGTGCTCCACGCCGGCCAAGGACTGGACGTGCACCGCCCCCTGCCCGCCTCCGGTACCGCGACGCTCAGCTCGCGCGTCGCCGAGGTGTGGGACAAGGGCAGGGCGGCGCTGATCGTGCTGGAGTCGGCGGCCACCGCACCCGACGGCGAACCGCTGTGGACCACGACCACCCGCATCTGGGCCCGCGGCGAGGGCGGCTTCGGCGCCGGCCCCGGACCGGACGAGGAACCGACGGCACCGGACCGGCCCGCCGACACCGTGCTCACCACCGCCACCACGCCCCAGCAGGCCCTGTGGTACCGCCTCAACGGTGACCTCAACCCACTGCACGCCGACCCGTCCTTCGCCCGCTCGGCCGGTTTCGAACGGCCCGTCCTGCACGGACTCGCCTCCTACGGGCTGCTGGCCAAGGCCCTGGTCGACGGCCTCCTCGACGGCGACGTCACCCGCCTCACCGGCCTCGCCGTACGCTTCGCCGGCCCCCTGGTGCCCGGCGAGTCCCTCACCACCTCGGTGTGGCGCGACGGACCGGCGGACGACGGCACCGAGGGGCTCCTGCTGCACACCGCCTGCCCCGAACGCGACGGCGCGCCCGTCCTGACCCACGCGAAGGCGACGGTGCGCCCATGAACGTCCCCACCCACGACACCACCGGCCCGACGACCGGCCCCCGCCTGGTGGCCGAACGCCACCCGGGCGGCGTCGACGCCGCCGTCGCCGCGGCCCGCCGCCTCGTCACCGCGCTGCTGCGGACCGGCGACGGCACCGGCGCCGACATGGACGGCATCGCCGCCCGCCTCGACGCCCTCGCCGACGAACTCACCGAGAAGGCCCCCACCGTCCCGGAACGCCTCGCCGAGATGTGGCGCGGCGAAGGCGTCACCCGCCACGACCCGGTCACCGGCCCGGAGAACGCCCTCGCCCCGCCGCTCGCCCTGCACGGCGCCGAGGACCGCTCCGTCTCCGGCACCGTCACGCTCGACCTCCCCTATCAGGGGCCACCCGGACACGTGCACGGCGGCGTCTCCGCGCTGCTCCTCGACCACACGCTGGGCGTGGACAACCACTGGGCCGGCCCCTCCGGGATGACCGCCGAACTCACCCTGCGCTACCTGCGGCCCACCCCGCTGTTCGAGCCGCTCACCGTCACCGGCCGGCAGGACTCGGTGGACGGCTCCCGCATCCGCACCTCCGGCGAGATCTCGGCCGGCGGCAAGGTCTGCGTCACCGCGGAGGGCCTGTTCATCAACAAGCGGCTGCCGAGGCCGAGCTGAGGGAGGGGCCACCGCCATGGGAGACCCGGCGCGCACGCTCGACGGCAAGGTCGCCGTCATCACCGGAGCCGGCCAGGGCGTGGGCCAGGGCATCGCCCTCGCCCTCGCCTCCGAGGGCGCCTCGATCGCCGTACTCGGGCGGACCGCGGCCAAACTGGAGAGCACCTGCGCACTGCTGCGGGCCAGAGGGGCACGGGCGGAACCCTTCGTCCTCGACGTGCTCGACACGGACCGCATCCCCGCCGTCGTCGAGGCCGTCGCCGAACGCCTCGGCGGCATCGACATTCTCGTCAACAACGCCTACACCGGCTGCTACGGGCCGCTCCTGTCCCTGGACGACGAGCAGTTCCGCAGGGGCTTCGAGAGCGGACCGTTCGCCGCGTTCGCCTTCATGAAGGCGGCACACCCTCATCTCAGCCGGGCCGGTGGCGGAGTGATCGTCAACCTGGTCACCTCGGCCATGGTCCGCTGGGACCTGAGCACCTACGGGGCGTACGCCGCCGCCAAGTCCGCGCTGCGCACCCTGACCCGGGCGGCCGCCAACGAGTGGGGCCGCGACGGCATCCGGGTCAACGCGATCGCCCCGCACGCCGTGTCGCCCGCCTACGCGAAGTGGCAGGCGGCCCACCCCGAGGAGGCCGCCGAGTTCTGCGCGTCCATCCCGCTGGGCTACGTCGGAGACTGCGAGCAGGACATCGGCCGCGCCGTGGCGATGCTCTGCGGCCCGGACGCGCGCTACCTGACGGGGGCGACGGTGCCGCTGGACGGCGGCCAGGCCAACTTCGACTGACACCGACGATGCCGCCCGGCCCTCCCCGGGAGTCCTCCCGGTCAGCGGGACCGCCGCCGCCGGGGCGGCCCACCCGCGGCTAGCTTCGCCGACGGCGGGCGGCACCGGCCGCCCCCGCCCGGTGCGCCACGACCACCGCGGAGCACACGGCGCGTCCGCGCGCCCCGTCTCCGTACCGACTCCGCAACCCGTCCACCGGGTGAGAGGGACCGACGTTGCCACACCAGACGATTGCCGACCTGCTGCTCGCCCGCGCCGGCGACGACCATCCCGGTCTGCTGACCCGCGAACGGACCTGGACCTGGGACGAGGTGCTGGCCGAGAGCGCCGCCCGCGCCGCCTGGGCCGACGGCCTGCGGACCGACGGGCCCTTCCACATCGGCGTCCTGCTGGACAACGTGCCCGAGTACGTCTTCTGGCTCGGCGCCGCCGCCCTCGCGGGAGCGGCCGTCGTCGGCATCAACCCGACCCGACGCGGAGCCGAACTCGAACGCGAGGTCCGGCACACCGACTGCCAACTGGTCGTCACCGACCGGGCTGGCCTCGGCCTGCTCGACGGCCTGGACATCGGCGTGAAGCCCGACCGCTTCCTCGTCACCGACGAACCGGAGTACACGACCCGCCTCGCCGCACACACCGCCCGCCCGGGCCCCGTGCGCGCCGCACCGGACGTCACCGCCGCCACCACGATGCTGCTCCTGCTGACCTCCGGCACGACCGGCACGTCCAAGGCGGCGATCTGCTCCCAGGGCAGGCTCGCCGCGCTCGGTGCCGCCAACAGCACCAAGTACGACATCACCCGCGCCGACACCTGCTACTGCCCGATGCCGCTGTTCCACGGCAACGCGCTGATGGCCCTGTGGGCGCCGGCCCTCACCGCGGGCGCCGGCATCGCCCTCACCCCCAAGTTCTCCGCCTCCGGATTCCTGCCCGACGTCCGCCACTTCGGCGCCACCTACTTCACGTACGTCGGCAAGGCGATCGGCTACATCCTGGCCCGCCCCGAGACGCCCGCCGACACCGACAACCGGCTCACCCACGCCTTCGGCACCGAGGCGTCCCCCGAGGACGCCGACCGCTTCCTGCGCCGCTTCGGCTGCCGACTCGTCGAGGGGTACGGCTCCAGCGAGGGCGCCGGCATGCTCAAGCGGGTGACCGACGGACCGGTGGGCGCGCTCGGCGTCCCCGCCCGCGACGGCGTCCGCATCGTGCACCCCACCACCCGCGAGACCTGCCCGCCCGCGCTGCTCGACGCCCACGGCCGGGTCCGCAACCCGGAGGAGGCCATCGGCGAGATCGTCGACACCGAGGGCGCCGCCCGCTTCGAGGGCTACTACAACAACGAGGCCGCCAACGCCGAACGGGTCCGGCACGGCTGGTACTGGACCGGGGACCTCGGCTACGTCGACGAGGCCGGCTACTTCTACTTCGCGGGCCGCTCGGGGGACTGGATACGCGTGGACGGCGAGAACATCTCCGCCCTGCTCACCGAACGCGTCCTGCGCAGACACCCCCGGGTCGTCGCCGCCGGCGTCTTCGGAGTGCCCGATCCGCGCTCCGGCGACCAGGTGATGGCCGCCGTGGAGCTGCCCGACGGCACCCGCTTCGAGGACCTGGACCTGCCCGGCTTCCTGGCCGCCCAGGAGGACCTGGGCACCAAGGGCGCCCCGCGGTTCGTGCGGGTCTCGCACGCGCTGCCCACCACCGGCTCCAACAAGCTGCGCAAGAAGGAGATGCAGCTCGACGGCTGGCGCACGGACGACCCCGTGTACCGCTGGGCCGGCCGCGGCACTCCCGCGTACACGCCGATGACCGACGAGGACAAGGCCGCGCTGCGCGACGAGTTCCTGGCCAACGGGCGCGGGCGCTTCCTGCCCTGACGGCGGCGACAATCAAGGAGAACCACATGCAACTGCGCGAGAGCGCCGCGCACCGCGAGCTGCGGCGGGAACTGCGGGCGTACTTCTCGGGACTGATGCCCGAGGACGAACGCCGGCGCGTCGGCGAGGAGGGCGTCGGCGGGGACCGTTTCCGCGAGGTCGTCAAGCGGCTCGGCTCCGACGGCTGGCTGGGCATCGGCTGGCCCACCGAGTACGGCGGCCAGGGCCGGCCGGTCGAGGACCAGTACGTCTTCTTCGACGAGGTCCAGCGGGCCGGACTGCCCTTCCCGTTCGTCACCGTCAACACCGTCGGACCGACCCTCATGTCCCACGGCTCCGAGGAGCACAAACAGCGCTTCCTGCCCGGCATCCTCTCCGGCGACATCGTCTTCGCGATCGGCTACACCGAGCCGGAGGCCGGGACCGACCTCGCCTCGCTGAGCACCCGCGCCGTCCGGGACGGCGACGCGTACGTCGTCGACGGCAGCAAGATCTTCACCAGCGGCGCCAACACCGCCGACTACGTGTGGCTCGCCGCCCGCACCGACCTGGACGCCCCCAAGCACAAGGGCATCTCGATCCTCATCGTGCCCACCACCGACGACGGCTTCTCCTGGAGCCCCATCCGTACGGTCGGCGGCATGGTCGTCACCGCGACGTACTACAGCGGCGTACGGGTCCCGGCCGGTGACGTGGTGGGGGTGGTCGACGGCGGCTGGCGGCTCATCACCGCCCAGCTCAACCACGAGCGGATCGGCCTCGCCGCCCTCGGCGGCCGCATGATCCAGCTCTGGGAGCGGGTCCTGGACTGGGCCACGGAGAACGGCACCACCGAACTTCCGTGGGTGCGCCGCGAGTTCGCCCGCACCCACGCCCGGCTGGAGGCCATGCGGCTGATGAACTGGCGGATGACCACCGCCGTCGCGGCCGGCACCCTGACCGGCGCCGACGCGGGCGCCGCCAAGGCCTACGGCACCGAGACCCACATCGACGTCCAGCGCGCCCTGACCCAGATCCTCGGCGCCGCCGGCCGCATCCGCCCCGAGTCGCCCGGCGCGGTGCTCGCCGGGCAGGTGGAGCAGCTCTCCCGGCAGGGCATCGTCAACACCTTCGGCGGCGGCGTCAACGAGATCCTGCGCGACATGGTCGCCACCCAGGGACTCGGGCTCCCGCGCAAGGGGCGTGGCGCGTGAGCGGGCGCGACGGCACCGGGCCGGGCCCCGGGTACGAGGAGCGGCTCCAGGCCTTCACCGGGCGTGAACTGCGCCCCCTCACGGCCGCCCAGGACCCCGTCAACCAGCCGATGATCCGGCACTGGACGGAGGCGATGGGCGACACCAACCCCGTCTACACCGACCCGGAGGCGGCCCGTGCCACCGGACGCACGGGGGTGGTGGCACCGGCCTCGATGGTCCAGGCGTGGACGATGCGCGGCTACGCGGCCACCGTCTCCCCACCGGTCGGGCGCACCGGCTTCGACGAACTGGTCGACCTCCTCGACGAGGGCGGCTACACCTCCGTGGTCGCGACCGACTCCGAGTTCACCTTCGAACGGGAGCTGACGCCCGGGGACCACGTCGCCGTCCGCGAGACCGTGGAGTCGGTCTCCGGGGAGAAGAAGACGGGCCTGGGTGTGGGGCGGTTCGTCACCACCCTCAAGACGTACACCGACCAGCACGGCGAGACCGTCGCCACCCAGCGCTGGCGGACCCTCAGGTTCCGCCCGGCCGCGCAACCGCGGCCGGCCTTGCGCCCCCGCCCCGCGGTCAACCGCGACAACGCCTTCTTCTTCGACGGCGCGAAGCAGCACCGCCTGCTCACCCAGCGCTGCGCCGCCTGCGCCGCCCTGCGCCACCCCCCGGGCCCCTGCTGCCCACGGTGCAACTCGCTGGAGTGGGACACCGTGGAGGCCTCCGGGCGAGGCCACGTGTACAGCTTCGTCGTCAACCACCACCCGAGGCACCCCGCCTTCGACCTCCCCTACGTCGTCGCCGTCGTCGAACTCGCCGAGGGCACCCGCCTCATCACCAACCTGACCGGCGTCGCGCCCGAGGACGTGGCCGTCGGCATGCCCGTCGTCCTGGACTGGCTGGACGCCGATCCCGATCTGACCCTGCCGGTGTTCCGGCCCGCCCCGACGGAGGCGCCCTGATGGATTTCTCCCTGGGAGAAGAGCTCGAAGCCGTCCGTGACCTGGCGCGGGAGATCCTCACCGACCGGGCGACGCCCGAGCGGCTTCGCGAGGTGGAGACCTCGGCCGGACGCGTCGACGAACACCTGTGGCGCGACCTGGCCGCCGCCGGCCTCCTCGGCGCCGTGCTGCCCGAGGCGGACGGCGGCGCCGGACTCGGTCTCGCCGGTCTCGCCGTACTGCTGGAGGAGCAGGGCCGGCGGGTGGCTCCGGTGCCGCTGTGGCCGGCGCTGACCGGCGCCCTCGCCGTCGCCGCCCACGGCAGCGGACGGCAGCGCGCCGACCTGCTGCCGGGTCTCGTGGACGGGACCGCCCGGCTGACCCTCGCCCTGGAGGAGTTCGACGCCGCCGACCCGCTCGCCCCCCGGACCGAGGCGGTGGCCGACGGTGCGCGGTGGCGGCTGACCGGCATCAAGGCCGTGGTGCCGTCGCCGTCCGGTGCCCGGCACGTCCTGGTCACCGCCGGTACGGCGGCCGGGCCGGGCCTGTTCCTGGTCGCCTCCGACGCCCCGGGCCTCACCTGGGAGCACGCCGAGACCACCAGCCACGACCTGAGCGCCCACCTCACCCTCGACCAGGCCGTCGGCGAACCCGTCGGCACCCCGGGCGACGGGACCGTGGGTCACCTGGTCCGCGACGTCTTCGTGGCGCTGGCCGCCGTACAGCTCGGCGTGGCCGAGGGCGCGCTCCGGTACGCCGCCGACCACCTGCGTGAACGCCACCAGTTCGGCCGTCCGCTGGCCACCTTCCAGGCCGTCCAGCACCAGCTCGCCGACTGCTACGTCGACATCGAGGCGATGCGGGTCACCCTGTGGCAGGCCGTGGACGCCTCGAAGGAGCCGTTCGGCACCGCCGACGACGCCGGTGACGCCGACAAGGCCGCCCTCGTCGCCAAGTGGTGGGCCACCGAGGGCGGACTGAACACCGTCCACCGGGTCCAGCACGTCCACGGCGGCATCGGCGTCGACACCGACTACCCGGTGCACCGCCACTTCCTGTGGGGCAAGCAGATCTCCACCACCCTCGGCGGTGCGGGCGCCGACCTGGAACGCCTCGGTGCCCTGCTGACCGGCCAGGCGGTGGCGTCATGACCCGCACCCGGGGGTACAGCGAGGTGGCCGTCGGTGACGTCCTGCCCGACCTGACGATCCCGGTGACACGCACCCTGATCGTCGCCACGGCCCTCGCGAGCCGCGACTACCAGGACGTCCACCACGACCCCGAACTCGCCCGCGAGCGCGGCTCCAAGGACATCTTCATGAACATCCTGACCAGCAACGGCCTGGTCGACCGGTACGTCACCGGCTGGGCCGGCCCCGCCGTCGTCGTCAAGGGCATCCGCATCCGGCTCGGCGCCCCCAACCACCCCGGCGACACCATGGTGCTCACCGGGACGGTGACCGCGAAGTCCGACGAGGACCGCCGCGTCGACATCGCCGTACAGGGCACCAACGGCCTCGGCGCCCACGTCACCGGAACCGTGACCGTACAGCTGCCGGCGGAGGACCGATGACCTCCCTCGCGCTCTCCCGTGCCGCCGCCGTGGTCGGCATCGGCGCCACCGAGTTCTCCAAGAACTCCGGGCGCAGTGAACTCCAGCTGGCGTGCGAGGCGGTGCTCGCCGCCCTCGCCGACGCCGGACTGACCCCCGCCGACGTGGACGGCCTGGTCACCTTCACCGCCGAGACCAACTCCGAGATCCACGTCGCCCGCAACACCGGCATGGGCGACCTGACCTTCTTCTCACGCGTCGGCTACGGCGGCGGGGCCGGCTGCGGCACCGTCCAGCAGGCCGCGATGGCCGTCGCCACCGGCGTCGCCGAAGTCGTCGTCTGCTACCGGGCGTTCAACGAGCGCTCCGGCGAGCGCTACGGCCTCGGCCAGGCCGCCCGCCCCATGGACGCCACCGCCGACCGGGCCGCGTACGCCTGGATGACACCGTTCGGACTGAGCACCCCCGCCCAGTGGGTGGCCATGTTCGCCCGCCGCTACCTCCACGAGTACGGAGCCACCACCGACGACTTCGGCCGCGTCGCCGTGGTGGACCGCAAGCACGCCGCGAACAATCCCGCCGCCTGGTTCCACGGCCGCCCCATCACCCTCCAGGACCACCGCGACTCACGGTGGATCGCCGAGCCGCTGCGGCTGCTGGACTGCTGCCAGGAGACCGACGGCGGCCAGGCCCTGGTCGTCGTCTCCGCCGAACGGGCCCGCGACCTGCCCCACCGGCCCGCCCTGATCCGCGCCGCCGCCCAGGGACTCGGCGTCGACCAGCACATGATGACCAGCTACTACCGGCCGACGATCACCGGTATCCCCGAGATGGGCCTGGTCGGACGGCAGCTGTACCGGCAGAGTGGGCTCGGACCCGACGACGTGGACGCCGCCGTCCTCTACGACCACTTCACCCCGCTGGTCCTGCCCCAACTGGAGGAACTGGGCTTCTGCAAGCCCGGTGAGGCGAAGGACTTCATCGCCGACGGCCACCTGGAACTCGGCGGCAGGCTGCCGTTCAACACCCACGGCGGACAACTCGGCGAGGCGTACCTGCACGGCATGAACGGCATCGCCGAGGGCGTCCGCCTGGTCCGCGGCACCTCCGTCAACCAGCCGGACGACGTCGGCCACGTGCTGGTCACCGCCGGCACCGGAGTCCCCACCAGCGGCCTGATCCTGGGAGCCGACCGATGACCACCACCCACGCGTGGCAGGGCCACGACCTCGGCACCCGCACCGTCTCCTACACCGAACGCGACGCCATCCTGTACGCGCTCGCCGTCGGCGCCGGAGCCGACCGGCTGGACCTCGTGTACGAGCGGCACCTGCGCGTGCTGCCCACCTTCGCGCTGACCCTCGCCCAGTGGGCGCCCGACGCCCTGGGCACCCTCGGCGCCTTCGACGTCACCACCGCCGTGCACGGCAGCCAACGCCTCACCGTGAAACGCCCGCTGGAGCGCTCCGGAGAGCTGACGACGTCCGCCCGGGTCTCCGGCGTGTGGGACAAGGGCTCCGCCGCCGTCTTCGACGTCGAGGTGGACTGCGACCGCTTCACGGCCACCTGGTCGATCTTCGCCCCCGGCAGCGGAGGCTTCGGCGGCGAGCGCGGGCCGTCCGCACCGCGCCGCCCGGACCGGCCGGCCGAACACCGGCTGACCGTGCCCACGCACTCCCGGCAGGCGGCCCTCTACCGGCTGCTCGGCGACCGGCACGCCATGCACATCGACCCCGAAGCCGCGAAGGCCGCGGGCATGCCCCGGCCGTTCCTGCACGGACTGTGCACCCTCGCCGCGGCCCTGCTGCCCCTCGCCGACACCCTCGGCGCGCACCCCGCCGACCTGACGGAGCTGGAGGCCCGGTTCGCCGCCCCCGTCTTCCCGGGCGACCCGCTCGCCCTGCACGGCTGGACGGCCGACGACACCGGCGTCCGTTTCGAGGCGTCGGCCGACGACGGACGCACCGTGCTCTCCGGCGGACGCGCCCGCTTCACCCCCGACCGGCACCAGGCCGTACCGAACCGTGAGGAGACCCCCGATGCTTGACCCCGCGCGACGCGCCGAAGCCGCCGAACTGCTCCGCACCGCACAACGCGACCGGGCCCCCGTCGACCCGCTGACCACCACCCACCCGGAGATCGACGCCACCGACGCCTACGAGATCCAGCTCCTCAACATCAGGGAGCAACTGAAGCAGGACGGCGTCACCGTCCACGGGCACAAGGTCGGCCTGTCCTCCAAGGTCATGCAGCAGATGATGGGTGTGGACGAGCCCGACTACGGCCACCTGCTCTCCGACATGGTGCTGACCGAGGGGACGCCCGTCGAAACCGGCCGCTACTGCCAACCGCGCATCGAGGTCGAGATCGGGTACGTGCTGGGCCGGAGCCTGCCCGGTGAGGGGTGCACCACGGCGGACGTCCTGGCCGCCACCGAGTACGTCGTGCCGAGCATCGAACTCATCGACAGCCGGATCAGGGACTGGAAGATCGGCCTCGCGGACACCATCGCCGACAACGCGTCCTCCGCCGGGGTGCTCCTCGGCGCCGCCCGGGTCCGCCCGGCCGACCTCGACCCGGCCGACGTCGCCGCCGTCCTGTACCGGGGCGGCGAGGAGATCGCCCGGGGCAACACCAGCGCCGTACTGGGCGACCCGACCGAGGCCGTCGCGTGGCTGGCCCGCAAGGTGGCCTCCTACGGGGTGCGTCTGGAGGCCGGGCACGTCGTGCTGCCGGGCTCGTGCACCCGGGCGGTGGGCGTGCGGCCGGGGGACGAGTTCCGGGCCGACTTCGAGGGACTCGGCTCCGTGTCGGTCGCGTTCGTCTGAGCGCCGCTCGTTCGCCGGCGCCTTCGTCGTCATTCACCTTCGCCCACAGCGGCTCGACCGATCACGCAACACGAAACAGGAACATGGAAAGAGGCAGCATGAGCTCCACGAACACCACCCTGGAGGGGCGTACCGCCGTCGTCACCGGTGCCGGCGCCGGACTCGGCCGGGCCGAGGCGCTCGCCCTCGCGGGACTCGGCGCCAACGTGGTGGTCAACGACGTGGGCCCGGCGGCCGACGACGTGGTCGCCGAGATCAAGGCCCTCGGCGCCCAAGCCGTCGCGGTGATGGGGGACGTGGGGGACTGGTCCATGGGCGACCGCCTGGTCGGCGCCGCCGTGGAGACCTTCGGCGGCCTCGACGTCGTCGTCAACAACGCGGGCGTCCTGCGCGACCGGATGCTGTTCAACCTGACCGAGTCCGACTGGGACGACGTCCTCCGGGTCCACCTCAAGGGACACGCCGGCCTGTCCCGGGCCGCGGCCGTGCACTGGCGCGCAGCGTCCAAGTCGTCGGGCGCACCCGTCTACGGCCGCGTCGTCAACACCTCCTCCGAGGCGTTCCTCTTCGGCGCGCCCGGACAGCCGAACTACTCCGCGGCCAAGGCCGGAATCACCGCGCTCACCCTGGCCACCGCGCAGGGCCTGGCCCGTTACGGCGTGCGCGCCAACGCGATCTGCCCGCGCGCCCGCACTGCCATGACCGCGGACTCCTTCGGCGAGGGCGCCGTCGCGCCGGGCGGCCTCGACATCATGGCGCCCGAGCGGGTCGCCACCCTCGTCGCCCACCTGGCCTCGCCTGCCGCCGACGAGATCAACGGGCAGGTCTTCGTCGTCTACGGCGACATGGTCGCCCTCCTCGCCCCGCCCACCGTGGAGCACAAGTTCACCGCGGCCGACGGCACCTTCACCCCCGAGGAACTCGACGCCCAGCTGACCCCGTACTTCAGCGGCCGCGACCCGCACCGGACCTACGCGGCCTACAGCGTCGCCGGGCTCGACACCACGGGCACGCAGAAGACCGCCGCGGGCTGAGCGCGGCGCGGGCCGACCACCGCCCCTGTCGGGGGGCAGGGGTCAGCCCGCGTCCGCCTCGGGCGCGAGCAGCAGACGGCAGGCCATCCGCAGGTCGGCGTCCGCCTCCTCGGGGGTGAACCGCTCGTTGAGCCGGGACTGCAGGACGCCGTACCAGAGCAGGATCAGCAGCCGCAGCCGCGCTACATGGTGCTCCGTGGGCGACTCGACGCCCCAGGCCCGCAGCAGCAGGTCGAGGAAGCCGGTGTCGACCCTCGCCAGGTCCGGGACGGTCGCCGCGCGGGCGGCGTTCGCCGACTGGATCATCGCGGTGGCCAGCGCCGGCCGGCGCAGCAGATTGCGGGTGGCTGCCGAGAGCGTCGCGAAGACCGAGTCCTCCGCCGACTCGTGCGCCGTCCGGTCCGGCAGCCGCGCCGCGAGCCCCTCGATCTGGTCGGCCATGACCGCGGTGAACAGGTGCGTCTTCGACGGGAAGTACCGGTACAGGGTGCCGATCGCCACCCCCGCGGACCGGGCCACCTCCTGCATCTGCACCCGATCGAGCCCAGTGTCGGCGGCGATCTCCGCCGCCGCCCGCAGGATGCTCTGCCGGCGCGCGTGCTGCCGGGGCGAACTGGGCTCCGCCCCCGCCCTGGCCTCGGCGATTCTGGGCACGCTCTCCATCCCTCCGGCGTTCGCTCGCGTCAACGGCCTCCGACAATACGCGCGGCGCGGCATCGAGTCAGGTGCCGGGCGAGGCCGACTCCACGGAGGGCACGGTACGCGGTGCGGCATCCGGCGACGCTTCCCTCACCACGCCGTACCGGTCAGTGGGACGCCCGCACCCCCGAACGCCGCCCGCGCGATCTGCTGGGCCCCCACACCACCGAGCGGCAGGAGGACCATCCATGCGGGACGGCCGACGTGCAGGGGACCGTGCGGAGGACGCCACCCACGACGTGGTCGTCGTCGGCTCCGGCGCCGGAGCGCTGACCGGGGCCCTGACGGCCGCCGCCGACGGCCTGGACACCGTCGTACTGGAACGGACCGGCCTGTTCGGCGGCACCTCCGCCTACTCGGGGGCCGCCTGCTGGCTGCCCGGCACCCGGGTACAGGAACGGGCGGGGCTCGGCGATTCGACCGATGCGGCCCGCGCCTACCTGCGGGCACTGCTCGGCGACGCAGGCGCGGAACACCGGGAGGCGTTCCTGCGGCACGCACCCGAACTGGTCGCCCGCCTCGAAGGCCACCCCGACGTCGAGTTCGAGTGGCGCGCCTTCCCCGACTACGTCCCCGCGCCCGGCCGGATGGACGCCGGACGCTCCTTCGTCCCGCTCGACCTGCCCGCCGAGCGCATGGGCGACCTGCTGCCACTGGTCCGCCCCGCCGTCGACCGCGACCGCGCCGGACAGGGCCACCCGGACGGCCCGCTCACCCAGGGCCGCGCCCTGATCGGCCGCCTCCTGCTCGCCGCCACCCGCACCGGCAACGTGACGCTGCGCACCGGACACCGCGTGACCGGGCTGGTCACCGAGGACGGCCGGGTGACCGGCGTGACGGCCGGGACCGCGCACGGCACGGTCACCCTGCGGGCCCGGCACGGGGTGCTGCTGGCCGGGGGCGGCTTCGAGGGCGACGACGCGCTGCGCGCCGAGCACGGGGTGCCGGGCGGCGCCGCGTGGACCATGGCGCCGCGCGGCACCAACACCGGGGACCTGCTGCGCGCCGCCGTCCGGGCCGGCGCCGCCACCGGCCTCCTGGACGAGGCATGGTGGTGCCCCGGCACCGAACGGCCGGACGGCACAGCCGCCTTCACCCTCGGCCTGCGCGGCGGCATCGTCGTCGACGCCACCGGCCGCCGCTTCGCCAACGAGTCCCTGCCCTACGACCGCATGGGCCGCGCCCTCGCCGCCGCCGGGGCCCGCGCACACCTCGTCTTCGACTCCCGCGAGGGCGGCGCCCTGCCCGCCATCACCGTGCCGCCCGCCGACCCCACCGGGCACCTGGCCGCCGGCACCTGGGTCCGGGCGGACACACTGCCGGAACTCGCCCGCCTCATCGGCGTCCCGGCCGACGCCCTCACGGACACCGTGGCCCGCTTCAACGGCTTCGCCGCCTCGGGCACCGACACGGACCACCACCGGGGCGAGGACCCCTACGACCGCTTCTTCGCGGGCGACCAGGGCGCCCCCGGCCCCAACCCGTGCCTGGTCCCGCTGGACCGTCCGCCGTACTACGCCGCCCGCCTGGTCCTGGCCGACCTCGGTACCAAGGGCGGACTGCGCACCGACGCCCACGCCCGCGTCCTCGACACCCGGCAGCGCCCGATCCCGGGCCTGTACGCCGCGGGCAACACCAGCGCCTCCTTCACCGGCGGCGTGTACCCGGGCCCCGGTGTCCCCATCGGCACCGCGATGGTCTTCGCGTCACTCGCCGTGCGGGACATGACGCTCCCGGCCAGTGGGATCACCGGCGGCGCCACCGGCGGGCCGCGTTCTACCGTCACGGCACCGCCGGCCCAGGACTGAGGAGAGGTACCCGATGATCGACAGCAGTGTGTACGGGCCGTGGGCGGTCGTCGCCGGCGGCTCCGAGGGCGTCGGCGCCTCGTTCGCCGACCGGCTCGCGGACGCCGGGATCAACCTGGTCCTCATCGCCCGCAAGCCGGGCCCCCTGCACGAGACGGCGGACCGGGCCCGCGCCAAGGGCGTCGAGGTGCGCACCCTCACCCTCGACCTGCTCGACCCCGGCGCCCTGGCCGCCGTCCGCACCGTCACCGACGGTCTGGACGTCGGCCTGCTGATCTTCAACGCGGGAGCCAACAGCTACGGCCACGAGTTCGTCACCGGCGACCTCGACCGCGTCCAGGGCGTGCTCGACCTGAACATCACCGCGCAGCTCGCCCTCACCCATCACTTCGGCGCCCTGATGAAGGCGCGGCGGGCGGGCGGCATCGTGCTGGTCGGATCGCTCTCCGGGTTCATGGGCCAGGCGCAGATCAGCGTCTACTCGGCGGCGAAGGCCTTCAGCCGCGTCTTCGCCGAGGGCCTGTGGCTGGAGCTGCGTCCCCACGGCGTCCACGTCCTCGAACTCGTCCTCGGCGTCACCCGCACCCCGGCCATGGAACGCGCCGGCCTGCGCATGGACCTGCCCGGCCTGCGGGTCGCCGAGCCTGACGACGTCGCCCGCGAAGGGCTGGAGCACCTCGCCGACGGGCCGGTGTGGGTCGCCGGGGGGAACGCCGACACCGCCGAGCGGCGCAGCGGCTTCCCCCGCGCCGAGCTGGTCCTCGGCGCGCACGAGGCCTCGCGACGGCTGCTGCCGGCGTCCTCCTGACCCCTTACCGACCGCGCAAGTCGTCCCTTCCCGGAGAGCTGATGAGCCAGACCGAGCCAGAGCCCCCGCTGACGATCCCCGCGGCCCTCGATCTCGCCGCCGCCCGCGCCCCCGACCGGGAGGCGCTGGTGGACGGTGAAGTGCGGCTGACCTGGGCCCAGTTGCGGGACCAGGTGCGGGCGGCCGTCAAGTCGCTGATCGCGCTCGGCACACGACGCGGCGACCGGATCGCCGTCTGGGCGCCCAACAGCCACCGCTGGGTGGTGACGGCCCTCGCCGTCACCTCGGCCGGGGCGGTGCTGGTGCCCGTCAACACCCGCTACAAGGGCGGCGAGGCGCGCTGGCTCCTGGAGCGGGGCGCGGCCCGCCTCCTGTTCGTCGAGAACGGATTCCTGGGCAAGGACTACCTGGCCATGCTGGACGACGGGGACACCGGGGAGGGCGACGACGGCGGCGATACCCACCCGGTGCCGTCCCTGCCCGGCCTGGCCGCCGTGGTGACGCTCGACGGCGCGGCTCGCCCCGGCGCACTGACCTGGGACGACTTCCTCGCCTACGGTGCCCACCTGCCGGACGACGAGGTGACCGTCCGCACCACCACCGTGCGCCCCGACGACCCGTCCGACCTGCTCTTCACCTCCGGCACCACCGGCCGGCCCAAGGGCGCGCTGACCACCCACCGGCAGAACCTCACCACGTACCGGGCCTGGTGCGGGCGGACCGGCCTCGCCGGCGACGACCGCTACCTGATCGTCAACCCGCTGTTCCACTGCTTCGGTTACAAGGCCGGCGTTCTCGCCTGTCTGCTGCGGGGCGCCACGATGGTGCTGCAACCCGTCTTCGACGTGGACCGGGCCCTGCGCGCCGTCGAGGCCGAACGGATCACCGTCCTGCCCGGCCCGCCCACGATCTACACCGAGCTGCTGAACGCCCCCGACCGGCAGAGGTTCGACCTGTCGTCGCTGCGGCTGGCGGTGACCGGCGCCGCCGTCGTGCCGGTCGCCCTGGTCCGGCGCATCCGGGCCGAACTGTTCCCCGAGGTGGTCACCGCCTACGGGCTGACCGAGTCGTGCGGCACGGTCACCGCCTGCTCCGCGGACGACGACGCCGAGACGGTCGCGCTGACCGCGGGCCGCCCCATCGACGGCGTGGAGGTCCGGATCGCCGGCGGCGACCCGCACTCGCCCCATTCGGGGAGCGACGGCGAGATCATGGTCCGCGGCTACAACGTGATGCTCGGCTACCTGGACGACCCGGCGGCCACCGCGGCGGCCGTCGACGCGGACGGCTGGCTGGCCACCGGGGACGTCGGCCACTTCGACGAACGCGGCAACCTGGTCGTCACCGGCCGCTCCAAGGACATGTTCGTCGTCGGCGGCTTCAACGTCTATCCGGCGGAGGTCGAGCAGGTGCTCACCGGGCACGACGCCGTCGCCGAGGCCGCGGTGGTCGGAGTCCCCGACGCACGGCTCGGAGAGGTCGGACGCGCGTACGTGACGGCACGCCCGGGCGGCGGGGCCGACCCGGACGCACTCGTCGGCTGGTGCCGCGAGCGGCTCGCCAACTTCAAGGTCCCCCGCGAGGTCGTCGTCCTCGGGACACTCCCGCGCAACGCCTCCGGCAAGGTCGACAAGACGGCCCTGCGGACCGACTGACGGACGCGGCGCCGCGACGCGCCGCACGGACACGGCTCGAAGGGCCGCGAGAGGGACGGACGATGGGCAATCAGGTTCTGGAGTCGGTGCGCGCCCTGCTGCCCGGCATCGCCGAGCGGGCCGTGGCCGCGGACGAGGCGCGGCGCATACCGCGTTCCACGGTCCGGGAGCTGACCGAGGCCGGAGTGTTCCGGATGCTGCAGCCGGCCCGCTACGGCGGCCTCGAGAGCGACCCGGTCGACTTCTACCAGGTGGTGCGGGCGATCTCCGCGGTCTGCTGCTCCACCGGCTGGGTGGCGTCCGTCCTCGGCGTCCACCCCTGGCAGCTGGGCCTGTTCCCGCGCCGGGCGCAGGACGACGTGTGGGGCGAGGACCCCGACACCCGCATCTCCTCCTCGTACGCCCCGGTGGGACGGCTCACCCCCGTCGACGGCGGCTACCGGCTCACCGGCCGCTGGAGCTTCTCCTCCGGTTGCGAACACGCCGGCTGGGCACTTCTGGGCGCCCTGGTCGTCGGCGCCCAGGGGCGGCCGGTGGACTTCCTCACCGTCCTGGTGCCCCGGTCCGACTACGCCATCGAGGACGCGTGGGACGTGGTCGGACTGCGCGGCACCGCGAGCAACGACATCATCGTCGAGTCGGCCTTCGTGCCCGGCCACCGGGTGCTGCGCAACTACGAGCAGGCCCAGCTGAAGGTGCCGGGACAGCAGGTCAACAAGGGACCGCTGTACCGGCTGCCGTTCGGGGCGATCTTCACCAGCGCCATCACGGCACCGGTGATCGGCGCCGTAGCGGGCGGCTACGAGTCGTACGTGTCGCTGATGAAGGAGCGGGTGCGGCTCAGCCTGGGCGGCGGCAGGTTCACCGAGGACCCGTTCGCCCAGGTCGCCATCGCACGCGCCGCCTCGGACATCGACGCGACCGTCCGGCAGATGGACGGCAACGTGCGCGAGCTCTTCGAACTCGCCGCCGCCGGCGCGGAGATCCCCATGGAGCTGCGGCTGCGCACCCGCCGCGACCAGGTCCGCGGCACCGAACGCGCCGTCGCCGCCATCGACCTGCTCTTCAAGACCGCCGGCGGCAACGCCCTGCGCCGCGGCAACCCGATCGAGCGGGCCTGGCGCGACGCCCACGCGGGCAGCGTCCACGTCGCCAACGACGTCGAGCGCGCCCTCGCCATGTACGGCCGCGGGGCCTTCGGGCTGACCGTGGAGGACAACCTGGTCTGAGGAACAGAGAGGGGCAAGGCATGCGGCTCGAAGGACGCGTGGCGGTCGTCACCGGCGCCGGCGACGGCATAGGCGCGGCGGTCGCCCGTCGGTTCGCCGCCGAAGGGGCCCGGGTACTGGTCGCGGAGGTGAACGAGGAGACCGGCCGCGCCGTCGCCGACGAGATCGGCGGCCGCTTCCTGCGCACCGACGTCGGTGACAAGGCACAGGTGCTGGCGATGGTCGACTGCGCGGTGCGGGAACTCGGCGGCGTGGACATCCTGGTCAACAACGCCTGGGCGACGACCGGTGAACTCGGCCGGGTCGAGAACAAGACCGACGAGATGCTGGCCCGGGGGCTGGGCATCGGCTTCTACGGGCCCTTCTGGGCGATGCGGGCGGCCTTCCCGCACATGAGGGAGCGAGGGTGGGGGAGGGTCGTCAACATGTGCAGCCTCAACGGCGTGAACGCCCACATGGGCACCCTGGAGTACAACGCCGCCAAAGAGGCCCTGCGCACCCTGACCCGTACCGCAGCCCGGGAGTGGGCCTCCACCGGGGTGGTCGTCAACGCCGTCTGCCCCGGCGCGAAGAGCGCGGCCTTCCGGCGGCGGATGAGCCAGAACCCCGAGCTGGAGAAGCAGGTCGGGGCCATGAACCCCATGGGCCGGATCGGGGACCCCGACCGTGACATCGCCCCCGCCGTGCTGTTCCTCGCCGGCGAGGACGCCCGCTACGTCACCGGCAACACCCTCTTCGTCGACGGCGGTTCGCACATCAACGGCGTCGCCTGGGCCCCCGACCTGCCCTGACCCTCCTCCCTCCCCTCACCCCACTCCGTCGGCGGACCTCGCGGCGAGGTAGCGGGCCGGGAACTCCCCGCCCCCGTGCACCGCGAGGTCCGCCCCGTTGACGTATCCCGCCAGGTCGCTCGCGAGGAACAGGCAGGCGCGGGCGACGTCCCCGGGCACCGCCATCCGCTCCATCGGGATGACGCCGGCCACCGACGCCCCGCCGTCCGCCCCGTAGACGGAGGCCGCGCTCTCGGTGCGGATCAGCCCGGTCGTGATGTGATTGACCCGAACCCCGGGCGCCCACTCCAGCGCCAGCGCCCTGGTGAGGGCCAGCAACCCGGCCTTGGCCGCCGTGTACGCGGCGGTGCCCGGCTGCGGGTCGTGCGCGGAGACGCTGCCGACGTTGACGACCGAGCCGACGCCCGGCTGGGTCCGCATCACTCGGTGGGCCGCCTGCGCCACGTAGAACGGCGCCAGCAGGTTGAGCGCGACGATCTTCTCCACGAAGCGGGGCGAGACGGTCGCCGCGTCGGCGTCCGGGGAGCCGCCCGCGTTGTTGACGAGCACGTCGAGGCGGCCGAAACGCTCCACGGCACTGTCGACGAGCCCAGCCGCCGCCGCGGGATCGCGCACGTCGGCGGGGACGAAGACCGCCTGCCGCCCCCGCGCCGCCGGCAGGGCGGCCGGCTCGTTGCGGCCGCAGACGACGACGTCGGCCCCGGCACCGAGGAACGCCTCGGCGACGGCGGCACCGATGCCCTTGGTGCCGCCGGTGACGAGCGCGACGCGGCCGGTGAAGTCCAGCGGGTTGCCGATGTCCATGTTTCCCGGCCTCTCCGGTCAGTAGGGATACGTGTACGTGTTCAGCGCGAGGTCAGGCCGAGCCCGGCGGCCAGCCGCGCCCGGTGGCGGGCGGGCGCGCCGAACAGCTCGCCCGCCCCGTGCGCCCGCTTGAAGAAGCGGTGCGCGTCGTGCTCCCAGGTGATGCCGATCCCGCCGTGCAGCTGGATCGTCTCGCCTGCCACCGCCGAGAACGCCTCGGAGCACACCGACTTGGCGACGGCGGCGGCCCGCGGCAGCGCCGCCGGGTCCCCGTCGGCGGCGAACGCCGCGCCGAGCGCAGCCGACCGCGCGGACTCCACCTGCACATAGGCGTCCGCGAGCCGGTGCTTGACCGCCTGGAAGGAGCCGATGGGACGGCCGAACTGGACACGGTCGCGGGCGTAGGCGACGGTCGTCTCGAGGCAGCGCTCGGCGGCACCCACCTGTTCGGCGGCGAGCGCCGTGCAGGCCAGGTCCCGTACGTGCGCCAGGGTGCGCTCCGCGTCGCCGTCCACGCCGAGGAGCCAGCCCTCGGCGCCGCTCAGCACCCACCGGGCCAGTCCTCGGGTCGTGTCCATGGTGACGAGGGGTTCGCGGCGCGCCCCGGCGGCGTCCACGGCGACCTCGAAGAGTGAGACGCCGGCCGGCGTGCGGGCCGCGACCAGCAGCACGTCCAGGTGCGGCCAGTCCAGTACGAGCTCCTTGGCCCCGGTGATCCGCCAGGCGCCGCCGGGCGCGGGCACTGCCTCGGCGCGCACTGCCCCCGTGTCCCAGGAGCCGCCCTCGGCCCAGGCCAGGGCGCCCACCGCACGGCCCTCGGCGAGCGGCGGCAGCAGGCGCCCGCAGGCCTCCTTGTCGCCGGAGGCCAGCAGCGCCCCGGCCGTCAGCACCGCCGACCCGAGCAGCGGCAGCGGGCTCAGGGCGCGGCCCAGCTCCTCCATCACCACGTGCACGTCCCGGGCGCCGCCGCCCGCGCCCCCGTACTCCTCGGGCACGGCCAGCCCGGCGACGCCGACCTGCTCGGCCAGCGGCGCCCAGGCCGCCTCCCCCTCGTGCCGGGTCAGCAACGACCGCACGGCCGACCTCAGCTCTTCCTGCTCCTCCGTCAGCCTCATCGGGCTGCTCCCCTCGGTGCGGCGCGCACGCGGCGCGCGTCAGACGGCCAGTACGCGGGCCCGGCAGGCGGCCGGGGTGCCCCAGGCGTCGCGCAGCGGACGGGCCTTGCGCAGCCACAGGGACAGGTCCAGTTCGTCGGTGTAGCCGACCGCCCCGTGCAGTTGGAGGGCCGCCCGGGCGGCCCGGTGGGCGGCCTCGCCGGCGGTGACCTTCGCGGCGGCGATCTCCCGGCCCGCCCGGTCGGCGTCCCCGGAGGCCAGCGCCAGCGCGGCGCCGTGCACCAGTGGCTCGGCGAACTCCAGGGCGATCAGGGTGTCCGCGAGGCGGTGCTTGACGGCCTGGAAGGAGCCGACGGCGACCCCGAACTGGGTGCGCTGCCCGACGTACGCGACGGTGCGGTCCAGCAGCGCGCGGCCCACGCCGAGGCACTGCGCCGCGGTGGCGAGCGCGGCGACGTCGGCCGCGTGGCGCGTCGCGGCGGTCACGGCCGGTCCCGAGGCGAGGACCGCGCCGCCGGACGGCCGGGTCAGTCGCCGCCCCGGGTCGGCCGACGGCTGCACGGGGCCGACACCGTCCGCGACGCGCAAGGTGTCGCCGTCCACGACGAACACCGTGTCGGCCGCGTCGCCGTCCAGGGCGTACGGGCCCCGGTCGGTCAGGCAGAGGGAGGCGACGGTCTTGCCGGAGGCGATGCCGGGCAGGTGGGCGCCGGCGGCGTCGGTGTCGCCGAGCCGGTCCAGCAGGGCGGCCGTCGCGACCGTCTCTACCAGCGGTCCGGGCACGGCGTGCTGGCCCAGTTCGGTGAAGGCGACGGCGAGTTCGAGCGGCAGGACGCCGAAGCCGTCGTACCGGTCCGGCACGGCGAGCGCGAACAGCCCGGCGTTCGCCAGCCGCGCCCAGACGGCCCGCCCGGGACCGTGGTCACCGGCCGCCCAGGACCGCACCACGGCCGGGGTGTCCGACGAGGCGAGCAGCCCGTCGAGGGAGCGGGCGAACTCCCGCTGCTCGGCGTCGAGGAGGAACCGCATCACCGGCGTCCCTTCGGCAGGCCGAGCAGCCGCTCGGCGATGATGTCGCGCTGGATCTCGTTGGTGCCGGCGTAGATCGGTCCGGCCAGGGAGAAGGTGTGACCCTCGGCCCAGACTCCGTGGGCCGGTGACTCGCCCGCGTGGTCGGCGAGTTCGCCGTACGGGCCGAGCAGGTCCAGGGCCGTCTCGTGCAGGGCGATGTCCAGCTCCGACCAGAAGACCTTGTTGAGGCTGGAGGCCGCGCCGGCAGGTCCGTCCTCGCCGTGCAGGATGCGCGAGGCGCCCGCGTAGGAGAACAGCCGGTAGGCGTGGGCGCCGATCACCGCGTCGGCGACCCGGTCGCGCAGCGCGGTGTCGGCCGGATCGCCGTACTCGCGCCACAGCTCGGTCAGCCGGCCGGCGGCGGCCGTGAAGCGGCCGGGGCTGCGCAGGGTGAGCCCGCGCTCGTTGCCGGTGGTGCTCATCGCGACCCGCCACCCCTGGCCGGGTTCGCCGATGACGTCCTCGTCCGGCACGAACACGTCGTCCAGGAAGAGTTCCGCGAAGGCCGGCCTGCCGTCGAGGCGGCCGATGGGCCGCACCGTGACACCCTCGGCGTCCAGCGGGAACATCAGGTACGTCAGTCCGTGGTGCGGCTTCGCCGCGTCCGGGTCGCTGCGGAACAGGCCGAAGGCCCGGTCGGCGAAGGCCGCCCGGGACGACCACGTCTTCTGGCCGCTCAGCAACCAGCCGCCGTCCGTGCGCCGGGCCGTCGACTTCAGCGAGGCCAGATCGGAACCGGACTCCGGCTCGGACCAGGCCTGCGCCCAGATGACCTCGCCGCGCCCCATCGGGGGCAGGATGCGGGCCCGCTGCTCGGGCGTACCGTGCTCGAAGAGGGTGGGGGCCAGGAGGTTGATGCCGTTCTGGCTGACGCGCCCGGGGGCGCCGGCCGCGAAGTACTCCTCCTCGAAGACCAGCCACCGCAGGATCGATTCCCCCCGCCCGCCGAACTCCTCCGGCCAGGACACCACCGACCACCGGCCGGCGGACAGCTCGGCTTCCCACTCCCGGTGCGCGGCGAAGCCCTCGGCGCTCTCCAGGGACGGCAGGGGAGTGGTCGGCACATGGGCGGCGAGCCAGTCGCGGACCTCGGCGCGGAACGTGTCGTCCGCCTCGCTGAAGTCGAGGTCCATCAGCCGCCCGCCTTCTTCATCGCCCGGATGTCCATGCCGCCGAGCGCGTCCGGCGCGGTCTCGGCGTTGTGCGCGTGCGCCAGGTGGTGCAGCCCGAACACCGAGTCCATGCCGGTGTGCAGGCCCTGGAGGTCCTCGGCCTGGTTGACGGCGCGCTTGGTCAGGGCCAGCCCGAGACGCGGCATCTCGGCGATGCGCAGCGCCAGCTCCCGCGTGCGCTCCGGCAGTTCCTCGCGGGGAACGACCCGGTTGACCATGCCGACCTCGTAGGCGCGCCGGGCGCTCATGCGGTCGCCGGTGAAGAGGAACTCCTTGGCGACGCGCGGCGGCATCACCCACGGGTGGGCGAAGTACTCGACACCCGGTATGCCCATCCGCACCACCGGGTCCGCGAAGAACGCGTCCTCCGAGGCGACGATCAGGTCGCACACCCAGGCGAGCATCAGCCCGCCCGCCACGCACGCCCCCTGCACGGAGGCGACGACCGGCTTCGGCAGCTCGCGCCAGCGGCGGCACATGCCGAGGTACACCTCGGACTCGCGGGCGAACCGGCTCTCCGCGCCCTCCTTGTCCGAGTGGTTCCACCACAGCCCCGCCCTGCGCTCGAACGGCAGGTGGGCGTCGCGGCCGGGGGTGCCGATGTCATGGCCGGCGGAGAAGTGCTTGCCCGCCCCGGCCAGGACGACGGTCTTCACCTCGTCGTCCTCGGCCGCTCGGTAGAACGCCCGGTCCAGGGCGTAAGTCATCGCGGAGTTCTGGGCGTTGCGGTACTCGGGGCGGTTCATGGTGACCGTCGCGACCGGGCCCTGCTTCTCGTAGCGCACGGGTTCGCCGGTCTCGTCGTGGGCAGCGGACATCGGCCCTCCTTCCCTAACAAGTGTTTGGTAGATTAACGTAACGGCATGAGCAGCGTCGAGGAGTTCCGCGCCGAGATCCGCGGCTGGCTGGCCGCCAACCTCACCGGCGCCTTCGCCGCCCTGCGCGGCCGCGGCGGCCCGGGTCGTGAGCACGAGGCCTTCGCCGAACGGCTGGAGTGGGAGCGGCACATGGCCGCCGCCGGCTGGACCTGCGTCGGCTGGCCCGAGGAGTACGGCGGCCGGGGCGCGACCATTGACCAGCAGGTCGCCTTCCACGAGGAGTACGCCCTGGCCGAGGCGCCCGCCCGGGTCAACCACATCGGGGAGCAGTTGCTCGGGCCGACCCTGGTGGCCTTCGGCACGCCCGAGCAGCGGGCCCGGTTCCTGCCGCCGATCGTCGCCGCCGAGGAACTGTGGTGCCAGGGCTACAGCGAGCCCGACGCCGGGTCCGACCTGGCGAACGTGCGGACCCGGGCCGAGCGGGACGGCGACCACTGGGTGGTCACCGGACAGAAGATCTGGACGTCACTCGCCCACGAGGCGCAGTGGTGCTTCGTCGTCGCCCGCACCGAACCGGGCTCGCGCCGCCACCAGGGCCTGTCCTACCTCCTGGTCCCGCTCGACCAGCCCGGCGTCGAGGTCCGGCCCATCACCCAGCTGACCGGCACCTCGGAGTTCAACGAGGTCTTCTTCGACGGCGCCCGCACCCACGCCGACCACATCGTCGGCGCCCCCGGCGACGGCTGGCGCGTGGCCATGGCCACCCTCGGCTTCGAACGCGGCGTCTCCACACTGGGCCAGCAGGTCGGTTTCCGGCGCGAACTGGAAACCCTCATCGACCTGGCCCGGCGCAACGGGGCGGCCGACGACCCGCTCGTCCGCGACCGCCTCGCCCGCGCCTGGACGGGGCTGGAGACCATCCGCTGCAACGCCCTGCGCATGCTGGACGGCGTGGCCGCCGGTGCCCCCGGACCCGAGGCGTCCATCGGCAAGATCTTCTGGGCCACCTGGCACCGTGAGCTGGGTGAACTCGCCATGGACGTGTGCGGCGCCGGCGGCCTGCTCGCCGCCGGGGAACCCTACGACCTCGACGACTGGCAGCGGCTGTTCCTCTTCTCCCGCTCCGACACCATCTACGCCGGGTCCAACGAGATCCAGCGCAACATCATCGCCGAACGCGTCCTCGGCCTGCCGAAGGAGAGCCGCCCGTGACCGCGACCCACCAGCCGCCGCCCTACGTACCGGGACACTCCCTCCTGGCCGGCCGCACCGCCGTGATCACCGCCGCTGCCGGCGCCGGGATCGGTGGAGCCACCGCCCGCAGATTCCTGGAGGAGGGCGCCCGCGTCGTCATCGGCGACGCCCACGAACGCCGCCTCAAGGAGAGCGCCGCCGCCCTCGCCGACGAGTTCGGCGCCGACAACGTCGCCGGACTGCCCTGCGACGTCACCGACGAACAACAGGTCGACGCCCTGTTCACGCTCGCCGCCGAACGGCACGGCGGCCTCGACGTCGTCGTCAACAACGCCGGACTCGGCGGCACCGCCGACCTCGTCGACATGACCGACGAACAGTGGTCCAAGGTCCTCGACGTCACCCTCGGCGGCACCTTCCGCTGCACCCGCGCCGCCCTGCGCCGCCTGAAGGAGCAGGGCGGGCCGGGCGTCGTCGTCAACAACGCCTCCGTCATCGGCTGGCGGGCCCAGCGCGGCCAGGCCCACTACGCCGCCGCCAAGGCCGGCGTCATGGCCCTCACCCGCTGCGCCGCCCTGGAGGCCGCCGACTTCGGCGTCCGGGTCAACGCCGTCGCCCCGAGCCTCGCCATGCACCCGCACCTGGTGAAGGTCACCACCCCCGAACTCCTCGCCGAACTCACCGAGCGGGAGGCCTTCGGCCGCTACGCCGAGCCCTGGGAGATCGCCAACGTCATCGTCTTCCTGGCCAGCGGCTACTCCTCCTACCTGACCGGTGAGACCGTTTCCGTCAGCAGTCAGAGAGCATGACCCGATGAGCACCAACTCCGCCGCCGAGCGCCGCGCCGAGATCCTCGCCACCGCCGCCCAGGTCTTCGCCGACCAGGGCTACAACGCCACCACCGTCCGCCGGATCGCGGACGCCGCTGGGCTGCTGGCCGGCAGCCTCTACTACCACTTCGACTCCAAGGAGTCGATGCTCGACGAGATCCTCTCCGCCTTCCTGGACGAACTGTGGGCCGGCTACGACACCGTGCTCGCCGCCGGGCTCGGCCCCCGGGAGACCATCGAGGCCCTCGTCACCGAGTCCTTCCGGCAGATCGACCGGCACGGACCGGCAGTCGCCATCTACCAGAAGGAGTCCAGGCACCTCTCCGCCCAGCCGCGCTTCGCCTACCTCGCCGACTCCCAGGTCAAGTTCGAGGACGCCTGGCTGCGCACCCTGGAGCGGGGCGTCGCCGAGAAGGTCTTCCGCGGCGACCTGGACGTCCGGCTCGTCTACCGGTTCGTGCGCGACACCGTGTGGGTGGCCGCCTCCTGGTACCGCCCCGGCGGCACCCACAGCCCGGAGGAGATCGCCCGCCAGTACCTGTCCATGGTCCTCGAAGGCATCACCCCGCGCAGCTGACACCCCCTGTCCCACATGAAGGAGCAGTCATGGCCGAGGCATACATAGTCGAAGCGGTCCGCACGCCGGTCGGCCGGCGCAAGGGCGGCCTCAGTGCCGTCCACCCCGCCGACCTCGGCGCGCACGTCATCAAGGCGCTCGTCGAGCGCACCGGCATCGACCCGGCCGCCGTCGACGACGTCGTCTTCGGGTGCCTGGACACCGTCGGTCCGCAGGCCGGGGACATCGCCCGCACCGCCTGGCTGGCCGCCGGCCTGCCCGAGGAGGTGCCCGGTACCACCGTCGACCGGCAGTGCGGCTCCTCCCAGCAGGCCGTCCACTTCGCTGCCCAGGGCGTGCTCTCCGGCACCCAGGACCTGGTCGTCGCGGGCGGCACGCAGAACATGTCGATGATCCCCATCGCCTTCGCCAGCCGCCAGGCCGCCGAACCCCTCGGCCTCACCGACGGCCCCTACGCCGGCTCCGAGGGCTGGCGCGCCCGCTACGGCGACGCGCCCGTCAACCAGTTCCACGGCGCCGAACTCATCGCCGAGAAGTGGGACATCAGCCGGGAGGCGATGGAGGAGTTCGCGCTGCGCTCGCACCAGCGGGCCCTGCGCGCCATCGACGAGGGCCGCTTCGACCGCGAGACCGTCGCCTACGGGGACCTCACCACCGACGAGGGGCCGCGCCGTGACACGTCCCTGGAGAAGATGGCGGCCCTGAAGCCGGTCGTCGAGGGCGGCCGGCTCACCGCCGGGGTGTCCTCCCAGGTCTCCGACGGTGCCTCTGCGCTGCTCATCGCCTCCGAACGGGCCGTCGCCGAACACGGGCTCACCCCCCGGGCCCGCGTCCACCACCTGTCGGTGCGCGGCGAGGACCCCATCCGCATGCTGTCGGCCCCGATCCCGGCGACGGCGTACGCGCTGAAGAAGGCCGGGATGTCCATCGACGACATGGACCTGGTCGAGATCAACGAGGCGTTCGCACCGGTCGTCCTGGCCTGGCTGAAGGAGACCGGCGCCGACCCGGACCGGGTCAACGTCAACGGTGGCGCCATCGCGCTGGGCCACCCGCTCGGCGCCACCGGCACCAAGCTGATGACGACCCTGCTGCACGAACTGGAGCGCACCGGAGGCCGCTACGGCCTGCAGACGATGTGCGAGGGCGGCGGCCAGGCCAACGTCACCATCATCGAGCGCCTCTGACCCGTACGACGACCCGTACGACGACTCGTACGACGACTCGTACGACGACTCGTACGACGACTCGTACGACGACTTGTGCGACGACGGCGGAGGGGCGGCCCGGACTCCGGACCGCCCCTCCGCCGTGCGGGGGCCGTCAGCCGGCTTCGGGCAGCGCCTTCAGCGCCGCCCGCGCCTCCTCCATGATCCGCCCGACCAGCTCCGCGCAGGACGGCAGATCATCGATCAGCCCCGCCACCTGCCCGGAGGCCATCACCCCCAGATCGGTGCGGCCCTCGACCATCGACGCCTTCAGCAGCATCGGCGTGTTGGCGGCCAGCAGCACCTGGCCCCACGTCAGGTCCTTGCCGTGCTTCATCGCCAGCCCGTCCCGCACCAGCCGCGGCCAACTGGTCCCGGACTCCTTCCGGAACGCCGACGCGTGCCGCAGCGCCCGCAGCAGCGAGGCCGCGCGGCCCGACCGCTCCAGGGAGTCGACCAACTCGGTGCGCAGCATCCGGTGCGGCAGCCCGTCGACCTTGGTCGTGACGGTGACGTCTTTCACGGACGCGGCCAGGTACTTCTCCTTCACGGCCGCCGGGACGGTGCTGTCGGAGGTGAGCAGGAACCGCGTGCCCATCCCGATGCCGGCCGCCCCGTAGGCCAGCGCGGCCACCAGGCCCCGCCCGTCGCGGAAGCCGCCCGCCGCGATGACGGGGATGCCAACGGCGTCCACCACCTGCGGCAGCAGCACGGACGTGGCCACGTCACCGGTGTGACCGCCGCCCTCCCCACCCTGCACCATCACCGCGTCGGCGCCCCACGCGGCGACCTTCTCGGCGTGCCGCCGGGCGCCCACGGACGGGATGACGACGACGCCCGCGTCCTTCAGACGGGCGATCAGGTCCTTGGACGGGGCGAGCGCGAAGGACGCCACCCGCACCCCCTCCTCGACGATGACCCGCACCCGGTCCACGGCGTCGCCCGCGTCCGCCCGCAGGTTGACACCGAACGGCGCGTCCGTACGGGACTTGACCTCCCGCACGGCGGCCCGCAGCCCCTCCACGCTCATCGTGGCCGAGGCGAGGACGCCGAGTGCCCCCGCGTTGGCGGAGGCGGACACCAGCCGGGGGCCGGCCACCCAGCCCATGCCGGTCTGCACGATCGGGTACCGCACCCCGGTCAGCTCGGTGAGCGCCGTCGGGATCGTCGCCGGCCCCTCCGGCGCGCTCACGCCGGGACCTCCCGCTCCCGCAGTCCCTTCGGGTCGACGACCTCCCGGATCAGCCGCAGCTCCGCTTCGGTGGGCGTGCGGGTGAAAGGGACCTCGTCGGGGACCACCAGCGGGAAGCCGGTGGCCTCGGTGACCTCCTCGACGGTGACCCCCGGATGCAGCGAACGCAGCCGCATCGAGCGGTCCGGGGTCTCGAAGTCGAAGACGCCCAGGTTGGTGACGACGTCGGGGACGCGGTGGTAGCGGGTCGCCGAGGGTCCGGCCGTGGCGGCCCGGTCGTACCCGACGCCGCTGACCATGTCGACGCGCTCCACGAAGACCCGCGCGGAGTGCTTCGGCACCCAGTAACTCGTCGGGTTGTTGACCGTGTTGACTGGCGCCCCGCGCACCCCGAGCAGCTGCCGGGTGGGCCTGGCCCAGTCGCCGATGCAGGAGATGTTCTGGTTGCCGTGGCGGTCGAGCTGACTGGCGCCCATCATCACGTGCCGGCGCCCGCTGGCGGTCAGCGCCAGGTGCTGACGGAACGGCAGCCATCCCTCCACGGCTCCCGGTCGCTGCCCGACCGAGGGCACGTCCGCCATGAGCAGCGCCTCGCCGTCGGTGAGCAGCAGCTCCGGCGAGAAGGTGAGCTTCGCCAGGCGAGCCCCGATGGAAGGGACGGTGCCCATCGGACTGGCGAGGACCTCACCGGCATCGCGCCAGACCTCCGCGCAGGCCACCACGCAGTGCTCGGCGCGGGTCGCGGTGGCGAGACCTGTTCCGGTGGTGGCGCTCATGCTTCCTCCTCCTGGTGGAACGCCGTGACGGCGGCCTGGTAGGCGACCTCGTCGCCGGACAGGAACCGTTCGCGGAACGCCGCCCACTGCTCGGGATCGCGGGCGGCCCGGACGTAGGCGCGCTGGAAGTCCTCGTCCCGGTCGTGGTCGGGCACGCACGAGGTGAAGTGCGCGCCGTTCGGCGTCTCGACCACGCCGTCCACGAACAGGCGCTTCACCAGCAGGGTCTGCGGCCCGTGCTCCTTGAGCAGGTCCGCCGTGTCGACGATCCGTTCGCAGGAGACGTAGGCGTGGTCGGCGGCCTCGCAGAACAGGTCGTCGAAGTACGGGTCGGGGCCCAGGTACTGCCCGTTGCCGTGCCGGTCGGCGCGGTTGAGGTGGACCAGGGCCGCGTCCAGGCGCAGGGCCGGGACCGCGACCAGCTCCTCACCGTCGGCATACGGCGACCGGACGGTGCGCAGCGAGGGATTGACCCGCATCACGTCCGACCCGAGCCCGGCCCGCACCGGCAGGAACGGCAGCCGCTGCGCCCCGGCGGTCAGCCCCCACATCAGCATCGCCTCGTCGTACTCCACCATCTCGAACGCCCCGCGCTGCCGGGCGGCGGTGAAGTGCGGCTCCAACGGTATCGAGTCGAGCGTGCCGAACGCCGCCACCAGCTTGCGGATCTTCCCGGCGGCGGCCAGCAGACCGACGTCCGGGCCGCCGTAGGAGACCACGGTCAGGTCCGTGAGGTCCGAGCGCAGCAACGCCCGTACCAGGGCCATCGGCTTGCGGCGTGAGCCCCAGCCGCCGATGCCGATCGTCATGCCGCTCTCCAGCCGGCCGACGACGTCGTCGGCCGTCATCGTCTTGTCGTCGGTCACGCTCGCTGCTCCTTGTCGGTTCCGGAAGTGCCGGTTCCGGAGGTGTCCGTGCCGAAGGTGTCGCGCACGCGGTCGGCGACCCCGCTGAGGTTGGCCTCGAAGGTGAAGCCCTGCTCGAAGCGGTAGCTGCGGCGCACGTCGACCGGATCGATGCCGTTGATGGCGGCCTTGGCCAGCCGCATCAGGTAGCCGTCCTTGGCGGCGATCTCACCGGCCAGTTCGAGGGCGGCCGCCCGCAGGCCCTCGCGCGGGACGACCCGCCACACCGAGCCGTGCCGGTGCAGCTCCTCGGCCGTCGCGGTGCGTGAGGTGTAGTACAGGACCCGCATCAGGTGCTGAGGGACGAGCCGGGCCAGGTGCGTGGCCGCGCCGAGTGCGCCCCGGTCCAGCTCCGGAAGCCCAAAGGTGGCGTCGTCGCTGGCCACGATCGCGTCCGCGTTGCCCACCAGGCCGATCCCGCCGCCCAGGCAGAAGCCCTGCACGGCGGCAACGACCGGGACTTCGCACTCGTAGACCGCGGCGAACGCCTCGAAGCAGCCCCGGTTGGCGCCGATCAGCGCCCCGTGCCCGTCCGCGCGCTGCATCTCCTTGATGTCGACGCCCGCGTTGAAACCGCGGCCCCCGGCGGCGAGCACCACGCAGCGCACCTTCGGGTCGGCGCCGGCGGCGCGCACCGCCGCGGCCAGGTCGTACCAGCCCTGTACGGGCAGGGCGTTGACCGGAGGGAAGTCCACGGTGACGACGGCCACGCCCTCTTCCGGGACGGAGGTGGAGACACCCATGAGCAGATCAGCTACCTTTCCACCAAACGTTTGTTAGGGCTGAAGGTAGCAGCGATGCCCACGCCGGGGGAGTGCCGTGCCACTGAGCGGTACGGCACCGGCCGCCCGCCCCTTACGGAAGGAACCCGCCATGACTTCACCGTCCGCCTTGTGCGCCGGCCGCGTCGTCGTCGTCACCGGCGCCGGCCGTGGCCTCGGCCGCGCCCATGCCCTCACCTTCGCCGCCGAGGGCGCGAAGGTCGTCGTCAACGACCTCGGCGTCGGCCTCGACGGCTCCGGCGCGGGCGTCGGCCCCGCGCAGCAGGTCGTCGAGGAGATCCGCGCGGCGGGCGGCGATGCCGTCGCGCACGGCGGCGACATCGCCACGTCGGACGGCGCGGCCTCACTCGTCGCCACCGCGCTCGACTCCTTCGGCCGGCTCGACACCCTCGTCAACAACGCGGGGTTCCTGCGCGACCGGATGCTGGTGAACCTGGACGAGGACGACTGGGACGCGGTGATGCGCGTCCACCTCAAGGGGCACTTCCTGCCGCTCAAGCACGCGGTGGCGCACTGGCGCGCCGAGGCCAAGGCGGGCCGCGTCCCCGCCGCCCGCGTGGTCAACACCGCCTCCGGAGCGGGCCTGCTGGGCAGCGTCGGCCAGGGCAACTACTCCGCCGCCAAGGCCGGCATCGTCGGCCTGACCCTGGTCGCCGCCGCCGAAATGGGCCGGTACGGCGTCCAGGTCAACGCGATCGCCCCGGCCGCGCGCACCCGGATGACGGAGGAGACCTTCGCCGAGACCATGGCGGCGCCCGGTGAGGGAGCCTTCGACGCGATGGCCCCGGACAATGTCTCGCCGCTCGTCGTCTGGCTGGGCTCGGCGGCGTCCGCCGGCGTGACCGGCCGGGTCTTCGAGGCCGAGGCGGGCCGGATCACGGTGATGGAGGGCTGGCGCCCCGGCCCCACCGCCGACAAGGGCGCCCGCTGGAGCCCGGCCGAGGCGGGGGAGGCGGCACTGAAGCTGCTGGCCGACGCGGAGACACCCCAACCGGTGTACGGGGCGCGCTGACCCGGCCTCGGCGGGGTCCTGCCGACCCGTGCCGGGCGGGTCCCGGGCCCCGCCGGTCCCGGAGCGGCGGCCGGGCGGAGCCTCACGGACCGCGGGGCGGGCACGGCCTCGACCCTCCCGGCGGCCGGTACAGGGCTCCGCCCGCACGCGCGGCGGGGGAGGGGGCGGGAGCGGCCGTCACCGCTCCCTCGCGCGCCGTTTCCTCAGCCGCCCGCCGGTTCGCCGCGCACCCCGCCGGCCAGCAGGGCGGGCGACTCCGGACGGCCGTCCAGGATCCGGTTCGTGCGCGTCACCACCTGCCACCCGGCGCCGCAGGCCGCGCGGCGCAGCCGCCAGTGGTTCGCGGTGGCCCGGCGCACCACGTACCGGCCGGCCTCGTGCACCACCATCAGCGAGTGGCACACCGCGACCGCCTCGTCGCCGTCGACCGTGATGTGCGGCGGCCCCACGACGTGCGCACAGCCCTGCCGGATCCACCCCTGGTGGGCGGCGGACCGCACCATCTCCCGGACCTGCTCCCGGCCCGCGAGGAACAACTCGTCGATGTCGTAGACCCCGTCGGGAGCCCACAGCGCGGCGACACCGTCCGCGTCGCCGCCGTCGACCAGCGGCCCGTAGGACGCCATCATCCTGGCGATGTCCCGCTCGTCCTCCAGGCGCCGCAGCCGCGCCTCGACGGTGGCCGGCCGGTCCCCGCTCATGCCCGGACCTCCCCGGCCGGCCCGACGCCGGTGATTTCGGCAAGGGACTCCAACTGCTCGGCGTAGTGGCTCACGGACCCGGCCGTCAGCGACACGCCGGCCAGCGTGGCGCCCGCGCCGGACACCTTCCGCAGCGTCGCCGCCGTACCGTCCGGGTCCCCGCCCGGATCGAGCGGGCGGCCCGCACTCAGCACCACCTCGAAGCCCTCCGGCAGCTCTACCGCACCGAGCATCTCGCGCAGCCGGTCCAGCCCCAGCCCGAACGGCACCCACCCGTCACCGTGCGCCACCGCCCGGCGCAGCGAACGCGGGGTACGGCCGCCGATCCACAGCGGCACCCTCTCCTGCACGGCGTGCGGCTCCACCACGAAGCCCTCGTAGTCGAAGTGCTCACCGTGGTAGGCGGGTTCACGCCGGGACAGCGAGGACCGCAGCGCCGCGAGCGCGTCGTCGGCGAGGGCGCCCCGTCCCTCGAAGGCCGCGCCCAGCAGCCGGAACTCCTCCTCCAGACTGCCCACGCCGAGCCCCAGGACGAGCCGTCCGCCCGATATCCGGTCCAGTGTCCCGTAGCGCTTGGCCACCGCCAGCGGGTGGTGGTAGCCGAGGACCAGGACCTGGGTGGCGAACCGGATGCGGCGGGTGCGGGCGGCGAGGTAGCCGAAGGTGGCGAGCGGATCCCAGTAGGTGCCTCCGCGCTGTTCGGCCACGTCCGCGGGCACGGCGACATGTTCCGAGCAGGTCAGATGGTGGAAGCCGAGCCGGTCGGCGACCTCGGCGACCGCCCCCAGCTCCTCGATCCCGGCGGTTCGCTCCCACGGGGAGTGGGCGCCGGGCACGGCAGTGACGACGGGACTGGTGATGCCGATCCGCATGAGGGCACCTCTCTCGGAACAGGACGTCAGGGGGCGGGTCAGGGCCATCAAGTCACCGGCCCCCGCCCGGCGCGGGCCCGGGTCCCACTGAACGGAACGCCCGAACCCGGTCCGTACCGCGCGCGAGACGATCGGCGGCCGACGGAAGGACACCCCCCCCGTGCCCCGGATGACCGGCGACAGAACCCCCGCGCACCCGAACTCCGCCGCACAGCACCGCCGTTACGCCCGCATCCTGCGAGTCGCGGCGCGCCTCGGCGCCCGGCACGGCCTCGAACGGATGCAGATGCACGACGTCGCCAGGGAGTCCGGCGTCGCGATCGCCACCCTGTACCGCTACTTCCCGTCCAAGACCCACCTGTTCGCCGCGGTCATGCGCGCCCAGGTGCTGCGCCTCGCCGCCGACACCCCGCCGCCCGCGCCGGGCACCGGGCCGGTGGACGCCGTGACGGACCTGCTCACCGGCGCGAGCCGGCAGCTGTTCGAACAACCCAGGCTGGCGCTCGCGATGATGCAGGCCAACAACGCGGCGCTCGCCGTCGGCGGCGGACCGTCCCGGGGCACGGACGAGATCCTCGCCGACCTGGTGCTGCGCACCGCGGGAGTGACCGATCCCGGGGAGCGGGACCGCCGGGTGGTCCGCATCCTGGAGCAGGCCTGGTACGGCCTGCTCACCACCGTCCTCTACGAACGCTCGTCGCCCGAGGCGGCCCAGGACGGCATCCGGCTGGCCTGCCGCCTGCTGCTCGGACCGGTCCTCGAGGACAGTCGAGCGTGACACCCCCTCAGGACGCCGGGGCCCGTCCGGTCACCGGGACTGCGCCCGGCCCCCGCCGCGACACGCGGCTACGGTGCGGCAAGATCACCGGCCGCAGACCCAGGAGTACCCCATGCCACGCAACGTCGTCGTCACCGGATCCGGCTCGGGAATCGGCGCCGCCCTCACCGCCATGCTCCGCGCCCGCGGCGACCGCGTCATCGGCGTCGACCTGCGCGGAGCCGAGATCGACGCCGACCTGTCCACGCCGGACGGTCGGGCCGCGGCCGCCGAGAGGGCCGTCGCGGCGGCGGGCGGCGCGGTGGACGCGGTCGTCACCTGCGCCGGCACCTCGGTGCCGGGACCGGCGATGGTCACGGTGAACTACTTCGGCACCACCGAGTTCGTGACCGCCCTGCGCCCGGCCCTCGCCGCCGCCCCGCAGCCCCGGGCCCTCCTCATCGGCTCCATCTCCGGCACCCAGCCCCACGACTCCGACGTCGTCGCCGCCTGCCTCGCCGCCGACGAGCCCGCCGCCCTGGCCCACGCCGACCGGGCCGTCGCCGACGGACGCGCCCGGCAGCTGTACCCCTCCTCCAAGGCGGCGCTCGCCCAGTGGGCGCGGCGCACCGCCGTCACCGACGGCTGGGCCGGCGCCGGCATCCCCCTGAACGTGGTGGCACCGGGCATCGTCCTCACCCCGATGAGCGCGGACATCTTCGACGACCCGGAGATGAAGAAGGTCATGGACGCGGCGGTGCCCATGCCGCTCAACGGCTACCTCCAGCCCGAGGACGTGGCCCGCACCGTGCTCTTCCTCGCCTCCGAGGACAACAGCCACATCACCGGCCAGGTGCTCTACGTCGACGGCGGCGCCGAGACGGTGCTGCGCGGACCCGAGGACTTCTGAGTCGCGCTCCGGCGTCGTCCCTCACCACCGCGCCCCCGACCGCACACGGCGGCCGGGGGCGTCTTCAAGTCCGCGTCAGACCCGCACCGCGCGCCGGACGACCTTCCCCGTCGCGTTCCGCGGCAGCGCGTCGGTGGTCAGCCGCCAGTGCTTCGGCACCTTGAAGTAGGCCAGCTCGCCCGCCGCGTACTCCCGCAGCTCCTCCTGAGTGACCGCCGCCCCGGGGCGGAGCACCACGACGGCCGCCACCTCCTGCCCGAGGTCGGGATGCGGCACACCCATCACCAGGCACTCCCTGACGGCCGGGTGTTCACTCAGGACCGTCTCGATCTCCGCCGGATAGACGTTCTCACCGCCCCGGATGATGAGGTCAGAACGGCGCGTGCTGAGGTACAGTCGGCCCTCCCGCAGGCACCCCAGGTCCCCGGTGCGCAGCCAGCGGTCCGCGTCGAAGGCGTTCGCGGTGGCCTCGGGGTCACGCCAGTAGCCCCGCATGTTGTACATGCTGCGCGCCCACACCTCACCCTCCTCGCCCTCGCCGAGGACCTCACCGCCCGGCCCCCGGATCTCCAGCCGCACCCCGGTGACGGGCCGGCCCAGCGTGCCCGGCGCCACCGCCAGCTCCTGCGGACTCGCCGCGGCGACCGCAGTGCAGGACTCGGTCAGTCCGTAGCTGTCCACCAGCGAGTTCCTCGCGAACGGCAGCTCCTTGCGCAGGCGCTCCTTGAACTCCGTCGACGACGGCGCCGAGGCCAGGGCGAACGCCGTCAGCGACGACGTGTCGTACCGGTCGGCACGGCCGTGCTCCAGCAGCCGGTGCGCCATCGTCGGCACCGCGCCCCAGTTGGTGACGCGTTCCCGCTCGACCATGCCCAGGACCGCGTCGGCGTCGAAGGCGCCCTGGTGCAGGGCGATCCGGCTGCCCGTGGCCAGGCGCGGCACGGCCAGGTTGTGCAGGCTCGCGATGTGGAACAGCGGCAGGGTGAGCAGGTAGACCCGGTCCTCGGGCGCCAGCGGATCGCCGTACTCCAGCAGCAGGGCGTCGTTGAGACGGTGGTACTCCACGACGGCCAGCAGGTTCCGATGGGTGTGCACGGCGCCCTTGGGACGCCCCGAGGTGCCGGAGGTGTACAGGATCACCGCCGGGTCGTCCTCGGCGACGTCGGCGGACGGCAGCGGCGCGTCCACATGCGCGGTGAGGAAACGGCGGACGTCGTCCTCCAGGGACAGCACCGGCACCGGGCAGCCACTGAGCTTCGCCACCTGCTTCGCGTCGGCCACCACCAGCGCGGGCTCCGCGTTCTCCAAGCCGTACTCCGTCTCCCGCGCGGACCACCAGGCGTTGAAACCGACCGCCACCGCGCCCAGCGACACCACCGCCCAGAACGTCTGGATCCACTCCGGCGAGTTGGCGCCCGCGATGGCGACCCGGTCGCCCCGCGAGATCCCGTACTCCTCACTCAGCACGCGCGCCAGCGACGACACCCGGGCGGCGTGCTCGGCGAAGGTGAGGCGCTCGCGCGCGGTGACGACGTAGGTGCGGTCGCCGTACGCGACGGAGGCGTGCAGTACCTCGTGCAGGGCCCGCTGCCGGTGGGCGAAGACCGGCAGCCGGGTGCCCAGCACGTCGTCGTCGATGAGCTCGAACCGCCCGCCGGGAGCCGTGAGCCGATCGGCTCGGTCGCGGGCGGCGGAGCGGTGGTCCGTGTCGCTGGGCATCGGGGACTCCTGGTGCGTCGGGAACTCCACTGGTGATCGCGGTCGGGGCCAGTGTCGGCCGGGGAGCGGGCGCGTTCCCCGCCGGTTCCGGTCACCGGGACACCGTGCCACGACGCCGGTGCCGGGAGAACCGCCGCGCCGCACCGACGGGCCGCGCAAGGGCGGGCTCCCGGTGAGTGGGATGCGTCACGTCGGCCGGATTTCGCCCGCCGTAGCGTCCCCCCACCCGATCCGGCCCCGGTTCGTCTCCGCTCCCGCCACCGGACACCTGGAGGACACCATGAAGCGAGCACCACGGGCGCGAGCCCGCCTGGCCGCGGCCCTGGCCGCCGCGGCACTGCTCACCTCCGCATGCGTCTCGCCCGACGACGCCGGCAGCGGCGAACAGAAGACCGAACGCGGCCGCTACACCTTCGGCAAGGTCGGCAAGCAGCCAGAAGCGGGTGAGCCGGTCCGCGGCGGGACCCTGCACTTCGCCGACTACGCCGAGGCCCGCAGCCTCAGCCCCGCGGCGACCTACGCCACCGGCGCCTCCGGCGGCTCCGCGCTCGCCGCCGTCTACGACGTGCTGATGCGTTACGACACCGCCGCCAACACGTACGAACCGTGGCTGGCCGAATCCCTTCGGTCCACCGACGACGCCAAGACGTGGACGCTCAAGCTCCGCGACGGAGTCGAGTTCTCCGACGGCACCCCGCTCGACGCCGACGCCGTCGTCGGCAGCATCGAGTGGTACCAGGAGAACAAGGGCGCCGACACGGCCCTGCTCGCGCCCAACCTCGGGAAGATGGAGGCCACCGACGACTCCACCGTCGTCTTCACCCTCCGCAACTCCTGGGCCACCTTCCCCGCGATGCTCGCCCAGGCACCCGGCATGATCGTCGCGCCCGCCGCGTACGACGGGAAGACGTTCGAGCCGATCGGCGCCGGCCCCTTCACCCTGGGCACGTACGCGCCGCAGGAGGAGATGGTCCTCAAGGCGAACAAGAACTACTGGAAGGGCGAGCCGTACCTCGACGCCCTGCGCTTCACCTGGCCGCAGGCCGACCGCGCCAAGCTGGAGGCACTGAACGACGGCACGGCCGACGTGGTGTACATGCGCAGCCCGGACGTCGTCGACGACGCCGTGAAGGAGGGCCACCCCGGTGAGCTGACCCTCACCGGGCTCGGCAACATGGTCGTCATCAACACCCGCGAGGGCCGGCCCGGCGCCGACCTGCGCGTCCGCAAGGCCATGGCCCTGGCCCTCGACCCGGCCCTCGACACCGAACGCGCCTACGACGGAAAGGGCCTGCCCGGTCAGGAGATCTTCCCGCCCGAGTCGCGCTGGCACTCCGACGTGGAGCCGATCGGCATCGACCTCGACCGGGCCAAGCAGCTGCTCGCCGCGGCCAAGAAGGACGGCTACGACGGCACCATCACCTACATGGACGGCACCGACCCCGTCTCCCGGGCCAAGGCCGTCGTCACCAAGGCGATGCTCGAACGGGTCGGCTTCAAGGTCGAGCTCGACCTGGTCTCCTCCATCGCCGACCGGACCGCCAAGACCTACGTCGAGCACGACTTCGACATCAGCCGCGGCGCGGCCAGCGTCTCCGAGAGCGACCCCTACCACCGTCTGCAGAGCGTCCTGAACTCCAAGAGCTACGGCAACCCCGGCGGCTACGCCAACCCCGAGATGGACCGCCTCCTCGTCGAGTTGCAGGGCGCGCAGGGCGAGGCGGAGACCCAGCGGGTCCTCGACGACATCCAGAAGCTCTTCAACGAGGACGTTCCGCTCGTCAACCTCGGCGCCAGCGCCGCGTTCACCGCCTGGGGCGAGAACGTGCACGGCATCGTGCCGACCGACGAGTACATGGCCCTCTTCGGCGAGGCCTGGATCGGCAAGTGAATCCCGCCGCTCCCGCCACGCCCGCCGCCCCCGGCCCGACGGCACCGGGCAGATCTGGAGGAGAACCATGAGTCCCGCCGCGTTGCGCCGACTGGCCCTTCGGGTGCTGGAACTCGTCGGCGTGCTGTTCATCGCGAGCATCGGGGTGTTCTCCCTGGTGGTCCTCATGCCCGGCGACCCGGCCGTCGACATCCTCGGGGCCGGCCGGGCACCCGCCGAGTACGCCGCGCTCCGCACGGAACTCGGCCTCGACGAGCCGCTGGTCAGCCGCTACTTCGACTGGCTGGGCGGCGTCCTCACCGGTGACCTGGGCCGGTCCGTCGTCCCGCCGCAGAGCGACGTCACCGACCGGGTGCTGTCCGCCCTGCCGGTCAGCCTGGAGATCGCGGCGCTCGGCCTGCTCATCGCCCTGCTGATCGCGGTGCCGCTCGCCATGTGGTCGGCGTATCGGGAAGGCTCGGTGGCCGACCGGGTCATCAGCGCCGGCACCTTCGGTGTGCTGTCCGTGCCCAGCTTCCTCGCCGGGCTGCTGCTGATCCTGGTCATGGTCAACTCGGTGGGCTGGTTCCCCCGTTCCGAGTGGGTGCGGATCGGCGACGGCGACCTGCCGGCCAACCTGCACCACGCCTTCCTGCCCGCCCTGACCGTCGCCCTCGCCGAACTCGCCATGTTCACCCGGGTCCTGCGCGGCGACCTCATCGTCACCCTCCGCGAGGACTACATCCTCGCTGCCCGCGCCAAGGGCATGCACCCGCTGCGCATCCTGTTCACCGACGCCCTGCGCCCCTCCTCGTTCTCCCTGGTCACCCTGCTCGGCCTGAGCCTCGGCCGGCTGATCGGCTCCACCGTCGTCGTCGAGTACCTCTTCTCGCTGCCCGGCATGGGGACCCTCATCGTCAACGCCGCCGGCCAGGGCGACTACCCGATGGTCCAGGGCGCCGTGCTCACCATCGCCGTGATCTACGTGGTGATCAACGCCGGCATCGACCTCTCCTACGGCTACCTCGACCCGAGGACGCGACGTGTCCATGTCTGACATCGCTCCGCGTACGCGGACCGCCTTCCCGCCGCCCCTGCTCGTCGGCGTCGGCCTCACCGTCGTCGGCCTGGTCCTGCTGGTGTTCGGCGCGACCACACCCCAACTCGTCACGCCCGCCAAGGCCGCCGTCGCCCTCCTCGGCCTCGGCCTGCTGTTCGCCGGCGCCTCCCGGCTCGGTAAACGGTGGGCGGGCCCGGGCTTCGACGTCGTGTTCTGGTTCGGCGCCGGCTGGCTGCTGCTGCTCGGCCTCGCGATCCTGTGCGCCCCGTGGCTGCCGCTCGCCGAGGACCGCGACGTCGCGAGCACGGTCGCCGAACCCGTCTTCGCCACCCCCACGTTCACCGGCGCCCACCCGCTCGGCACCAACGCCTTCGGCCTCGACCTGCTCGCCAGGTCCCTCTACGGCGCCCGTTCCTCGCTGCTGATCTCCCTGTCCGCGGTAGCCCTCGGCACCGTCATCGGCGGCGCGATCGGCATGGTCGCCGGCTACTTCCAGAAGACCGTCGACCGGGCCGTGGGCATCGCGACCAACTCCCTGCTCGCCGTGCCCCCGCTGATCCTGCTCATCGCCCTCGCCACCGTCCTGGAACCGCACCTGCGCAACGTCGCCTTCTCCCTGGCACTGCTCACGATCCCCGGCATGGTGCGCCTGGCCCGCGCCACCACCATGGCCTACGCCAACCGGGAGTTCGTCGTCGCCGCCCGCGCCATGGGCGCCACCCGCTCCCGCATCCTGCTGCGCGAACTGCTGCCCAACGTGCTGCTGCCGGTGCTGTCCCTCGCCGTCGTGATGATCTCGGTGCTGATCGTCGCCGAGGCCTCCCTCAGCTTCCTCGGCCTCGGCATCCAGCCGCCGGAACCCACCTGGGGAAACATGATCGCCGAGGGGGAGGGCCAGGTCTTCGAGGAGCACCCGCACATCGTCCTCGTGCCCGGCGCCTTCCTCTTCCTCACCGTGTTCGCCTTCAACATCGTCGGCGAGAAGGCTCGCGGACGCTGGGACTCCCGGAGCGTGAAACTGTGACCCCGCCCGCGCTGCTCACCGCCACCGACGTACGCACCGCCTTCCACACGCCCCGCGGGCCCGTGCGGGCCGTCGACGGCGTGTCCCTCACCCTCGCCGAGGGCGAGACCCTCGGCATCGTCGGCGAGTCCGGGTCGGGCAAGTCCGTGCTCGGCCGCACCCTCATGGGGCTGATCACCGACGGCCCCGGCACCACCGTGTCCGGCACGGTCCTCATCGGCGGCAAGGACGTCCACGCCCTGAGCCCCGCCGGGCGGCGCGCCCTGTGGGGGACCGACGTCGCCATGGTCTTCCAGGACCCGATGACCTCCCTCAACCCCGTCAAGAAGGTCGGCACCCACCTGACCGAGAGCCTCCGGCTGCACCTCGGTCTCAGCCGCGCCGACGCGGGCGAGCGGGCCGTCGACCTGCTCCGCCAGGTCGGCATCCCCGAACCGTCCCGGCGGGCCGGGCAGTACCCGCACGAACTGTCCGGCGGCATGCGCCAGCGCGTCGTCATCGCCATGGCCCTCGCCTGCGGCCCCCGGCTCCTCATCGCCGACGAACCGACCACCGCGCTCGACGTCACCGTGCAGAAGCAGATCCTCGATCTGCTGCGCTCGCTCACCGAGGAACTGCGCATGGCGACCGTCCTCATCAGCCACGACCTCGCCACCGTCGCCGGCCGCACGGACCGCGTCGCGGTGATGTACGCGGGCCGCCTCGTCGAGTACGCGGACACGGCCGCCGTCTTCGACCGCCCCCGGCACCCCTACAGCCGGGCGCTCATCGCCTCCATCCCGCGCCTCGACCTGCCCCCGCACACCCTGCTGCCCACCATCGAGGGCCGCCCGCCCAACCTGCTGCACCCGCCCGCCGGATGCCGCTTCGCCCCGCGCTGTGCCACCGCCACCGACCGCTGCGCCACCGAGGCCCCGCCGCTCACCGGATACGCCGGTGACCGCGACACCGGGGGAGTCGTCGCCTGCCACCACCCCTTGGACGCCACCGAGGAGGCGACCGTATGACCACCACCCCGGACGCCCCCGCCCTGTCGGCGCGGCACCTCGTCGTGGAGTTCCCGGCCGGACGCGGTCAGAAGGTGCACGCCGTCTCCGGCGTCTCCCTCCAGGTCGCGGCGGGCGAAACCCTCGGCATCCTCGGCGAGTCCGGCTGCGGCAAGTCCACGGTCGGCCGTTCCCTGATCCAGTTGCCGCCGCCCGACTCCGGCACCGTCCGCCTCGGCGACCTCACCCTCACCGGGCTCGCCCCGCGCGAACTGCGCCGCGCCCGCGCCCGGATGCAGATCATCATGCAGGACCCGGTCTCCGCCCTGAACCCCCGCCGCAGGGTCAAGGACCTGGTGTGGGAAGGCCCGTCGATCTGGGGCGACGGCGGCGACACCCGCGACAAGGACGCCCGTGTCGACGCCGCCCTGCGCGACGTCGGTCTCGACCCCGCGACCGTACGGGACCGCAGACCGCACGAACTCTCCGGCGGCCAGTGCCAGCGGGTCTGCATCGCCCGCGCACTCATGCTCGACCCCGAGGTACTGATCTGCGACGAACCCGTCTCCAGTCTGGACGTGTCGGTCCAGGCGCAGATCCTCAACCTGCTGGAAACAACGGCCCGCCGGCGCTCGCTGAGCATGGTCTTCATCGCGCACGACGTGTCCGTGGTGAAGAACATCAGCGACCGCGTGATGGTGATGTACCTCGGGAAGGTCTGCGAGGTACTGCCCTCCGACGACATGCAGCACGAGGCCGCCCACCCCTACACCCGGCTCCTGCTCGCCTCCCTCCCCGAGGCACAGCTCGACCCCGCCGCACCCGCCGGCACCGCCGCCGGGACACCGGCCGCCGAACTGCCCTCACCCCTGAACCCGCCGTCGGGCTGCCGCTTCCGCACCCGCTGCCCGCTGGCCACCGAACGGTGCGCCGCCGAGGAGCCCGCCCAGCGGGAGCTCCGCCCCGGCCACCGGATCGCCTGCCACCACGCCGAACCGAGGAGGAACACCCCGTGACCACCAGCGAGACCCCCGCCGCCCCGCAGAGCCCCGCCACCCCTCAGACCCCGGCCGCCCCCGACGTGCTGGCCCCCGCCAAGCTGGGCCCCGTCGAACTGCGCAACCGCGTCATCAAGGCCGCCACCTACGAGGGCCTCAGCCACAAGTCCCTGGTCACCAAGGACCTCGTCGACTTCCACGTCGCCTACGCCCGAGGCGGCGTCGGCATGACCACCGTCGCCTACTGCGCCGTCGCCAAGGAGGGCCGCACCGACCGCCACCAGATCCACTGGACGGACGAGGCGATGCCCGGCCTGCGGGCCCTCACCGACGCCGTGCACGCCGAGGGCGCCGCGGTCTCGGCCCAGATCGGCCACGGCGGCCCCGTCGCCAACCCCAAGGGCAACGGCGCCCCCGCCCTCTCCCCGTCCCGGCACTTCCACGCCACCACCCTGTCCTTCGCCCAGGAGGCGACCCTCGCCGACATCGACCGCATCACCGAGGCCCACGCCGAGGCCGCCCGCCGCGCGATCGAGGCCGGCTTCGACGCCGTCGAGGTGCACCTCGGCCACAACTACCTGGCCAGCTCCTTCCTCAGCCCCAAGGTCAACCACCGCACCGACGCCTACGGCGGCAGCCTGGCCAACCGCGCCCGGTTCGCCCGCGAGATCATGCGGGCCGTCCGCGACGCGGTCGGCGGGCGCATCGCCGTCATCGCGAAGATGAACATGGACGACGGCGTCCCCGGCGGCTTCTGGCTCGACGAAGCCATCCCGGTGGCCCAGTGGCTCGAACAGGACGGCACGGTCGATGCCCTGGAGATGACCGCGGGCAGTTCCCTGCTCAACCCCATGTACCTCTTCAAGGGCGACGCACCGCTCAAGGAGTTCGCCGCGATCATGCCGCAGCCGATCAAGCTCGGCGTCCAGACGGTCGGCAAGCGGTTCCTGCGCAGCTACCCCTACCGGGACGCCTACCTCCTGGAGGACGCCCGGCAGATCCGCGCCGCCGTGAAGCTGCCGATGATCCTGCTCGGCGGCATCACCGACAAGCCCGTCATGGACCTCGCGATGCGCGAGGGCTTCGAGTTCGTCGCCATGGCCCGCGCCCTGCTGCGCGAACCCGACCTGGTCAACCGGCTGCGGGAGGACGCCGGTACGCCGTCCCTGTGCATCCACTGCAACAAGTGCATGCCGACCAACTTCACCGGCACCCGCTGCGTCCTGGTCGACCGCGGCACCACCCGCCGCGAGACCTGGGGCAAGCCCGCCGGGTACGTGGCATGAGGGGCCCCGACGTACGTGGCGTGAGGGGCCCCGACGCGGTCGCCACGGCCGCCGCCGTCCGCAACGGCGAGAGCGACGCCCGCACCGTCACCGAGCAGGCCATCGCCCGCATCGAGAAGCTGAACCCCGCCCTCAACGCGGTGATCCACACCCGGTTCGAGGCCGCCCTCGCCGAAGTGGCCGCCGGCCTGCCCGACGGCCCGCTGCACGGCGTACCCATGCTGGTCAAGGACCTCGGCACCGAGGTCGAGGGCCTGCCCGCGACCGGCGGCAGCCGCCTCTTCGCCGGACCCGCGGCCCGGCGCGACAGCGAACTGGTCGCCCGCTACCGCCGCGCCGGCGCCGTCGTCCTCGGCACCACCAACACGCCCGAGCTGGGCCTCAACGCCTCCACTGAACCGGCCCTCTTCGGACCGACCCGCAACCCCTGGAGCGGTAAGCACTCACCGGGCGGGTCCAGCGGAGGCTCGGCGGCGGCGGTGGCGGCCGGCCTGGTCCCGGTCGCGCACGCCAGCGACGGCGGCGGCTCCATCCGCATCCCGGCGGCGGCCTGCGGGCTCTTCGGCCTCAAGCCCAGCCGCGGCCGCGTCTCACCGGCACCCCGGCCCACCACCCTGTCCGGCCTGGTCTCCGGACACCACGCCGTCACCACCACCGTCCGCGACAGCGCGCTGCTCCTCGACGTCGCCGCCGGCCCGCTGCCCGGCGACGCGTACGCCGCACCCCAGCCGGTGGCGCCCTTCGCCGAACTCGCCCGCCGCGACCCGGGCCGGCTGCGGATCGGCCTGCTCACCGACCTGCCGGACGGCCCCGACGTGCACCCGGACTGCGCCGGGGCCGCACGCGCCGCCGCCCTGCTGTGCGAACGCCTCGGCCACGAGGTCGTCGAGACCACCGCCCGCTACCGGCCCGCCGACGTCGGCCGCACCTCGGGCGTACTGATGGGCGCCGACCTCGTCGCACAGATCGACGCCCGCCTCGCCCAGCTCGGCCGGCCCCTGGCCGACGACGACGTGGAGTCCTTCACCCGGGTCCTCCTCGAGACCTACCGGGCGCTGCCCGCCGCCGACGTCAGCCGCGCGCTGCGCCGGGCCCAGGAGATCGGCTGGGCCGTCGGCGCCGCGTTCCGCGAGGTCGACGTACTGCTCAGCCCGACGCTCGCGCAGCCGACACCCCCGCTCGGCACCCTGGACACATCCGACCCGGAGTCGATCTACCGGCACGCCTCCGTGTACTCAGCCTTCACCAGTGTCCACAACGTCACCGGGATGCCGGCGATGTCCGTCCCCTTCGGCCACGACGCCCAGGGCCTGCCGCTCGGCGTGCAGTTCGCCGCGCCCCTCGGCGGCGAGGGAGTGCTGCTCGCCCTCGCGGCACAGCTGGAGGAGGCGGCGCCCTGGGACGGCCCGCCCACCACCCGCGACCAGTGGCCGTAGGCTGATCGGCGAAGATGGCTGGGTCAGCCACAACTGCCGGTGAGGGGTGTCCGTTCCACATGGCTCCGTCCGCCTCGGGTCCGAGGCCGCCCACGATCACGGACGTCGCACGCGTCGCAGGGGTCTCCCGTACGACCGTGTCGCACGCCCTCAACGGGCTGGGCAAGGTCGACCCCCGCACGCGCGAACGCATCCGGCAGGTCGCGACGGACCTCGGTTACCGGCCCAATCTGCGGGCGCAGCGGCTGCGGCGCGGGCAGGCGAAGGCCATCGCGCTCGCCTCCTCCATGCCGTTCGCGGTGGCGGGCGGGCCGTCCCGGCTCGGGTTCTACATGGAGGTCGCCGCCGCGGCGGCGGAGAGCGCCCTGCTCCACGACTACGCGCTCGTGCTCGTGCCGCCCGTGCAGTCGGGTTCGGCGCTGTACTCCGTCGACATCGACGGGGCCATCGTGGTCGAACCGGACGTCGAGGACGCCGCGGCCGCCCAACTGCGCGAGCGGGGACTGCCGTACGTGGCGCTCGGCCGGCCCGTGTCGCCCGAGGAGGACGCCCCGTACGTCGACCTGCGCGGCCACCTGGTCGCGGACCTGCTCCTGGACCATCTGCGCGAGCAGGGCGCCGTCCGTCCGGCGCTGATCGTGGGCGCCGGCTCCCGGCACTCGTCCGTGGAAGCGGTCGCCGCCTACGAGGCGCGCGCGAAGGAGCACGGCTGGACGCCGGTCGTGGCGAAGGTGCCCGAGTCGGGCGGTGAGCAGGCCGGGTACGAGTGCTGCGCCGCCCTGCTCGCCGAGCACCCCGGCACCGACGCCGTCTGCGCGCTGGTCGACGCCTTCGCGGTGGGCGCCGTCCGGGCGATCCGCGACAGCGGACGTGCCGTACCGGACGACGTCATGGTCGTCACCCGCTACGACGGCCTGCGCGCCCGCACCTGCGAGCCACCGCTCACCGCGGTCGACCTGCACCTGGACCGCGCGGCGTCGGACGCCGTGGAACTGCTGCTGGGGCGGCTGCGCGGGGACACCGCCGCACCCTGGGTGGCGGTGTCCCCGGAACCACGGGTGATCACCCGCGCGTCGTCGCTGCGTACCGCCCGGGCCTGAACCCGGACGGTACCGGCCCGTCACACTCCCAGCATCAGGACGAGCCCCGAGACCAGCGCGAAGACCAGGACGAACAGGCGCGTCCTGCGGGCGTCCAGCCGGTGGTGCACCAGACGGCTGAGCCACGCGCCCAGGGCGATCGCCGGCAGCAGTACGACGGCCTGGCCGAGCTCCGCGGCCTGCGCCTGGCCCGTGCCGAACAGCAGGGCCAGGGAGGCCACTTCCCCGACGAGGAAGCAGGCGGCGACGGTGGAGCGCAGTTCGGCGGGCGGCCGGTGCTGGTAGACCAGCGCCAGCGGAGGCCCGCCGACGCCGGTCGCGGTCTCGGTCAGCCCGGTCACCGCGCCCGCGCCGACATAGGCGGCCCGGCCGGGGGTGAACGCGGGCGCGGCCAGGCTCACGACGGCTGCGAGCACGGTGGCCACGCCGACGAACACACCGAGGCTGCGTTCCGGGATCAGCCAGAGCACCGCCAGCCCGGCCGGGGTGGCGGCGAGCCGCGCACCGGTGATCCAGCCCGCGCCGCGCAGATCGAGCGACGCCCGTTCCCGCCAGGCGACGTACAGGTTGAGCGGGATCATCGACGCCAGGACGAAGACCGGGACCAGGTGCGGGTCGATGATGCCGGCCACGGGAGCGACGATCAGGGCGAAGCCGAGGCCGCTGCTGCCCTGGACGAACGCGGCCACCGCCACCGTGACGGCGAGCACCGCCAGCGTTGCGAACGTCACCGTGCCGCGCCCCGTTCCCCCGCCTGGTGCAGTGCGCGTGCCGCCGTGGAGGTGGGGTGCACCCGGGTCACGTCGGCCCGTTCCACGGCGGCGCGGGCGAATTCGCTCGCGCGCCGTACCAGCGCGGGACCGTCCCAGTCGACGGGCATGCCGTGCCACAGACGCAGCCGCCCGGCGACGAAGACGGCCGTGATCTGGTCCCGGTTGCCGCGGCGGACGAGCTCCCAGGGCAGGTCCCAGGAGAGCGCCAGTTCCGGGGTGTCGACGTCGACGAGGAGGAAGTCGGCCGCCATGTCCGGCGCGATGGTGCCGGTGCGGGCACCGAGACCGACGGCGTCCGCACCGCCTCGGGTGGCGTGCTCCAGCCAGGTCCAGCCGGCACCGCACGAGGAGTCCCCGTTGACGAGACCGTACGCCAGCCGCTGGGCGAACTCGGCGGCCTCCGCGAGCCGGAAGCCGTCACCGCGGGTGCCGTCGGTGCCGAGCCCGAAGCGGACGCCGCGCTCGGCCATCGCGGTGGCGGGCGCGACCGCGTTGCCCTTCCACGCGCTGGCCACGGGGTTGTAGCTGACGGCGGTTCCGGTGTCGGCGAGCAGGGTCAGCTCGCGCGGCGTGAGAAGCGTGGCGTGCGCGGCGAGCAGCTGGGGGCCGAGCGCGCCGACACTGTGCAGGTGTTCCAGGGGCCGCAGTCCGTGCCGTACGAGGGAGCGTTCCACGCCGGCCAGGTGCTCGTTGACGTGGATCTGTACGACGGCCCCGGCCTCGGCGGCCAGGCGGGCGGTCGCGCGCAGGGTCCCTTCGGTGGCCGCCTCGGGGATGGAGACGGCCAGGGACGCGTGGACGAGTGGGGCGCCGTCGTAACGGGCGAGGTGTTTCTCGGCCCGCTCCAGGACGGCAGGAGAGCCGTCACCGCCGCCGGCCTCGTCGGCGTCGTTGCAGACGAGGCCGAGGACGCAGCGGATCCCGGCGTCGCGCGCCGCCGAGGCGACCACCTCGACGTCCACGTCGGCGCGGGTGCCGGCGTCGGCGACGGTGGTGAAGCCCCCGCGCAGCGCCTCCAGCGCGGCCAGCTTGGCCGCCGTGTACGCCGACTCCTCGTCCAGCGCGCCCTCCAGCGGCACCCACACCCGGCGGAAGATCTCCGACGGCTCCCCGAAGGCGAGCGCGGCGCCGAAACTCTGCGTCAGGTGATGGTGGGCGTCGACGAAGCCGGGCATCAGCAGCCGGCCGGGCAACTGCACGGCCCGCAGGCCGGGGTGGGCGCGCCGCACCTCCTCCACCGGACCGACGGCCTCGAAGCGGCCGTCGCGGACCACGACGGACCAGCCGTCGACGGGCCCTTCGGGGAGCAGGAGCTTGTCCGGCACGAGGAGCAACGGGCCGGGGGCGGCGAGGAGATCGCGTTCGGAGTGGGTCATCGGTCGCTTTCTGTGCGTGCTGCGGTCAGCCGGGCGGTGATGCCCGGACGGACGTGGTGGAAGAGGATGTTGAGGACGGCGGCGACGAACGCGCCGACGGCGACGCCGCTCTCCAGGAGGATGCGGACGTTCGGCGGGAACCCGCCGTACACCCCGGGCACGAGGATCGGCAGCAGCCCCAGGGCCAGGGCGACGGCGCAGATGAACGTACTGGTGTGCTTGTCGAGGTCGGAGCGGCCCAGCATCTGGATGCCGAGCACGGTGATGACGGCGAAGACGACCATGGCGGTGCCTCCGACGACCGCGGAGGGGATCACGCTGATCGCGCGGCTGACGGGCGCGAGGAACCCGATCACGATGAGGACGACCCCGGCCGCGGCGGTGACGAACCGGCTGCGGACGCCGGTGACGCGGACGATGCCGATGTTCTCCCCGCTGGTCACCATGAGCGGCAGGCCGAAGCACCCGCCCAGGAGGGAGGTGAAGGCGTCACCGCGGACGGTCTTGGGCACGTCGGTGCGCGGGTCGATGTCCTTGCCGACGGCCTCGGCGTTGATGACGGTCTGCCCGGTGGCCTCGGCCATGGAGGCCAGGCTGTAGAGCATCAGCGGCAGCGCGGCGACGAGATTGAAGACCGGCGAGCCGAAGGGCATCGGCTCCGGCACGCTGAACAGACCGCCGCCCCCGGCGCTCCCGGCGTCGATCGCGCCCAGCACACCGGCGAGCGCGGTGCCGGCGAGCAGTCCCATCATCACGGCGAGTTGGCGCAGGATGCCGGTGAAGAGCAGGTAGAAGGCGACGGTGAACCCGATCGTGGCCATGCCGAGACCGAGGTTGGAGGGGTCGGCGAAGCCGGGTGTACCGGGTCGCCCGGTGACGAGCACCGCGCCGACCTTCACCAGGTTGACGCCCACGATGACGATCATGGTGCCGATGACCAGGGCGGGGAAGAACCTCAGCAGCCGGGAGAAGACCGGCAGCACGACGAAGTAGAACGCCGCCGTGAGGATCACCGCGCCGGTGGCGGTACGCAGCCCGTGCTGGTCGGCGATGGACAGGAACAGGATGAGCGGCGCCCCGCCCGGCAGCATGACGAACGGCAGCCGCGGCCCGAACTTCCAGGGCCCCAGCGACTGGATCAGCGATCCGACGCCGGACAGCACGAAGGCCGCCGAGAGCAGCTGGACGGTCAGTTCGGCGCCGAGCCCGAGGGTGGCGCTCATCAGGAACATCGCCGAGATCGGGGTCGCGGCCATGACGAGGACGTGCTGGATGCCGAAGAGCACGATCCGCAGGAGCGGACGCGATTCGTCGACGGGGTGGGGCGCCGGACGGGCACCGGTCGCAGCGGTGTCGCTGTCACGGGCCGCACCGGGATGATCGGTCCCGGTGGGGTCGACGGCGACTGCTTGGCCGGACAAGTCGGTGGCTGCCGTCCGGCCGGGTGTGGGCGGTTGGCCGGCTCCGGGCCGGCTCTTGCGGGGATCGGACACGCTCGGGCTCCGTTCGGGCGTACGGGCACAACGCTGGGGTTTCAGCCGCGATCCGGCCCCGGACGGGGAGCCAAATCGATTTGGCCAAATCGATTTGGCCGTCAGTATGGAAGGCCGTTCAGCCATCGTCAAGGCCTTCGCCGTCCGGCCGGACGACGCCCACTCGCCCCGCTCGGTATCCGAGCGGCGGTCACCGGTGAGTGTCCGGCCCGCGTGGCATCACGTCGCCCGCAGACGTGCCGGGTGAGCATGGAGCGACCCAGTATTCCCACTCGTACCGAGGCGATGCGATGCCCGACCGTGCCGACCACGTCCGTCCCGAGGCCACCGCACCGACGGGTGGCCTGCGGCCACGACTGGCCGAGCGGTGGCTGTTCCGGGGCATCTACGGTCTGGTGCTGGCCAGCGCACTGGTGGCCGCGCTGGACGTGCCGGGGGAGGAGGCCGATCCCGGCCAGGACGCGCTGTGGGTACTCCTGACCGCGCTGGCCTCGGGCGCCGCCCACGGGTACGCGCACGTCATCGCCCAGCGGGCCTCCACGGAAGGAGCGGCGGGGCACGGCAGGACGCGGGCGGTGCTCGCCGAGTGGCCGCTGGTCGCCGCCGTACTGCCCACCGTGCTGCTCCTGCTCGGCGCGCAGGCTCAGTGGTGGAGCGAGGACACGGCCGCCGAAGTGGCCCTGCTGTTCAACACCGTCGCCCTGTTCGGCCTGGGAGTCTCGGCGGCCCGCACCGCCGGGCTCGGCTGGCCGGCCTCCTGCCGGGCAGGAGTCGCGGACATGCTGATCGGGCTCGTGGTCATCGCCGCGGACTCGCTGATCCAGTGACACGGCGGCCGTACCGGTGCACGCCCAGGAAGCCCGAGCGGGCGGGCCGTTCGAGCCACATTCACTTCGCCTGTTTTGAGTCTGTGACGCTCCGGTGACCACGGCCTGACCTCGCAGTGCCGCCCCGCCCGCCGGGCATCCGCCGTCACGGCACCCGACAGGAGCAGCCAAAGCGCGCACCGCCCCTCGGACGCGCCCCGAGGGCGCGGTGGCGCCACGGGAGTGTTTCCGGCCGGTTCCCGCCTCGCCCCGGGCCGCCTTCCGGGCGTCGAGAACGGCGCGTTGGCATCGCTTCGACTCCGGTGCGGCCGGACTCCGTGCTTCTGGGACGGTGCCCAGGGGCAGACGGCTGGGGGACTGGGGGACGAGCCCGGTGGTCCGCAGGGGCAACCGGGGAAGGCAGGGGGTTGTACATGGTCCGTGTTCTCGTGGTGCACGACGCCGCGCTGTTGCGGTCGGCGTTGGTGCAGTTGCTGCGGTCCGCCGACGGACTCGAGGTGTCGTCCATGCCGGCCCGCGGCGACGAACCGGACGACCACGACTTACCCGTGGACGTCTGCGTGGTCGACGGGGACTGTCTGGAGGGGCCGCGGGAGGAAGTCGCCCGTGCGTCCTTCTGGGACCGGTGCGGGGCGCGCCTCGTCGTCCTCGCCGCGCCCGAGCGGCCGGGGGTGTTGCGCAGGGCCTTCGACGCGGGCGTGCTCGGCTTCGTGGACAAGGACGCGCCCGCGCGGCGGCTGGTCGACGCCGTGCACACGGTGGCCAAGGGGGAACGCTTCCTCGACGAACGGCTCACGGTCGCGTTGCTGGGGGCGTCGCAGATGCCGCTGACGGCCCGCGAACTGAGCGTCCTGGCCGAGGCCGCGCGGGGCTCGTCCGTCGCCGAGATCGCCGTCGGCCTGCACCTGTCCCGGGGAACCGTCCGCAACTACATGGCCGGCGCGATCCGGAAGGTCGGGGCACGCAACCGCGTGGACGCGATCCGCATCGTCCAGAGCGCCGGCTGGTTGTGACGGCGGGCGGGGCGGACGAGCGCCCGGCCCGCCCCCCCCGCACGCTCAGGTGCGGCTCCAGTGCCCCACCAGATCGCGGTAGAGGGGGGAGCGTCCGAGCAGTTCCTCGTGCGTGCCGAACGCCGCCCGCACGCCGTCCAGGAGCAGGACCCGGTCGGCCCGGACCGCCGAGGACATGCGGTGGGCCACGACGAGCAGCGTTCCCGGGCGTCGTGCGAGCGCCTTCTCGGCGCGCTCCTCCGACGCGGCGTCCAGGTGGCAGGTCGCCTCGTCGAGCAGGAGCAGCCGGGCCGTGGACAGGTACGCGCGCGCCAGCACGATCAGCTGGCGCTCGCCCTGCGACAGGTCCTCGGGCCGCAGCACCGCGTCGAGCCCGCCCAGCCGCTCGACGAGGGGCGCCGCGCCGAGGTCCAGGGCGGCGGCCTCGATGTCGGCCCGACAGGCGCCGGGCCGCAGGTACGTCAGGTTGTCGCGGACCGTCCCGGTGAACACGTACGCCTGCTGGGGGACCAGGACTCGCAGCGCGCGGAGTTCCGCCGGAGGTCGGCCGGTGACCTCCCGGCCCGCGACCCGCACGGTACCGGTCTGCGGCACGCACAGGCCGGCGATCAGCCGGGTGAGGGTCGACTTGCCGATGCCGCTGGGGCCGACGACGGCCACGTGCTCGCCGTCCTCCACGCGCAGGTCCAGCGCGTCGAGAACCGGCTCCGCCCGAGCCCCGTACCGCACGGTCACCGAGCACAGCTCCACCGCGGCGGCGGCCGCCTGCGACCGTGCCGGAGCCGGAGGGCGGGGGAGGCCCGCCCGCCGCCCGAGCGGGGGCGCGACGGCGACGGGCGGGCTCGCCTCCGGGCCGGTGAACCGTTCGAGGACGACGAGCAGCCGGCTCCCCGCCGCGCCGATGGCGGTCACGAGGGAGTGCACCGCGGGCAGCAGCGCCTGCGCGAGGTAGGTGAACGCCCCCAGCAGAGCGCCCGTGGTGACGCCCTGTGCGCGCAGCCACGGCACGGCCACCAGCAGGAGCAGCACGGGCAGCTGTGCCGAGGCCCCGAGCGCCAGGGCCCGTACCGCGGCCCAGCGGGCGAGGACACGGGAGGTCGCCGCGGCGCGGGCGACGAGGCGTTCCCCGTCCCGCGACGTCTCCGGCAGGATTCCGCACGCGGTGACGTCGCGCAGCGCCTTCCGGACTCGCGCGGCGTGGTCGCCCAGCGCCTCGTCCGCGGCGAGGGCCCGCCGCTGGGCCGCCGCCATCGGACGCAGCGTCAGCAGGAACAGGGCCACGCCTCCGGCCAGCGGTGGCACGACGACCAGCACGAGAGCCGGGTGCAACGAGAGCAGTCCGGCCAGTGCCCCGGCCGCCGTGAAGACGAAGGAGCGCAGGGTGAGCACGAGACCGGCGAAGCTGTCCCGCACCATCTCCACCTGGTTGGTGAGCCGTGAGACGGCCGCGCGGTCCCCGCCACCGGGCCGGGACAGGGCGCGGGCCAGCGACCGGTCCACCGCGCGGCGCACGAGACGGTCCCGCAACGGTTCCGTCAGCCCGGCCAGCTCGGCGAAGACCCCTCTGATCACCGGGGCTCCCAGCAGCACCGCACCGGCGGCGACCGCCAGCCAGCCGAGTCCCGCGACGGTGTCACCGGCGAGGAATCCGCGGTCGAGGGCCTGCGCCACGCCGTAGCCGACCAGGAAGGTCTGCACCGACTCCGCCACCGACCACGCCGCGAGCCGCGCGAGCACGCCCTTGCGTCCGGCGAGGAAACGACGGGCGGACGGCCCGAGCCGGTGCTCCGCTCCCGAGCCGCGGCGGGAGTCCGCCGCGACCCCCTGTTCTGCGGCGGGCGTCATGGTCGTGGCTCCCTCTCCAGCGCGCCGGCCCGCCCCTTGGAGGGCGCCTCGGCGATGGACGCTCCGTCGCCTTCCTCCAGCGCACCGAACACCGCCCGGTAGGCGGCCTCCCGCCACAACCGCCGATGGGGGCCGACCGCCCGGACCCGTCCGTCCTCCAGCCAGATCACCAGATCGGCCCGTGCCGCCACCGACGGACGGTGCGTGACGACCAGGCGGGTGATCACGGAGGGGGAGCGCCGCTGAGCTTGTTCCACCGCGTGCTCCGTGGCGGTGTCGAGGCTGGAGGTGGCGTCGTCCATGACCAGCACCCGGCCCGCGTGCGCGAACGCCCGCGCCAGCCCCAGGCGCTGGTACTCGCCGCCCGACAGCGGCGCGTCGGCGAGCGGTGTGTCGTACCCCTGCGGCAGCCGGTTGACGAAGGCGTCGGCACCGGCGAGGCGGACGGCCGACCGGACCTGGTCGGGTGAGACGGCGCGGGGGCCGGCGGCCACTGCCTCCGCGACGGTGCGGTCGCCCAGTTCCGGACGGGCGAAGGCGAAGCCCACCTCGACGCGGAGACTCGGCCGGGTCAGCGCATCGAGAGGCGTACCGTCCAGCAGGACCCGCCCCCGGTCCGGATCGGTCAACCGGCCGGCCACCGCGGCCAGGAGGGACTTGCCGGAGCCGCTGCGACCCACGACCGCGGCGGTCCGGCCGCCCGGCACCGTCACCCGGTCCGCCCGCAGGACTTCCGTACCGCCTCGTGACACCCGTACCCCGCGCAACTCCAGTGTCCCGGGCCCTCCAGGGGAGAGCGTGCGGGTTCCGTAGGAGAGAGCGGGCAGTTCCTCCAGGGTCCGGGTGCGCTCCCGCGCCGAGCGGCCCCGGGCCACCGCGCCGACCAGCGTGGCCGCGCCGCCGATCCCCGCGGCCAGTTGGGCGTACCGGATCACCGCCAGCAGGTCGCCGGCACTGAGCGCGCCCGCGCCGAGCCGGAGGCCGCCCACGGCGGTGGCGGCCACGGTCAGCAGCGGAACGAGGACACCACCGGTGGCCAGCGCCCGCCCGTGCAGTCTCCACATGCGTTCACCGAGCGCTCCCAGTTCTGTCAACGGGCGCAGCACGCGGTCGCGTTCACGGGCGGCGGTTCCCGCGGCGGCGATGGTTTCCGCGCCCTCGACGGCCTCCAGCAGCCGGGAAGCGATGTCCGACTGCACCCGCTGGTAGGCCCCGACCGACACCCCCGTGTCCCGCGCGAACGCCCTCAGCAGCAGGGCGAGGGCCGGCAACCCGACGAGGACGCACGCGGCGACCCACAGATCGACGACGGCCAGCGCGACCAGGGCGCCGGCCGGTGTGACGAGTGAGGCCGCAAGAGCCGCCCCGGCCGCCGGTGCGGCACCCGCGTCCGAGGCGTTGAGGGTGAGCCGGGTCGCCACGTCCCCGGGAGGGTGCGCGCGGGCCGTGTCCGGCACGGCGTACAGGAGCCCGCGCAGTGCGCGGGAGCGGATGGCGGCCGTCCAGTCGGCGGTGCACCGGCCGGTCAGGAACGCGGTGAGGCAGTCGAGCAGGATCTCGCCGACGAGAAGTGCGACGCTCGCCGCGAGCCAGAGACCGGCGTCGCTCCCGCCCAGCAGCAGATCGAGGGTGCGGCCGAGGACGAAGGGCTGGGCGACGGCGGCGGCCGCCGCGGCCACCGAGCATCCCAGCACCAGCAGCTCCGGCACGCGCCCCGGATCGGTGCCGGACGACTCTTCCACCGGACGCGAACGCCCAGGGACCGGAGCGCTTCCCACCGGTCTGCCCCTCTCCTGGTCGGCGCCGCACGGGGCGCGACACGGTGAGCGCGGCGTGCCGCGCTCACCGTGTCGGCCGGTCCGGACGACGTCAGTTACAGGTCGTCACGCTGAGGCTGCTGTCGCCGCAGAGCAGCAGGCTCGCGCGGCTGCCGGTCTCCACGTCGCCCATGGCCTCTTCCTTGGGGGTCTCCAGCGACTGCAGCTCGAACAGGTTCATGTGCTCTTCCTTCCGTACGACAACGGGTGTTCTCTCCACGGCCCCGGCGGGGCCGGCTCATGGGCGCCGCTGGTCCCGCGGCGGTGGGAGGAACGGCAGACCGGCGGGGCGGTCGCCGTGGACGGAGGCGACGGCCAGCAGACACCCGGCCGTCCCGGTGGACAGGTCCATGGACAGGCGCATCATCTGCTCGCCGGGGAAGGCGAGGTGATCGCGGTACGACATGGCGTGCCAGGCCAGCGCGTCGATCTGCCGCCGGACCGCAGCGGGGCCGGTTCCCGGTCCGGTGGCGGTCGTGCGCCCCAGGAAGAGCACCATGCCGGCCACTCCCCGGTACAGTCCCGGCTGGGCGTAGAACATGGCCTGCGCCGCGCGTACGATCTCGTCCCGCGCCCGCTCGAACCGCTCGTCGGCGCGGTGCGCGAGGTAGTCGTCGAGCACCATGCCGATGCCCACGCTCCCTGCGCCGAGATACGGCATGGTGCGCCAGCCCTCGTCCACCTGGAGGGCTCCTCCCGCGCCGCGCACGCAGTGCGAGAGGTCCCGGCGCAGTGCGTCGCGCGCCAGATCGAGCAGGCCGGCGTCGCCGGTGCGCTCGTACCGGCGCAGGAACAACAGGGCGCCGCCCGTCGCGCCGTACAGCAGCCCGGCCCGGCTCCGGCGGCCTGGTGCGTCGTCCGCCGGGCGGCGGGCGCTGAGTTCGACGCACCTCGTCGCCGCGTCGCGCAGGGCGGTGTCGCCGGTGCGGTCGGCCAGGGAGTCCAGCGCCAGTCCGACCCCGGCCGTCCCGCTGTGCAGGTCGGTGGAGAGACGGTCGGGCGACTGCTCGACCAGGAGCCGCGCGAGCTCCAGCGACCTCGCCCGGTGGCCGAGACGGTCCAGGACCCACGCGGTGCCGGCGATCCCGTCGTGGAAGCCGAGCGGCATCCCCGAGGGCGGCTCCTCCGTCCGGTCGAGCAGCCACTGCTCCGCGTTCTCGTCGCGCTCCGCGTCGCTCTCGGCCAGGGCGTACAGCACGCCGGCCGCTCCGTGACCGAACGAGAGCCCGCCGCCCGCGGTGGCGAACTGGGCGACGTCCCCCGGGTAGAGACGGTCGTCGCGGGCGGGCGTGGCCGATGCGCGGATGGCCGCCGTCATCGAGTCCCGGCTGCGGGGCCAGTCACCGGGCGGCACGGGGACGAACCGACGCCCCGTACGGCGGGCGGCCGGTGACGCGCCGGACGCGCCGGTGATCTCGTCGACTGCCGCGTCCAGGAACGCGCGCGGAACGGGGAACTGCCGCGCGACCAGATCCGCGAGGTGCTCCGCCTTGCGCCGGTCCAGGGCCAGCAGGCTCGTCAGCGGCAGGAAGAGGGCCAGGCGCAGACAGGCCAGCGCGTACCGGTCCACGGCGGTGCCCCGCCGGCCGGGAGGGGCCACGAACCCGGGGTGGGCGACCGTCTGGCGGCCCGGCTCGTCGACGTGGTGCGCGGCCTCGAAGTCGAGCAGGGCCACCCGTCCGTCGTCGCGGACCATGATGTTGAACAGGTGCAGGTCGTTGAAGACGACGCCCCGAGCGTGCACCTGTGAGACGGCCCGCTCCACCTGGCCGTGCACGTCGAGCGCCCACTCGGTGTACTCGGCCAGCCGCCGGTCGTCCGGGTCCGCTTCGATGAGCGGGTGGCGCCGGGCGAAGAAGGTGTTGAGGGGCTTGCCGTCCAGGTACTCCAGAACCAGGAAGTGGTGCTCGCCCACGGCGAAGCGGTCCCGTACCTCGGGCGTGCAGTCCAGCCCCGACAACCGCTCGAGCGCCCGGTGCTCGCGGTCCAGCCGTGCCACCGCGTCCGCGCCGTCCGCCGCCAGCCCGGCGTACGGACGGGCCTCCTTCAGGACGACTGCCTCGCCGGTGCGGGTGTCCCGGGCCCGGTAGACACCACCGCCGTTCGAGAAGTGGATCGCCGACTCGACGGTGTACGGGATGCCGGCCATCGTGACCGTGTCCCGCGCGTCGAGGTGCGGTTTCAGGAAGGCGGGGACACTCACCCAGTCGGGCACGCGGAACACCGGTCCGCGGAGGTCGGGCACCAGCTCACCGGAGGGATCGGCGACGGCCGGCCGCAGCTCCCCCTGGTCGTCGTAGCAGTCGCGGCGGGTGAAGCTGCCGTAGCGCACGTGCACCGGGCCCCGGCCGATCCTCAGGTCGCTGAGGATGTGCGGCCCGGCCTCGCCGTCCAGCAGAGCGGCCAACTCGCCCACGACCCGCTCGAACCGCCCCTCGTCCGCCGGGTACACCGTGACGAACTTCCCGCTGCCCGACCGGTCCGCGTACTTGGCGTTGCGCTGGTGCAGCAGGTAGCGGCTCGGCACGAACTTGAACGCGATGCCGCGGTCGAGGCAGTACTCCCGTACTCGCGCCAGCACGGACTCGGCGTTGTCCAGACAGGCGGACACGTGGAGCTTCCAGCCCTGTGCCGGCAGTACGGCGTCCACGGGGCGCAGCGCGAGCCAGTCGCCGATCTCGGTGCGCCGCCATCCCGGCGGCACCGGCAGGTCGGCCACCGCGTACCGGGTGCCGGCGGTCGCCGTGCCGGGAGTGGCACGGTGCGGCGCGTCGTAGAAGTGCGGGTCTGCGTCGCAGTACACGGCGTAGCCCTTGTTCACGCCTTCTCCCTCCACCGGGTCGGTGCCGGGTAAGACGCTGTCACGGGCCACCTCGCCGGGGACAGTCACAGCTGTCACCTGTCCGGCGTGCGGAACTCACAGGTAACTGCACTCACGTTCGGGTTCCGTTCGCGTGTATGAGCGCATCGCCACGAGTTCCCCGGTCCTTCCGCCGCAGCGGGTCAGCGCAGGTCCTGCGGGCCGATCACCGCGAGGAGGCGCAGCCGGTCGTGGCTCTCGCTGCCCGGGGCCGCGGTGTAGACGACCAGACGGTGTGACTGCTCCGGGTCGAGGAGGGTCTGGCAGTTCAGTTCCAGGGCGCCGGCCTCCGGGTGGACGAATGGGGCGACCTGAACTGGGAGCGTTCCTGCAACGGCGTGCGCGCCTACAGCCAGTCGAAGATCGCCTTCGGTCTCTTCGGCCTGGCTCGTCGGTGCGACTCCCGGGTGGGAGAGGTTGCTCGTGATGCCCCAGCCCGCCGCTCTGCTGCGCCGGTCGAGTTCGAGGCGGAAGACCGGGCCCCTCGTTCACCGAGGTCACACCCGGTCCGGAACTGTGGCTTCCGTCATGGCGGACACGATCTTGACCTGTTCATATCACCAGGTGCTGGGTTTCCTCCTCCGTCTCCTGCCCTTCTGGGTCCGCGAGCCGCTGCTCATCGTGGTCGGGTCCGTTCTCGGCGTACGCCTCATGTACCTCGCCTTCCGCGACGACGACCGGGTCCTGGCCTCTCTCGCGGTGGTGTTCCTCGTGTTCACCGCGGTACGCGTCCGCCGGGAGGCCCGCGCCCTGCGCGCACGCCGGGAACCGGGCCCGGCCGATGCCGCCGTCCATGTCCCGGCCCGTGATCCGGACCGGACCCAGCCGCAGCCGCAGGGGCAGGCCGCACCCGTGACGCGTCCCGTCCCGGCAGCCGCGGAGAAGGAACCCAATGCGTGGGGCCAGGCCGTCCTGGCCGTGGCCCTCTTCGCGGCGCTCGGGGGCGCGCTGTGGGCGGGCCCGAAGATGCTGCCTGCCTCCGACGACGACACACCCCGGGCCGTCTCGTGTCCGAGTGCCGACGAGGAACTGCCGCAGGCCTACCGGGAGACGCCCGAGGCCGTGACCGGTGACGAACTGTGCGAGGCGCTCAACCGGCCCGGCCTGGCCCCGCTCCTCGGAATCCCCTCGGAGATCGCGACCGCGGCGTCCGGCAGCAGCGGCACCGCGCCCTTGACGGACGGAAAGGTCGCCCGGCCGGAGGCAGAGGTCGCCTTCGACACGTACACCGTCAACGTCTCGGCCACCTACAACGACCTGTCGATCGCCCAGTACGTGAGGGTGCTGGAGATCGGCGGCGAGAAGGACTACGAGGCGCTCGAGGTCATCGGCCGGCCCGCGGTCCTCTCCTCGGACCACACCATGAAGATCACCATCGATCTCGGAAGCGGCGGATCGAGCGGTCCGGTGGAACAAGGGCCCCCGGCCAGGACCCTGTCGGTGGCCCTCGACGGGAAGGACCGGGGAGGCTGCTACGACATCACCGTCTGGAGCACGTCCGGGTTCCCCCCGGAGGACAGCGTTCTCGTCGACATCGCCGAGAAGGTCCTCCCGACGGTTTCCGGACCGGCCGCCTGAACCGCCGCTCACCACCATGGGATCATGAGGCGCATGGCGTTCGGTCAGGTCATCTTCCTCAACGGCACTTCCAGCTCCGGGAAGTCGAGCATCGCCCGGGAACTGCTCGGCGTACTGGACGACGGTGTCTACTTCCATCTGTCGGTGGACAGCTTCAACGCGATGCGCACCAAGCGAGACCTCGGCCCCGAGGAACTCGACGCCGCCCTGCGGCGCACCAGGCAGGGCTTTCACCGCTCGATCGCGGCCATGGCCGAGGTGGGCAACAACATCGTGGTCGACCACGTCCTCAGTGAGCCCTGGCGCCTGCTCGACTGCCTCACGGTGCTGCGCCCCCAGGACGTCATGTTCGTCGGTGTCCGCTGCCCGCTCGACGAACTGGTCCGTCGCGAGCTGGCCCGGGGCGACCGGCCCACGGGCCTCGCGGAGCTCCAGTACGACCTGGTGCACGCGCACGGCGACTACGACATGGAATGCGACACCGGCACGGCGACCCCACGGGAATGCGCCGAGCGGATCAAGGACTTCCTTCCCCGGCGCCCCACCCCCACCGCCTTCACCCGCCTGCGCGAACGCTGTCTGCCGAGCCGGCGCCGGAGATCCTGATGACGGAAGGACGTGCGGTTCCGCCCCGCGTGGCAGCCGCGCAACGTGCCGCTGCCGAGGCGGGGTTCGAGCAGAGCTGCATCCCGGAAGTGGGCAGGCTGCTCGGCCTGGCCGCTGCCGCGAAGCCGCACGGGGTCGTCGCCGAGAGCGGCACCGGCTTCGGAGTGGGGACCGCCTGGCTGCACAGTGGCCTGGGCGCCGGTGCCCGCCTGATCACCGTCGAGCGTGACGAGGGGCCGGCCCGTCGAGCGGCCGGTGTCTTCGCGGACGACGACCGCGTCAGCGTTCTCACCGGGGACTGGCGGCTGCTTGAACGGCACGCCCCCTTCGACGTCTTCTTCTGCGACGGCGGAGGCAAGCTCGACGACCCCGAGGGCGTCGTCGAACTGCTCGCTCCGGGCGGCCTGCTGGTCCTGGACGACTTCACGCCCTCGCTCCACTGGCCGCCCCGTTTCGGTGGCGAAGTGGACGAGCTCCGCCTGTTCTATCTCGCTCATCCAGCGCTGCGGGCCACCGAAGTACTCACCACACCGTTCAGTTCCGCGGTTGTCGCGGCACGCCGCCCGTACCTGCCTGGTGCCTCAGGCGACCGTGCGGCGGAAGACCTGCCGTGAACCGCCCTCGGGCCCAGGACCGGCGACCTCTGCGGGGACGAAACCGAGACGCTCGTAGAAGACGCGCGCGCCGCTCACGTGTGCTCCGGGGTGGTCGCTGCCGAAGGTGACCACCTCGACCGTGCCGGGGCCGCGCACCCACCGGCGCAGCGCGTCGTCCATGAGCGCGCGGCCGACGCCCGTCCCGCGCGCCTGCTCGGACACGACGAGCCAGTGAACGTGGTAAGCCGGTGCCGTCGGGCCGAACAACATGGCGCCGAGCAGGGGCGAGCCGGCGGGGCCGGCCACGAGCGCCTCCGACCGTCGGATGTGGTCCCGCACCGCCGCGTGGAAGCCGGCCTCACCGACCATCGGACCGAACCAGTGCTCGACCTGCCCCGCCAACGCGAGGAAACCCGGGACGTCTTGCGCCTCGGCGAGTCTGACGTTCATCCGCACAGTTTCGCAGACCGGGTCCCACGCGGTGGAGGCAGTGTTCCGCCCATGCCGAGCGCTGCGCCCGCCGCTCGACCGTCGCGGGCCGGTCGGTAGCATCGGCTGCCGTGGCAGACGATCGGACGGACTCGGCCTGGGGGACCTTCCTCGAACTCGGCCGTCCCACCGAGGGCCCGATGCACGTCCGGCTGGCCCGGGCCCTGCGGGCGGCGGTGACCGGTGGGCGGATCGCCTCCGGCAGCGCCCTGCCGCCGAGCAGGGCCCTCGCGGCGGATCTGGGCTGCTCGCGGTGGGTCGTGACGGAGGCCTACGCACAGCTCGTCGCCGAGGGTTACCTGGAGGCGCGCAGCGGCTCGGCCACCAGGGTCCGGGCACAGGCCGTCCCCGCACCGGCAACGAGCCCCACCGACGCCGGTACGCGCTGGGAGCCGGAGTTCGACATGCTGCCCGGCGTACCCGACCTGCGGGCGTTTCCCCGCAGACGGTGGGCGGACGCCGTACGGGAGGCCACCGGCGCACTGACGTGGGGCGAGCTCGGCTACCCCGACGCGGCCGGTCTCGCCCGGCTCCGGCAACGGCTCGCCGCGTACCTCGTGCGGGGCCGCGGCGCGTCGCTGGACGCCCGGCAGCTCGTGGTCTGCGCCGGCACACTGGACGCGGTGCTCAGGCTGTGCCGTGCCCTGCGGGCCGACGGTCACACCCATGTGGCCGTGGAAGACCCCGGCTGGTCGCGGCTGGGCGCCACGGCCGGGGCGGCGGGTCTGGTGCCCGTCCCGGTTCCCGTGGACCGTGACGGCCTGCGGGTGGACCTGCTGCGGCGCACGCCGCAGGTACGGTCGGTGATCCTCGCTCCCGCCCACCAGTTCCCGACCGGCGTGGTCCTCGCCCCGGCCCGTCGCGCCGATCTGGTCGCCTGGGCCCGTGAGGTCGACGGCCTGGTCCTGGAGGACGACTACGACGCCGAGTTCCGCTACGACCGCCACCCCGTGGGCGCCCTCCAGGGCATGGCCCCCGAGCACGTCGTGCTGATGGGGTCGGTCAGCAAGACGCTCTCGCCGGCCCTGCGGATCGGCTGGGCGGCAGCGCCGCCGCGCTGGGCCGACGCCCTGGCCGCGGACCACGTCTCAGGCATGCCACCGCCCGTCATCGACCAGGAGGCGTTCGCCCGGTTCCTGGACCGCGGAGCCTACGACCGTTACCTGCGGGCGTCCCGGCTGCGCTACAAACGCCGCCGCGACCACCTCCTGCGCGAACTCACCAAGTCGCTGCCCGGGTTCCGGGTGTCCGGCGCGGCGGCCGGCTTCCATCTGCTGCTGTCCCTGACCAACTGCCCGGCGCCCGCCGTCGTCGAGGAGGCCGCACGGCGCGACGTGCGGCTCGCGGACCTCGACGACTACCGCATGGTGCGGACCGCGGACGCCGCCGGCCCGACACTGGTCCTCGGCTACGGCAATCTCGCCGACCGGGCCGTGCCCGGCGCCGTGCGACGCCTTGCACAGGCCGTAGACGCGGCCCGGCGGACCAACGGGCGGGATTCCGAGGCAGCGAGGGCCGGGGAGCGGCCGGCCTGAGGGGCGGCGGGCGGCCCGTCAGCCCGTCGCGGCGTGGTCGAGCCGCGCCCTGCTCTCCCCGGGCAGCTCCAGCTCCACCGCGCCCAGCACTTCGTCCAGCTGCGCGACGGAGCTCACCCCCACGATCGGGATCACCGGCGGGTCGCCCCCGAGCAGCCAGGCCAGTACCACCTGGTTGGCCGTGGCCCCCAGCTCGGCGGCCACCTCCCGCAGAACGGTCAGGCGCTGCCCGGTTCCGGGGTGGTCGTAGGCGGCCGGCAAGGACTTGTCGGGCCGTGTGTACGCGCCCGAGAGCAGCGACGAGTAGGCCATCAGCGTCAGGTCCGGCTCACTGCGCACGTAGTCGAGGAGCTCGGCGATCACATGGACGTGCCCGCTCTCCGGCAGTCCGATGTCGAAGCGCGGCTGGAGGTAGGAGTAGCGCTGCTGGACGCAGGTGTACGCGGTCCAGCCGTTGGTCCGGGCGATCGCGCGGGCCCGCTCGGTCCGCCAGGTGGCGTGGTTGGAGCAGCCGAGCACCGACACCTTGCCGCCGCCGACCAGTTCCTCGAGCGCCCCGAGCGTCTCCTCCAGGGGGACGGACCGGTCCTCGATGTGCGTCCAGTACAGGTCGAGGCGATCGGTGCCCAGGCGTCGCAGGCTGTCTTCCGCGGCCTTGCGTATCACCGGTGCCGACAGCCCCTCGGCCGTCTCCAGGCCGCTGCCGGGCACGGTCGGCCGGGCCCCCGCCTTGGTGGAGATCACGACCTTGTCGTGCATGCGGCGGCTCGCCAGCCATCGGCCGACGGTGCTCTCGCTCTCGTCCCCGGTCCCGCCGGGAACCCAGAACGCGTAGTTGTCGGCGGTGTCGACGAGATCGCCGCCGGCCTCGGTGAACCGGTCGAGAATGGCGAAGGACGTCTTCTCGTCCACGGTGGTGCCGAAGGGCAGTGCGCCCAGGCACAGGGCGCTGACGACGGGGCCCGACGGGCCCCCGATTCGGCGTCGGAGCAACGGTGTCACCTCGATTCGTGCCCGCACGCCGAAGACGTGCGGGCTCGGACAGGAACGGCTCCACCGTAGAAAGACAACGGTCCGGTGTCCCGGTCCATTGGGACACCGGAAAACCGGACCGATCCGCGCCTGCCGCCGCCCGGTCCGGCCTCGGAGTGCTTGACCCTCACGTGGCGTCATCCCGCATAGTCCGTGGCATGGAAGAGCACCTGACCGTGGGACGCGTGGCCGGGCTGGCCGGCGTCAGCGTTCGCACGCTGCACCACTACGACGAGATCGGCCTCGTGCGGCCGTCCGCGCGCACCTCGGCCGGGTACCGGGCCTACGCGGCGGGCGACGTGGAGCGGCTGCGGCAGGTGCTCGCCTACCGGCGACTGGGTTTCGGACTGCGCGAGATCGCGGACCTGGTCGACGACCCCGCCACCGACGCGGTGGCACACCTGCGCCGTCTGCGCGGTCTGCTGCTGGACCGGCGCGATCACGCCGCTGCCGCCGTGACGGCCATCGACAGAGAGCTGGAGGCACGGGCCATGGGGATGCGAACGACGCCGGAGGAACAACTGAAAGTGCTCGGCGCCCAGTTGTACGACGTCATCGGATCCGCCTACCCGGCGACGCGGCGCACCGAGCCGCGGATCGCCGAAAGGATCTGGGACGCGCTCGGGGACGCGCGGACCGTGCTGAACGTCGGGGCCGGCACCGGCTCCTACGAGCCCCCGGACCGTGACGTGACGGCGGTGGAACCGTCGGCCGTCATGCGTGCGCAGCGCCCGGCGGGCTCGGCGCCGTGCGTGGCCGCCGCCGCGGAGCACCTGCCCTTCGAGGACCAGTCGTTCGACGCGGCGATGGCGGTCAGCACCGTTCACCACTGGCCGGACCCGGTCGCCGGTCTGCGGGAGATGCGGCGCGTGGCCCGCCGGGTGGTGGTGTTCACCTACGACGCGAGCAGCACCGGCTGGCGTGACCGTTTCTGGCTCACCCGCGACTACCTGCCCGAGTTCGGCGGCCTCCTCACCGACTGGCCCTCGCTGGCCGACCTGGCCCGCGCGATCGACGGTCGTGCGGAACCGGTGCTCGTCCCCTGGGACTGCGCCGACGGCTTCTTCGAGGCCCACTGGCGCCGGCCCGAGGCGTACCTGGACGAACAGGTACGCCGCGCGGTGTCCGTGTGGACCCGGGTCGGACCGGAGGCGGAGCAGCGGGCGGTGAACGGCCTGCGCGACGACCTTTCCTCAGGCCGGTGGGCCGAGCGCAACCGCGATGTCGTCGCCCTCGACGCCGCAGAGCTCGGTCTGCGCCTTCTCGTGACGTGAACCGGCGGCCGGACAACCGGACGCTCGCCGCCTCACCCGGAGAGACGTTGCGCCGCCTCCCTGCGCCGGCGCTGCGCCGCGACGTCCGCCACCGGGGCCGACAGCATCAGTGTCCGCGTGTAGGCGTGCTGCGGCGCACCGGTGACGTCGGTGGCGCCGCCCGTCTCCACGATCTCGCCGCGGTGGATCACCGCCACCCGGTGGCTCATGAAGCGGACCACGGACAGGTCGTGCGTGACGAAGAGGTACGCCGTGCCCGTCTCCTCCTGGATGTCCAGCAGCAGGTCGAGCACGGCCCTTCGGGTCGTCAGGTCCAGCGCGGAGACCGGCTCGTCGCAGATGACGAGCCGGGGACGCAGGGCCAGGGCACGGGCGATGGCGACGCGCTGCCGCTGGCCCCCGGAGAACTCGCGGGGCAGCCGGTGGGCGGCGTCCGCGGGCAGGTGGACCCGGTCGAGCAGGCCGCGGACCCGGTCCCGGGCCGGGGAACCCGGCAACTCGCCGAGGAGTACGGCGGGGCGTGCGCGCCGGGCACGAACCGCATAGGCCGTCCTCCCGGTCCGGCACGCGGTCGGTGCCGAAGGGCTACGGTGGTTCCCCTATGTCGCTCGTCCGCCGCCGCCCGGAGCGCACCGGGGCGGGAGAATCGGCGGGCGGTGACGCCGGAAGGGGGCGGGCGGGATGGCTGGACGGGCGCGCTACGGGGCCGGGGTGGTGGCCCTGGCCGGGGTCGCGGTCCTGATCGGGCTGCTGGGACGGCCGGCGGGCAGTGACGGTGATACCGGCGGACCCGCCGCGACGATCCCGGCCTTCTCCGTCGCCCCGGGATCCTCCGGGCAGCCGGTCACTCCGGTGCCGGAAAGCCCGGTGGAGACGCGCCTCAGCCTCTTCTCGTTCGTCGGCCTGTGCCAGGAGGAGGGGAGCCGGCCGGTGCCCCGGGCGGCACGTGTGTCGACGTCCGGACCGCGCCCTGTGGTCGTCCATGTCAACGGGCTGCTGCACCAGTTCGAGGGCCGAGGCCGCGACCGCGACCGCACCGATCCGTTCGCACCGCTGCCGGAGCGGGTGCAACTCGTCGCCTGCGCCCGGTACGAAGGGCTGGGCAAGCTCCTCAAGGTGTGCCGGTACGACTCGCCCGCCGCCGCAGCGGGACGGCGGGAGATCTCCCATTACGAAGGCCGGTACGAGCTACGGATCCTGGAGGCCCGCACCGGCCGCCTGCTCGGCACCCACCACATGGTCGCCCGCACCTCTGCCACCTGCACGCCGTTCGTCGAACGCGGTGCGGACACCAAGGAGTTCGAGCCTCCCGGCGACACCGTGTTCCGAGAAATCCTCGGCCCGTACACGCGCGGCGAGAAGCCCTGAGCGGGGTGCGGCCCGTCGTCCCGAAGAGCACGCAGACCGGATTCCGGGCCGTGGAGTCCGCGAGCCAGAGGCGTCACCGCGGCCGGCGTCAAACGGTTGCTTCCGCTGTCGTCGGCGCCGCTCCGCGCCGGGGAACGGCTCTCCGCTGCGGAAGAGGGGCTCGTCCGGCGTCAGACGACGCAGCCGGAGGGCATGCTGGAACAGTGTGGCCGGGGTACCGGGCAGACCAGAGTGCCACCGCACTGCCCCGAGCGACAAGCCGCGGTGGGCGACGACTTTCCTCCAGTGGGGGAGTCTCTTGTCCGAACACCTGCCGGACGAGCACGTTCTTCCGGTCCAGGTGCGATCCGGAGCACGGCTCGTGACAGGAGATTCGCCCGCATGACTGGTTCGGAACTGGCAGCAGACCGCAATCCGAGGACCGAGGTCTGGTCATGGATCCATACGGAGCGAGCGGCACTGGCAGCCGACCTTGCCGACTTGCCCGACGACCGATGGACGACCCCGTCGCTGTGCACCGGGTTGACGGTGCGTGAGGTACTGGCGCACCTCACCGCGGGGGCGAGCCTCAATGCCGTGCGCTGGCTGGCGGGCGTGATCCGCTGCCGGTTCGACTTCGACAGACAGGTGGCGATGCGGCTGGCCGAACAGCTCGGTGCGACCCCCTCCGAAACACTGGACCGGTTCCAGCATGTCGTACCCAGCAGGACCAAGCCTCCCCTCCCCGCCGTGGCCATGCTCGGCGAGACGATCGTGCACGCGGAGGACATCCGGCGTCCGCTGGACTTGCGTCGCGACTACCCGACCCGGGCGGTCACACGGGTCGCCGAGTACTACCGCGGAACGGATCAGGTGGTCGTTGCCAAGGGACGCATCACCGACCTGCGACTCGTCGCGAACGACGGCCCGTTCGAAACCGGATCCGGCCCCGTCGTGTCCGGCAGCACTCTGGCCCTGACGATGGCCATGACCGGACGCGCGGCCCATCTCGACGACCTGGAGGGCGACGGTGTCGAGCTCCTGCGCGAGCGTTGCGGAACGGCGTGAGGGCAGCCTTCTACGTCGTCCAGCGCATCCCGACCGCCAAGAGCCGCTCCACCCGTTCCGGCGACAGTGTCGCGGCCCTGCTCCGCTGGTTCCCGATCCAGGCGCCGAGCCGCAGGTCCAGCACCTCCTGCTGTTCCGCTCTCCCGTCCGCGCCGCGGTCGAGGACGATCCGTTCGATGTGCTTCCTCGGCACCCGCAGGTGTCCCTCGCGCTCGTAGAACTGCTGGGCGGCCACGTAGTTCAGGGCCCACTTGTCGGCATGCGCTCGGCGCGGGGGAGGCTTTTCCTCCTCCGCCGCGGGCGTGATCCCGAGGACGTGTTCACACATCCACTGCTGCACGGTGGTGAGCTTGTCCCAGGCGAGGCGGACCGTCCGCACCCACCGGCCGAGGTCCTCGCCCTGGCGGACGACCGTGCCCGGCTCCATCGGCAGCTCACCGCCGGCCTCGAGGTGGCGCCGGAGCAGATGGAAGCACCGCTGCCAGTCCACCGACCAGGCCGGGCACCAGGACGGGTCGATGTCCTCCAGCTGCGCACGCCGATCCTCGGACAGCGTCCCGGCCGACGACTGCACCGGCAGGCCCTCGGCCCGCCCCTGCTCGACCTCTGCGGCCTTCCGAGCGGCGGCCCGGGCGTTCTTCAGCCAGATGCCCACCCGACAGCCCTGATAGGTGGCGTCCAGCGGGGCCAGGAGATGGCCCGCCCCGGCGGCCCACCCGCGCGCCGCCGCGAGGCCCTCTTCCCACGCGACGTCGAAGTGTGACCACACCATGCCGAGCTTCTCCAACTGCTCGACGCGATCGACGTCCATCTCTCCGCGGGTGTAGACCCTCCGGGCGTCGGCGATCCACTGCCCCAGGGGAAAGCCGGCGAGCGAGGCCGGCCAGACTTCGGCTCCGGACTCCTGGCCGTCGCTGCCGGGCACGCGGTAGGTGAACGGCACTTTGAGGTCGCCGTACTCGCGGTTGTAGAGGACGGCGGCCTCGACCCCGCGCCGCCAGTGACGGTGCTCGGGGTTGAGGACGCGCAGGCTGATGAACGCGGCCAGCTGCGCGGGGTCCCGAGGCGTGGAGAATCTCAGCAGCGCACGAGCCGGCACCGACAACCCACGGTCGCTCACGGCCTCCTCGCCTTCCACCCCGCCACGGCTCTGCACGCCCCGGACACGACTCGGCGCCTGCTGCTCGGCGAGCTGCTCGACGACCCGGGCGTCGTGAGCCCGCAGCGCCTCCAAGAGCTTGGCCAGGCCGCCGTACGCCCTGCTGGTGAGCATGTTGTCGACCGTCTCGCCGGGCCCGAGCAGGACCGGAACCACGAGGGAGGCGAGCTTGCCCTCGCCGGGCCGCATCCGCAGAGCGCGGCCGACGGCCTGGACGAGGTCGGGCATGGACCCCCGTACGTCGGCGAAGTAGACGGAGTCGCAGTTCTTGGTGTCGACTCCCTCGCCCAGCACCTTCACCGACCCCAGACAGCGCTTCGCCACAGCTGTGCCGTCCGTGGCGACACCGTCGGCGAACTCGTCCAGCACCCGTCGTCGGTGGCCCGGCTTGTGCTCACCGCACAACCAGTCCGCCCAGACCGACTTCGGGTACCGTTCCGGGTCGGCGGCGTGCAGCCGCGCGGCGACGTCCGGCAGGCCGGCCGCGAAGGCCTCGGCCTCCTTCACGACATGGTGGAAGACCAGCGTCCTGTCGAATCCCTCCTCGGCCGACGCCTTCACGAGCGCCGTCTGCAGAGCCGCGAGCCGGGCTCCGCGGACCTCGTCGGAGAGCCCCTCGGCGCCCAGGAGCCGGGCGGCCTGGAGCTGCGTGTCGGTGATGTCCACGCACACCACCTGGTACGGCGCGCTGATCCCCCGGTCGATCGCCTCCGACAACGACAGGCTGAAGGCCCGGCTGCCGAACGGACCCTCCGGATCGTCCTCCATGCTCGCCACCAGATCGCCCGGCGCGCCCCGGCCGGCGTCCTCGTCCAACTGCCACAGCCGGGGCGTGGCCGTCATGTACAGGCGTCGCAGGGCGGGGATGCGGGTGTTGTCGTGGACGACCGCCCACGGCTTGCCCAGCCGGCCCGACGTCCGGTGCGCCTCGTCGACCACGATCAGGTCCCAGCCCGGAAGGCCGGCCCGGTGGGCGCGCTCCAGCGTGCCGAGCCCGAGGGAGGCGTACGTGGCGAACACCGTCACCTTGTCGAACGGCCTTACCCAGTCGACCAGTTCCCGCACATCCGTGGTGTTGGGAAAGGCCCCGTCCTCACCCCGCAGGGAGGAGACCCCGACCACCGGGCCCGTGCGGCCTCCCTCGCGCCAGGCGGTCTCGGTCTGGGTCAGCAGGTCCAGCGAGGGGACGAGTACCAGCACACGGCCGGCGCGGAGCTCTTCAGCGCTCCGGACGGCCACGAGGCTCTTGCCCGACCCGGTCGCCATGATCACCTGGGTGCGGAGTCCTCGCGGCGGCACCGTCGTCCCTGCCGGGCATTCGAGGGCACGCAGCACGGCATCGACGGCTTCCCGCTGGTGCGGGCGGAGCTGGGGGTGCGGCATGGTGAGGTGCCTGTCTGAGGGGAAGTGGGGGCGGGGTCATTCGCTGCGCACGATGGCCAGCGCGGCGCGGACGAGGGTGGAGGCGAGCTCGGCGGCTTCGTCGTGGGCGAGAGGGCAGTTGAGCTTGTAGGGGTCGGAAGGAGCGACGCTGCGGAGCTGGATGCGGTCGTCCGTCCCGTCGATGCCGAGGCGGTGGAGGTCGTCGGGGCCGAGGCGTATGGTCAGGCCTCCGTTGATGGGCCGCAGGTACGCGACTGCTCCGTAGCGCTGCGGTCCGTTGTCGCGGATCATCAGGTAGTCGGCGAGGCCGTCAGGGGTCTTGGAGGAGCGGCCGAAGGCCACGACGACCTCCTCCTCGTCCAGGAGCCTCTTGATGAACCTCTCGGTCTGAAAGGTGCGTTCCGGGTTCTTGCCGGCCCGTCCGTAGATGAACTTCATCAGGGCGACGTGGTCCGCGGCCGGCAAGGGCGCCGCCGTGCTGAGCGCGGTCGTCTCCTCGGCCGTCTGTGCCTCGGCGCTCTCGTCGGGGGAGAGGGCGGCGTCGGCGAGCGAGTTCCGGGAAGCGCGGCCGGTGAGTCGCTCGTACTCCACGATCTCCTCGGGCGTTCCGTCGATGATGCGCATGTGCGTGAACCTCCAACGTGTGCGCGAGGCAGGGCCGTGCCCACTCCGACCGCTCACTGTACATACAGCAGAGCGGCAAGGGTCACGCTTTAGCTAATGCTCGAGCAGGGCGGCGGGCCGCAGCGAGGTCCTCGTTCCAAGGTCGCGGTCGGGACGGGACCATCGGCCGAAGCCCGCCACCGCCACCGAGGCGATCATGGGAGTCGTCCGTTCAAGCGGAGGAGGAGCCGTGCGGGTGGAGCAGGTGGACTGGGTCGAGGTCCCGGCCGGAACGCTGCGTCGGGGTACGCCGGGCGACGAAGTGGCGGCGGTGGCCCGCCGTTACGCGGACACCGGGGTGCCGGTGGACTGGTACAGGAAGGAAGTCCCGCGTGCGGAGATCCACGTTCCAGCGTTCCGGATCGCCCGCACGCCGGTCACGGTCGGCCAGTGGGCGCCCTTCGCGGCGGCCTCCGGCCGATCGGTCCCGGCGGCGCCGGCGGACCACCCCGTCATCGGGATCTCCTGGGAGGCGGCGACCGCCTACTGCCGGTGGCTCGGGAACCGCATCGGCCTCGGCGTGCGGCTGCCCACGGAGGACGAGTGGGAGCGCGCCGCGCGCGGCGACGACGACCGGGAGTTCCCGTGGGGCGACGAGTACCGCGCCGGTCTGGCCAATCTCGTGGACCTCGGCATCGGCACCACGACGCCGGTCGGCTCGTTCCCCGACGGAGCCGGCCCCTTCGGCGTGCTCGACATGGCAGGCAACGCCGACGAGTGGACCTCGACCCTCTACGCTCCCTACCCCGGCGCCCCCGCCGAGGTGCCGAGCACCGAAGACTGGGCCTTCGACCCGCACATCACCCGGGGCGGCGCGTTCCGTCACGACCGGGACCTGGCCCGGTGCGCCCGTCGGCACGGCGCCTACGAACCGGACCTCGCGGCGATCGGCGTGGGCTTCCGCCTGGCGGCACCGGCCCGGCCGGTTGCCGGGACTCAGTAATTGCGCCACTCGTCCAGGACGTACTCGAGCACCGCGGGATCCATCAGCGTGCTCGGCCGTACGTCGGTGCGGCGGCGGTCGACGGGGAACACGGCCGCCGCCCTGAGCACCGCGTCGTCCAGGTACCGCAACTCGGGAGCCTCGGCGGCGAGCCGCAGCTCAGGTGCCTCGCTGCCGCGGGCGGCGAGCACGAACCCCCAGTTGCCGAAGCTCGGCACATCGACCTGGAACTCGGTGGTCGCGTACCCCGCCTCCTCGATCGTCTTCGCGATCGACCAGTAGGTCTTCGGCGCGAAGAACGGCGATCCACTCTGCACCATCACCTTGGCCTGCGGCGTCAGGACCCGGCCGAGCAGATGGTAGAACTCCACCGAGTACAGCTTGGCCAGCGACGCCGAATCAGGGTCGGGGAAGTCGATGACGACCGCGTCGTACTGCTGCCGGGCACCGCGCAGCCAGTTGAAGGCGTCGGCGTTCACCACCTCGGTCCGCGGGTCGTCCAGCGCGTCCCGGTTGAGCGTGCGCAGCGGCCCGTAATCCCGCGCCAACCGGGTCATGGCAGGGTCGAGTTCGACGAGGGTGACGTGCTGGACGTCCTCGTACCGCAGCACCTCGCGCAGCGCGAGCCCGTCACCGCCTCCCAGGATCAGCACGTTGGAGCGACGGCCCGACAGCGCGGGATGGACGAGGGACTCGTGGTAGCGGTACTCGTCGACGGAACTGAACTGGAGATCGCCGTTCAGGAACAGCCGGATGTCGGGGTCCCCGGTGAAGGCGGTGGACCGGGTGATCACGATGTCCTGGTACTGCGTGGTCTCGGCGTGCACGATGGGATCGGCGTACATGTGCTGACGCGCGGTGACCTCCAGGTCGTCCGCGAACACGTACGCCGTGCAGAGCACGGCAAGCACCGCGGCGACGCCCGCCAGCAGACCCGCCTTCACCATACGGCGGAGCTCGCGGCGGAAGATGAACACCACGACGATGACGCCGGCGACCGCGTTGACCGAGCCGACCACCAGTGCGCCCTTCAACTGGCCGAAGGCCGGCAGCAGGAGCAGCGGGAAGCACAGGCCGCCGACGAGGGCACCGATGTAGTCGACGGCGAACATGTCGGCGACGGCACTGCTCGCGTCCTGCCGGCGGATCCGCTGCAGGAGGGTCATCAGGAGCGGGATCTCGGCGCCGATCAGAACACCGACCACCAGGGACACCACGATCATCGCGGGCATGTAGAGCTGCAGCCAGGCGAAGGCCGCGTACAGGGCCAGGACGGACAGGCCGCCGATCAGCGCCAGGGCGCCTTCCAGCACCGCGAACGCGACGACCGCGCGGCGCCGCAGCGGTTTGGCCGCCAGCGAGCCCACGCCCATGGCGAAGACCATCACGGAGATGACCACAGAGGTCTGCAGCACCGAGTTGCCGACGAGGTAGCTGCCCAGCGCGGTCAGCGCCAGTTCGTAGACGAGGCCGCAGGCGGCACAGAGGAAGACGGCGAGCAGCAGAAGGAACCGCGCCCCCCGGGGCGAAGGAGTCCCCGGGGGGCGGGAGGTGGCCGTGGTGTCGCGGTCGTCCAGGGTGGTGGAACTCATGGGAGCCGTTCTAGGAGAGGGCCGCGCCGACCATGAAGGCGGTGCCCAGGTACATGCCGGCCTGCACCCATGCGGCGGGGTGCGGGCGGTCCCCGCTGTCCTCCAGGGCGACCGCGCCCATCTGACCCGGCGCGAGCTTGCCGATCACGATGCCGACCAGTGTCATCACCAGCACGCCGGCCAAGCCGTAGAGGAGCGTGCTGAACAGGCCCTGGCCCAGTCCTTCCTCCGACTCGCTCGCCCGGATGGCCTCCATGACGACCAGGCCCACCGCCACGGACTGGCTGCCCAGCAGCACGGCCGCCCCGCGGTTGCGGTCCCGCCACACCACGTGGAAGAGCTTGCCGGGCGTGACAAGGTCGAGGGCGACGAAGCCGACGGCCATCACGACCAGTCCCACGACTCCGTAGAGCAGGGCCTGACCGGCCGACTCGAAGATCTCGGTCACAGGGATGCCTTTCTGGAGAGCGTCGTCGGAGCGAGGAGGTGGTACTGCCTGGCCGGCACGGGGCTCACTTGCCTTCGCCCGGACCGCCGCCGCGGTAACTCTGACTGTTCGGGTTGGGCCAGTTGACGAGGTGCTGCTGGTGGCGGCGGTAACCGTTGCGGTAGTCCTCGATCTCGATCATGCTGCCGCCCCGGTACGGCGAGACGGTCACCATGTCGTCGCCGTAGCGCAGGAACTGCATGCCGCCGCCGGAAGACCGGTCGAGGGCCTCGCGCTTGTCGTCGATCGCGTCGGCGACCCGAGTCGGGGCGCTGTCCTTGTCGAGCCACCGGGACCCGCTGGCGGTGTACTGGTCGCGGATCCAGGAGCGGGGAACCCCGTCGTCCCCGTCGCTGGAGCAGGCCGCGAGCGAAACGGTGAGCAGAGCGGCCGCCACCGCTGCGCGGACGAGTCGGGCGCTGTTCATCGGGCCTCCAGTCGGGTGCGCGTCGATACGATCTGCCCGTTCTGCGGATACGTGTGCCAGGTGCGCCAGGCCAGTGGGGGACGTGACGCCTCGTCGGACGCCTCGACGACCACCGCCGTCACCGCCTCCGGCGAACCCGGGAAGGTTCCGCACAGGCTGTGCTCCGCGTCCGCCGACCGGCCGAGGATCCTCGCCACCCGCGCGCTGAACTCGGCAGGTTCGAGACGCGCGGTGGAGGCGTTGAAGTCGTAGGTCCAGCCCGCCAGCTGCCGGGTGAGTCCGGCCGGCAGCCCTCGGGCGGCACCCGGCAGGCACGCCACGGTCTCCCGCACGGGTCCGGCGAACACCTGGTGTGAGGCGCCGAGCAGCCGCATGCGTACGGTCAGTCCCCCCACGAGCACTTCACGTTCGGCGAGCGCCGGCCGCTCGCCCAGGTCCAGTGAGAAACAGAGCTGGTCCGCGTCCGTGTCCAGATAGGGGGCTTGCAGTGACAGTGCGTGCATGCGGCCCCCGGTCCGATATTGCTATGAGCGGCGCTGAGTATGGCACACGGGCCGTCGGGTGTCCGAACGGCGGGGTGCCCGCGGCAGGTCCTTGCCGAACCGCCGCGCCGGCCGTCGCCGCTCGAGCTCCGTGATCGGTAACGGACGCATCCTCCGGCCCCGGTCTTCCGTCCTGCCATGTGGTCCCGACAGGACCGGGGAACGGCGAGGAACTACGCGAAGGCGGGACGGACATGGCGCGGCACGGCGGCGGACGGGCCTGGTACGGCAAAGTGGTCGGGGCGGCGCTCGGAGTGACGGTCCTCGCGGTCGGCGCCTCGGTGTGGACCGCGCAGGCCGGACCCGTGGACGCAGCGGCACCGAAGGCGACCGCGTCGGCCACGCCGGGCAGTGACGTCGACCCGGTCGACCCGGCCATCGCGCACGCCTCCGACGCGGGAGCGCGGGGCGTCAACATCACCATCGACGACGGCCCCGACCCCGCCTGGACGCCGCAAGTGCTCGACCTGCTGCGTGAGTACGGGGTCAGGGCCACGTTCTGCATGACGGGCACGCAGGCCCAGGCCCACCCGGACCTCGTGAAGGACGTCGTCGCGGCCGGGCACCGGCTGTGCGACCACTCGGTGTCGCACGACACCGCCATGGACAAGAAGTCCGAGGCGTACCAGTCCAAGGAGATCCTTGACACCGAGCGCATGATCACCGAGACGTCCGGGGGCGTACGGCCGATGTACTACAGGGCCCCCGGCGGCGCCTTCACCCCCCACAGCCGCAAGCTGGCCGCATCCCGGGGTATGCGTCCACTGGGCTGGAACGTGGACACCAAGGACTTCGAGCGGCCCGGCACGGACACCATCGTCGCCACCGTTCAGCGCGAGCTGCCCAACGGGCCGACGATCCTCTTCCACGACGCCGGGGGAGACCGCGCCCAGACGGTCGAAGCCCTGCGCAAGGTCCTCCCTTGGCTCAAGGAGCAGGGATACTCGTTCGGCTTTCCGGTCCACTGACCGCGTACTCGCCGGACTCCGCGAAGCGGAACCAGGCCCGCACGCCTGCTGCGAGTCCGCCCTCTTCAGGGGCGCAGGGGACCCCGGTCCTGCTGGGCCGGGGTCCTCTGCTGTGGGCGTGCGGCGCCGGGGTCAGTGGCTGCCGGCGAGTTCGCCGGTGAGCTTGCCGTGGAGGTCGGCGCTGGGGTCGTTCAGGCCGGTGATCTCCACCGTCTTGCCGCGCTGCTTGTACTTCGTCTCGATCGCGTCGAGTGCGGCGACGGAGGAGGCGTCCCAGATGTGGGCGGCCGAGAGGTCGATGACGACCTTCTCCGGGTCGCCCGCGTAGTCGAACTGGCCGACGAGGTCGTTGGAGGAGGCGAAGAACAGCTCGCCGGTGACCAGGTAGACGACCGTGCTGCCGTCAGGGTCGGTGACGGCGGTGACCTGGGCGAGATGCGCGACGCGCTTGGCGAAGATGACCATGGCGGTGAGGGAGCCGACCACGACCCCGATGGCCAGGTTGTCGGTGGCGACCACGACGATCACGGTGATGACCATGACGGCGATCTCGCCGGTGGGCATCCGCTTGAGGGTCTTGGGCGCGATCGAGTGCCAGTCGAAGGTACCGAAGGCGACCATGACCATGACGGCGACCAGGGCGGCCATGGGGATGTCGGAGACGACGGGCCCGAAGGCGATGCACAGCACCATCAGGAACGAGCCCGCCAGGAACGTGGAGACGCGGGTGCGGGCGCCGGACACCTTCACATTGATCATGGTCTGGCCGATCATGGCGCAGCCGCCCATGCCGCCGAAGAAGCCGGTGACGATGTTGGCGATGCCCTGCCCGATGGACTCACGGGTCTTGGAGGAGTGGGTGTCGGTGATGTCGTCGACCAGCTTCGCGGTCATCAGCGACTCCATCAGGCCGACCAGCGCCATGGCGAGGGCGTAGGGGGCGATGGTCGTCAGGGTGTCCAGGGTGAAGGGCACGTCGGGCAGGCCGGGCACCGGCAGCGAGGACGGCAGCTCGCCCTTGTCGCCGACGGTGGGCACCGCGATCCCGGCTGCCACGGTGATCACGGTGAGGATGACGATGGACACCAGGGGCGCCGGGATCACCTTGGTGACCTTCGGGAAGAAAACCATCAGCGCCAGACCACCGAGGATCAGCGGGTACACCGGCCAGGGCACGTCGTGCATCTCCGGCACCTGCGCCATGAAGATCATGATGGCGAGGGCGTTGACGAAGCCGGTCATCACGGAGCGAGGCACGAACCGCATGAGCTTGGCCACGCCCACCGCGCCCAGGACGATCTGGAAGAGCCCCGCCAGGATGACGGTCGCGACCAGGTAGCCAAGGCCGTGCTCACGGTTGACGGGCGCGATGACGAGCGCGACCGCGCCGGTGGCGGCGGAGATCATCGCGCGGCGTCCGCCGACGACGGAGATCGTCACGGCCATGGTGAACGAGGCGAACAAGCCGACCGCGGGGTCGACACCGGCGATGATCGAGAACGAGATCGCCTCAGGGATCAGGGCCAGGGCGACGACCAGGCCGGCCAGGACCTCGGTGCGCCAGACCTTCGGGTTGTTCAGCCAGTCGGGGCGCAGGCCACGCAGGCGCGCCGCAGGAGTCACAGCAGCAGAAGACAAGGAGATGCGTACCTGTCGTGCTCGGGCGCACGCCGGCGGCAGGCCGGGGCGTGCGGGAAGGGCGAGCAGGGGCCGGACCGGCACCCCGCGGACGACCCGCAGAGCGGGCCGCTGAGTCGGAAAGGGGAGGGACGCGAGGCGGGGCGGCGCACACGGGCAGCCGGGCGGCTCACATCCGCGGGCGAAGGGTCACGGCGGGCAGGCGGCGGCGATGGGCGTCATGGGCTCGCGCACGCTCACTCCTGCAAGAATCGGGTCTTCGCCGGGGGCGTCATCGGCCCCGGAAACGGCAGAGGCAGGACAGCCGGGCCGCCCTCACCGTCGACAACTCTACCCTAACGTTAGAGTAGAGGTGGGTGGGGTCGCACGGGAAGCGGCCCGCCACGACGGGGAGAGCCAGGAGAACGGCGTGGACGACAAGCACATGCAGATCGGCGAGGTCGCCGCGCGGACGGAGCTGTCCCTGCGCACCATCCGGCACTACGAGGAGACCGGCCTGGTCATTCCCTCCGCCCGCTCCCAGGGAGGCTTCCGCCTCTACACCGAGACCGACGTCGCCCGGCTCATGGTCATCCGCCGGATGAAGCCGCTCGGTTTCACCCTGGAGCAGATGCGCGACCTGCTGGACGCCACCGACCGTCTGGACGGCGACGGCGTTCTCGACACCGACGAGCGCGAGGCCCTGCTGGAGCGCGTGCGCACGTACCAGCAGGCCGCCGCCGAACAGGTGGAGAAACTGCGGGTCCAGCTGGCCCGCGCCGAGGACTTCGCAGCCACCCTGGCCGCCCGCCTGGCCCAGAACGCTCCGGACGCCCGCGTCCAGAACCACGGCGTCGCACCGGGCCGTATCCGGAAGCCATGAGGATCACAGCACCCCATGGCGCTCACGTCGTTCGTCCCGCGGGCTCCCGAGCAGCCCCCGGACGTTGGTTCGGTCGAGTGCCACGCCGTTGCCCAAGTCGACCGGGCCGGTCCCTGGCGTAGATGCCGCAACCCAGCTGGGGTCCACTCACCTCACGGGGACGGTCGTGCGGCCCGATCCGGGCGGTCCCGCCCGGATCGGGCCGGGCGCCGATAGGTGACACGCCGGACCAGCACCTCGAACGGGCCGCGCTGTCCCGCTTGGTGCATGCGGTGCGCCAGCAGCACCGTCGCGATCCAGGTTGCGAGGGCCAAAAGTGCCGTAGTGGTGACGGACAGGGCCGCGGAGAGGCCGAGGAGGAAGGGAGTGAAGACCAGCGCCCAGATGACTGACTGTGCCAGATAGCAGGTCATCGACCGCTGACCGACGGCGGCGATCGCGTTCACCATCGTTCCCCGTCGGAGCTCGAGCCGACGGGTAAGCAGTGACACCAGAGCCGCGTACCCGAACCCTCCCAGGATGCCCGTCGAGTCGTGCAGAGGCCCGATCAGCTCCAGTACCGGTTGGCCCGGAACGCCCACGGCGCCGGCAAGCATCAGCGATATGGGCTGGGCGCCGAGTACGGCGGCGGCGATTCCGACGGAGGCCGTGACACGCAGCAGTATCCGATACCGTTCCGGTTGCTCCAGGATCCGTCGGCGTCCTGCCCAAAGTCCGACAGCGAACGGACACATGAATCCGAGCGGCCCGAACAACGCGACCAAGGGCGCCACCTGTACCCGCTCGGTGACCATCGTGAGCACGTCCGTGGGAAGCATCGAGCTGTCCGGCGGATCGCCGCTGATGGTCGCCGAGTCGCCGCTCGGCAGGGAGACGAGTACGAAGAACAGCAGAGCGGTCAGCAGCAGCCAGCGGTCTTTCCAGCGGACCATCCATGCGCCTGCCAACAGCAGCACACCGTATGCCGCCAGAATGTCACCGACGTAGAGCAGCACCGCGTGCAGGAAACCGACGACAACCAGCACCAGACTGCGCCGCCACAGCAGTCGCCGCACCGACCGTGGCCCGCGGGCCTCCTGCCGGCGCACGATGTGGGCGACGCCGTAGCCGAAGAGGAGCCCGAACATGGGGAACGCCCGGCCGTCGACGAACGTCGAGATCAGCCAGATGACCATCGAGTCCGAAGGCGAGCCGCCCTGTGGGTAGCCTCCGAGCACTGACGGCCCCCTCAGGAAGTAGTGGGAGTTGGCCAGCGCGATGAACAGCAGCATGAAGCCTCGCGCCAAGTCGGGCGCCAGGGCACGCGCGGCGAGAGCGGTCGGTTCGGGCACTTGGGTCGTCATTCGATCAGTCAACGGCGCCCAGACGCACGGTGCATCAGCCATAAGTCGATCGCCTCATGACTTTCGTACACGGCTGTCTCCGGGGCGCTCGACCCGTGGTGCGCACTGAGAGCCATTGGTCGCAAGGATCCGGTCGAACACCCTGGTCGGTCATGACCCACTGAAAGGTGCCGCGATGAGCCAGTACTTCCACATCGGTGACGAGACATTGTGGGACCCGTCCAACGGAGCATCCCGCATGTTCCGGCGTCAGGTGGCGGTCTTCCGCTGACCAGCCGAGTATCAAGAGTCCGACCGGCCACGGCCTCTCCGGCTTGGGCGCCGCCGAAGAAATGACTGGCGGACAGCCGTGCTCACTGCTACGTTTCCGGAGGCCGTGCGAGAGATCGAGGAGGTGGTACCCGTGAGCGAATCCACATGGGTGCTCTCCTCCGGAGTCACGGTCGGGCGATAGGTCGTCCGGGAGCGCCGTTCAACAGCCCTCCCGAAAGGCACAACCATGCGGTTCACTTCCGAACAACGCCTCGACGACGGTGTCTGCGAGCGCCCGTTCACCATCGGCGAGATCCCCGGCATCCTGTGGACACCCGCGTCCGCATCCCCGTCCGCATCTGCACCCCTGATCCTGCTCGGTCACCCGCCGCTCGGACTCCAGCGGATGTACCCCCGACTGGTGGCCCGGGCCCGGCGCGCCGCGGCGGACGGTTTCGCCTCGGCCACCATCGAACTCCCCGGAAGCGGTGACCGGCCCCGTTGGCCCGCCGTCGAGCAGGCCCGCGCCGATCTGCGCCGTACGATGAGCGCGGGTCGGCGGGTAGGCGACGAGGTCGTCGACGCCCTCGTTCTGCCGCTGGTCGAGCGGGCGGTCCCGGAATGGCAGACGGCCCTGGACGCACTTCTGTCACTGCCGGAGATCGGTGGCCCGGTCGGCTACTCGGGCGGAGTCATCTCCATCGGCGTCCGCCTCGCGGTGGTGGAGCCGCGGGTCTCGGCCGCCGTCCTGTTCGCCGGGAGCTTCGTGCCTCGCGCCATCCTCGAGCAGGCTCGTCGGGTCACCATCCCGCTGCACGTCCTGCTGCAGTGGGACGACGAAGCGAACGACCGGCAGTCGGCCCTGGACCTGTTCGACGCCTTCGGCTCCCAGGAGAAGACACTGCACGCCAACATGGGCGGTCACACCGGCGTCCCGGAGTTCGCGGGGGAAGCGGCGGCCGGGTTCCTGGCTCGGCACCTGAAGTGAAGCCGGCGTTCCACGCCAACTTCAGTGGTATCCATGCAGCATGAGGACCGCGACAGAAGCTTCTGAACTGCCCTTCGACGCCGTCGGAGAACGACCTGCCGCTGTTGCTCGGACAGGTCACCAGGGACGCGTGGGCGCAGTCGATCGTGCACGGCCTCGGAGCCCACGCGTCGTTGAGTGACGCTCGTGCGCTGGCCAAGGCGTTCACCGAAGCTGACTTCTGGGCGGATGAAGCGGTGGTGAGCCTCCTCGGTCAGGCCCGGAGGCATTGTCCGGTCGTCCTCGTCACGAACGCGACTGTGTGGCTCGACGAAGACCTGACCGCGCTCGGGCTGGCCGACCTCGCGGACAGCGTGATCAACAGTTCGCTCGTCGGTGTCGCCAAGCCGGACCGTCGCATCTATGAAATGGCCGCGAAGCAGGCCGGTGCCCGCGCTGACCGATGTCTTTTCGTCGACGACCGGGAGGAGAACGTCGAGGCGGCACGTGAGCTGGGGATGACTGCGGTGCTCTTTCGCACCGTCGACGATCTGAGAGGGGCCCTGGCCGGGCTGCTCAACCGGTGAGTGGCTTGCGGACAGAGCCGCTTGGAGGATCAGAACGGGTCCGTGAGCCCATGCGGAGCCCATCGTGCCGACGCGTACGCCGCGATCGGGACCGCGACGTCGGTCAGTGCGTTATCCGCTGTGCGGGGCGATCCGGCGCAGGGCGAGGAGGGTGGCGTCGTCCGAGCGGTGCGGGCCGTCGAGGCGTGCGACGAGGTGCTCGGCGTAGGCGTGCAACCCCTCCCGGACCGGGCCCGGGGCCGCCGTCCGCAAGGAGGACTCGGCGGCGTCGAGGAAGCGCAGTGTGTCCAGGTCCGGGTCGCCGTCCCGTCGCTCGGTGAGGCCGTCCGAGTAGATGAGGACGATGTCGCCGATCCGCAGCGGGGTCTCGTCGGCGGTGTAGGACGTGCCGGGCAGCACACCGAGGGGGAGTCCCGGTCCGCCGGGCGGGGAGGGCAGGGACGTGGCGCGCCCGTCGCGGACCAGCACCGGTGTGGGGTGTCCGGCAGACACCCAGCGCAGCAACTGCCGCAACTCGCCGCCCTCGGCCTCGTCCTCAACGCCGTCGTCCCGCGGCACACCCGCTACTTGGACACCGCCGTCGCCCAGCGCCGTGCCGAGGGACACGACCCTGTCGCCGGGTACGTGCCCGCGTCTCCCCGCTCAGCAATCGGCACGTCGACTGCCTGCGCCGCTGCCTGTTCGCGTTCGGTCGTGTCTGTCAGCGCTGGGCAGGGCCGTTGGGGCCGGAGACGGCGCCGAGCTGGGACAGGCCGTCGAGGACGTCGGTGCAGGTCCAGTACTCGACGAACCGGCCGTCGTGGACGCGCAGGATGTCATTGCCGCTGAAGGAGATCTTCGTGTCGACGGGGGCTGTTGCCTGGGGGATGCCGCCGGTGTAGGTGGCGTGCATGGTCCAGCGGGCGGAGATCAGGTCGCCGTCGACGATCGGGCCGAGGTCGGTGGTGATGGTGATGTCGCCGAAGGCGGCCATGGTCTGCTCGATCTCGGGCAGCAGGCGCTCGGGACCGGTGGTGGCCTCGGAGTCGCTGCCGTCCGGGCGGGCCTGGTGGATGACGAAGCCGGGGTCGAGGATTTCCTCGGCGTGGCCGAAGTCGCCGCGCCACAGGTCGCTCCAGCGGCCGTAGAGAGCCCGCAGGTGCTCGGGAGTGCGGGTGGTCATGGGTCCCCCAAAGAGTCGTGCTACAAAGTATCTGCACCACACAGTATCTGCGTGACGCAAATATAAGTAGGATGCGAGGCGATTCCATGTCAAAGCGAAATCGTGCGGAGCTGGTCGAGGCGGTCACCGTGACGGCCCGGCGCCACCACGCCGCCTACACCTTGTTCAAGCAGGCCATGGCTGAACGCCTCGGCCTGCACTCCACTGACCTCCAGTGCGTCAGCCTGCTCGCCCTCGAACCCGGACCCCGCACCACGGGCGAGATCGCGGAGCTGACAGGACTGACCTCCGGATCAGCCACCCGTCTGGTCGACCGCCTCGAGAAAGCCGGCCTCGTCGAACGCCACCCCGACCCCCGCGACCGGCGCAAGATGCTCGTCACCCTCACCCGTGGCCGCGCCCCCGAGGTGGAAGCCGCCTGGGACACCCCCGGCAGAGCCTTCGGCCAGGCGCTGGAGGACTTCACCGACGACGAGCTCACCGTCATCGAGCGATACCTGCGGCGCACCACCGACGTCGGCACCGAACAGACCGCACGCCTGCGCACCCGCTGACCCACTCGACCTCGCCGCGGCGGACGCGGACGCCGGCGTACACCTGGCCGCGCGCACCCGCCGGCCGGCCCGGGTGGCCGCGGCCGGCCGACGCGAACCGGCTGGGTCCCGCACCCGGTCCTCCTCCATACCGGGCCTTGAACACCGACAGGCAAGGAGGCGCGGCCACACGTACGGCCCGCGCGGGACGCGGGCCCAGTGACATCGACGGCTTTCGTTTCCCACTCACGGGCTGCATGTGCCGGTCGCGCGTCCGGAACGGTCACGGCAAGGTGTTCCACGGTCGGGCGCTGGTGAGCAGGGCGGGGACCGAAGCGTCTCGGAATCGTACGCTCGGGATGCCGCCGTCCTGGGCGTCGGCGTCGAGCGCCTCGGCCACAGAGTCCAGAAACCCGCCCACGTCGGCCAGCGCGTGTCACGCAGCATCCGCATCCTGGCGGTCGGGCTGCCGAGCTGTCCGCGCATGTCCGGCAGACTCTCCAACTCCTTCTCGGCCATGGCTGATCACGGGCCTGCCGTCCACGCCGACCTGGAGCGGTTTGCCGCGCACCGTTGGCCCAATTCCTGCCGCGTTCCTCCGTCAGGAGGCCGGCAGCTCACAGCGGACGGCGCGTGCGGCGGCTACCAGGTTCCCCAGCGAGGCGCGGGTCTTCAGGCCGCAGTCGGGGTTGACCCAGAGCCGCTCGGCGGGGATCGCCTACAGGCCGGTGCGCAGCAGCTCCGCGGCCTCCTCAGTGCTCGGCACGCGCGGGGAGTGGATGTCGTAGACACCCGGTCCGGCCTCCCGCGGGTAGCCGTGGGCGGCGAACTCCCGGGCCACCCGCATGTGTGAGCGGGCGGTCTCCAGGCTGATCACGTCGGCGTCGAGGTCGTCGATGGCCTCGACGATCCCGGCGGTGTCGATGCGGCCGGCGCGCAGATCGGCGCGGGCGGTCCGGATCTCGCCGGTCTGCGGGAACGAGCCGATGGCTGTCGTGGGCAGCAGCGGCAGGCGCAGGTGGGCGCGCTGGGCCGCGGACGCCGGACGGCCCCGGGCGGTGATCGCACCTCCCACGTGCGTGCCGCTCGGCGCACGAACGTGATCCCTACGACGCAGCGCCCGGACGGCCGCGTTTATCCCACGTCGATCAAATGGCTATGCGAGGCCCTCAGCCTGGGCCTTGCGCGTTTCGTGCCCACGTCCAGGACGTCGGAGGAAGTCGTTGCTGAGGATCCACTTCACCAGTCAGGACTTGGAGAACATCCGGATCGCCCGAAGTCCCGACCCGCTCTGGGAGATTGTTTGCAGCGTCTGCCGACTTCAGAGCAAGGGCGGATCCATCGCCTTCGACCCCTGGCGGCGGGCGGTTCGTACGCGCATCAGGAGCGGCGGGGCGCCCCAGTGGGCGGTGCGAATGCTGCGAACCCTGATGCCGTACGCCGTCTACATGCCGGACTTCCTGACTCCCCACCTCGAGGGTGAGAACGTCAGCCTGACGGCCGGAATCGACCGGGTGTTGTCCACGCCCGGACGCCAACTGCGCGCGGAGCTGACAGCGTTGGAGGCAGCGGCCAGGAAGCCGGTCGCCTACCCGGCTCTGGCCCGGGGCGACATTGAGGCGTTGTGCCTGCTGGGCAAGGGACTGCGGACCTACCACGAGGCGTTTCTGGCACCCGCCTGGGACCGGATCGACGCGACTGTCCGCGCCGACGTCGCCTGGCGGTCCCGCACCCTGGCGGCCGGCGGTACACGGGCCCTGCTGGAGACGTTCCGGCCCATGGCGGTGTGGCATCCGCCCGTGCTGGAGGTGGACTACCCGGTCGAGCGAGACCTGCATCTTCACGGGCGCGGCCTGCGGCTGATCCCTTCCTACTTCTGCTGGCGCCGGCCGATCACCCTGATCGACGAGGCACTCCGGCCGGTGCTGGTCTACCCGGCTGACAAGACGGTCGCCCCGCTCTCGGCCGCCGCCCCCGAACTTGCCCGGCTCCTTGGCTCAACCCGGGCATTCCTGCTCCGCGAGACGGCGGCGCGCGACTGCGGCACCACCTCGGAATTGGCGGCGGCAGTGGGCATTTCCCTGCCGAGCGCCAGTCAGCAGCTGGCGGTGCTGCGGGAAGCCGGTCTGCTGACCAGCCGCCGCGACGGCAAGCACGTACTGCACACGGCGACGCCCATGGGACTGGACTTGTTGGGTGTTCGATGTGGCTGAGGCCAAAGTGTGGTGCGCGACAGTCACCCTCGGTCGGAACCTGTTCATGAGGCACGGTCCCGACGGAGGGGAAATCCATGAAGTTCAAGGCCAGGACCACGAAGCGCACGACTGCCCTGCTCTGCGGCATGGCGCTGGCACTCGGAGTCGGCAGCGGTACCGCGGCCGCCGCCGACCGGGCCACGCAGTCGGCCGAGTCGACGTACGCGGCGGAGGCGAAGGCGGTCGGCCTGTCGGCCCGGCAGGCGGCTCAGCTGCAAGACCGGGTGGACGCCCAACTGGCGGACATCAAGGTCCCGGCGGAACAGGTGAGTTACAACGAGATCCGTGCCAAGGACGGCAGCGCGAAGATCACGGTGTCCGTGCCCGGCGCGGCGGCCGGCACCGGCTGTTCCTACACGTACCTGTGCATGTGGGACGGCGCCAACTGGACCGGCACCAAGCTGTCGTTGTACGTGTGTGCACTCCGCGACCTGAGCGACTACGGCTTCAACGACCGCCTCACCTCGTACAAGAACAACCAGACCACCGGCACGCGGGCTCGGTTCTACAACTGGCAGGGATCTTGGGTCTACAAGTTCGACAGCCACGCCTACCACACGGAGGACAGCCTCGCGAACACCCCCTGGAACAACATGATCGACGGGGTCCGGGTCTGCTGAGGGCGGCGCCGCTAGCCCAATGAGGCGAGCGAGCCAATGGGCACCCGCTGCTGCGGACCGCCGGAGAGCGTGATCTGCCACAGCGCGGGCCCAATGGTGCAGGACCGTCCGAGGCACGCGCGGTCGAGCGGGTCGGCTCGCCGGATCCCTTCAGCGAGTCGTGCTCAAGGCGGCGGCGCCGGCCGCGGCCCGCGCCGGGGCAGCCGGCTCCGGCGCGGGCCGCGCCGCCGGGCGGCCACATACCTGCAATGTTCCAGGTTCCGCCGGCCGTGAGACGTCCCCAGACTGGGGCGGGCGAGCAACGCCTCACCCATGGACCACGACGGGGAGAGACCATGACCATCACGAAGACTCCTCGGCTCACCGGTATCGGCATCGCGACCGTCGCCCTCGCGAGCACGGCCTTCGCGGGCTCGGCCCATGCCAAGGATGATCTGAAGGAAGTGCAGGTGACGGCCAGCGCGCCCTGCACGGACCGCCACATCGCCTTTACCGTCGACGGCACTCCTTACCACGGCTACGACTACAGCAAGACGCTGACGACCATCATCTCCAAGGGCTCCCAGGGCAACATCGTCAAGGAGGCCCAGTGCCTGCTGGAGTACGTCAAGTGCAGCCCCGGCACGGTGGACGGCATCTTCGGTGACGACACCAGGGCCGCGACGATCCGCTTCCAGAAGAAGAACGGGCTGAAAGCCGACGGTTCGATCGGCCCGAAGACCTGGCCGAAGCTGCGTGACCTGAACCCCACGGTCTGCTGAACCGCATCCCTTGACGGTATCCGTGGCGCCTGTGCTGCGGAGACAGTCAGGTGTGCCTGTCCGGACGTGTATCCACCAGAGCAACACGGGAGCTGATTCTTGTGCGCGTACGAGCGAACCGCAGGACGACCAAGCGCTCGGCCGTTGTGGCGACAGCGGCCGCTGCCCTCGCCACCACCACGATGGTTACGGCGCCGGCCGCTTCGGCTGATTCCCGCAGGGGGTGCGACTGGCCGCGCGTCTGCTTCTATCTGACCTCCAGCGACTGGAACGACGACGACCCCACGGCCGCGTTCCAGGACGTCACGACCTCCTACCAGAATCTCGGCTCCCGGAGCCGAGGCGCCAACTATGTCGTCAACACGCGCAACGACGACCGGGTCTACCTGCGCTACATCCACAATGGCACCGGTGCGACGTCCTATCTGTGCGTGGATCCGAACCACAACCAGAACTTCAGCAACACCTTCACGGTGACCGGGATCCGCATCGACACCGCTTCCAGCTGCTGACGGGCCCGACGTAGCTCAGCAACGGGTTGCCGGCCGTCGCCGCACGTGACCTGGCAGCTCAGGGTCCAGATCGACCACACTCATCTCCAGGAGCCCTCCATGGCACTCACCGCAACCCGCAGGCGTACCTCGCTCGTGCTCGCCTCCCTCACCCTGCTGGGCGGCACGGCCACCGGCGGCGTCGCCGCCGCGGCCGAGACCGGCGCCACCGCTGCTGCGGCCTACTCGTGCAACGTAAGCATGAGCTCCACCGGCCGCCTCTCCGCCGGCTACTACAGCGGCACCACTGTCGTTCCGTCCTCCTCGCAGGTGACCTCCGCCGGCAAGGAAGCCCAGTGCCTCCTCCAGTACCACGGCCACAATCCGGGGACGATCGACGGCATCTTCGGCCGCAACTCCCAGGCAGCGGCCAAGAAATTTCAGCGCACCGTGAACTACGCCTGCGACACCAACCTGGCCGAGGACGGCAAGGTCGGCCCGCGGACCTGGCCCCACCTGCGTCGGCTCTACTGCTGACCGAGCTGTGGTCTTCCCCGGAGCTTCTGATCCGGCGGTCCGTCCTCAGTGTCGGACCAGGCGGAACGTATGTCCTGCCGGGTCGGCATAGATACGCCGGCCCCGCCCGCCAGCACCTGTTCTTCGGCCTGGTCCAAGTCCGTGACGCCGAAGTCCAGATGGAACTGCTGAGGCCGGGATGGGTCGGGCCACAGGGGCGGATGATAGTCCGCTGCCCGCTGGAAGGCCCCATCGCCACCACACACTGCAGCTCAGCGATGATGAGCCGATCCCAAGCGGCCGTCCAAGAGTGGTCCCGGGCCCCTCGATGTCCAAGATCGCGCAGACGGAACCTGGTCCCCGCGGCTGACGGAGGCCGGCAGCGGCACCAGGACGGCGGGCAGTTCCAGGGTGGCGAGTTCGGCCAGTGTGGTGGCTCCCGCCCGGCCGATGACGAGGCCCGCCAGGGCCAGGGCGTGCGGCATGTCGTCGTGGAGGTACTCCAGCTGCCAGTACCCGGGGCGGTTGGCGAGCTGGGGGCGAGGTTGCCTTTGCAGACGACGTGCAGGACGCCATACCGCTGGCGCGGGGCGCCGAGTTGGGCGCGGACGGCGGTGCTGATGCGGGTCGTTTCGCGGATGACGACGGGGACACGGGCGAGCGCGGCGCCGACACCGAAGGGCACTGAGACGTACGAGCCCCGGGCCGTTCGCGCCGCAGCGCCGTGAAGGCGGCGGGGGCGCCACGGGCAACGGCCAAGGGCATCGGCATCGGCATCGGCATCGCCGGGCTGTTGGCGGAGCGGTGGCGGCGCAGCCCGGTGAAGGGGACGTAGCGGAAGGAGGTCCCGGCGCGCTCGGCGTAGTCGTGCTCGATGGTGTTCTCGAGCCCGAGAAAGACGAGCTCGGCGCGACGGTTGCGGAGCTTGTCGGTGGGTGTCGTTTCACCCATCACACCATGTGCGCGGGCTGCGGTCAGGTCGTGCGTGCGGCCGGGCAACGCTCGCGAGAACCACAGGGGTGTTCCGTCTGGGGCGGCCACGACATGCACGTTCATCCTGTGACGGCGGTGCTTCATCGAGTAGTACGGCTCGTCCGCCGTGATGCGGTCGGTGGCGATCAGGGTGCCGTCGAGGATGGCGAAGCCGTCGGGCGGCGGCCAGCGGAGGCCTCGTGCAGGCTCGGGGCGCGCTCGGCGAGGATGCCGACGGTTTCGCTCACGTACCGGCTGGCGGTGGCGGTGGAGACTTCCTGTGCCGAGACGTTGGCGAGTGAGGTCACCAGACGAAACAATCAGGAGCCCTGCCCCGTCACGCCCCCGACCACCAGCCGTCATCACCCGCGGACCACAGGATGAGAAGCGTTCACTGACGCGGTGCGCGACTTCTTCGGACCCCTACGGGATCGCTGGTGAGACGTCAGGCCGACCGCGCCTACGGGTGCGTGTCCGTGACAGCGATGACCTCGTCGAGGCGGCCCAGGACAGCCTGCAAGTCGTCGATCTTGGCCTGGATGCGCTCACGCTCGGCGCGCAGCATGGCTCGTTGCTCGGCGTCGGTGTGCCCGGAGTCCCAACACGGAAGGAGTTCGGTGATCCTTCGGCTGGTGAGGCCGGCGGCGAACATCTGCTGGAAGAAGCGGACCAGAGGGATGGCGTCCTGCCGGTACAGGCGTTGGCCGGATGGGCTGCGTTCCGCGATGAGCAGCCCCTGCTGCTCGTAGTAGCGCACGGCGCGCACCGATACGCCGGCTCCCTGTGCCACCTGGCCGATGCGGATCAGCCGCTCGGCTGCGGCCACTGTGACAGTCATGGTGATTCCTCTCACCGCCGGCCTCGACGACCAGCACTTGCCCCTGACGCCAACGTCAGGTTTTAGCGTACCCGCCATGGACATCAACAACTGCGTCGCCCTTGTCACCGGAGCCAACCGCGGCCTGGGCCGCGCCTTCACCCAGCGCCTGCTCGAACGGGGCGCCCGCAAGATCTACGCGACGGCCCGGCGGCCGGAGACCGTGGAGCTGCCCGGAGTCGAGGTGCTGACCCTCGACATCGCCGATCCCGCATCCGTGAGGGCCGCCGCCGAGGCCGCCCCGGACGTCTCGCTGCTCATCAACAACGCGGGAATCAGTACGGGGACCGACCTGGTGACCGGTTCGCTGGACGTGGTGCGGCACGAACTGGAGACCAACATGTTCGGCCACCTGGGAATGATCCGGGAGTTCGCGCCGGCGCTCGCCAGGAACGGCGGGGGAGCGATCGTCAACGTCCTCTCCGCCATGTCGTGGTTCGGGAACAACGGTGCCAATGCCTACCACCTGACCAAGGCCGCCGCCTGGGCCATGACCAACGGCGTCCGCCTGGAGCTCGCCGAGCAGGGCACGCTCGTCACAGCGGTACATCTCGGTCTGGCCGACACCGACATGGCCGCGGGCTGGCCCGTGGACAAGATCGCGCCGTCGGACCTGGCCGACGCGGCGCTCGACGGTGTCGAGGCGGGCTCCACCGAGGTCCTCGCCGACCAGTGGAGTCGGGACGTCAAGTCCCGTCTGCAGCTGACGCCGGAAGAGTTCAACGCCGCGATGGACCGCGCCCTGGCGGCGCTGATGGCGGCCTAGGAATTACTGACAGAGTGGTGGGCCGGCCTCGTCAGAGGGGCGCGGTCAGCCGCGTAATCGCATGTGAGAAACCCGGCGACGTCGGCGGTCATCCCCGGGATACTGGTCGCCCATGGATGTCGAAGTCGTCGTCGCCCATTCCGAGCGCGTGACGGTGCGCGCCGGCGACGTGTTCTTGAAGGTGGACGCCGACCAGGCGCGCATCGACGCCGAGGTCGAGGCGATGTCCCTCGCGCCGGTCCCGACCCCGGAAGTCCTGTGGCGCAAGCCCCCCGTGCTCGCGATCGCCGCACTCCCAGGAACCACACTTGGGCGCCTCGGTGGGCCGTCGACCGGTTCGCCGGCGGCGTGGGCCGCGGCGGGCGCCGCCATTCGGGCCCTGCACGACGCGCCCCTGCCGCCCCGAGCCGGCCGGGCCGGCCGGAGCGTCGTCGCGCTGGCGGCGGAACTCGACGACGAGTGCGAGTTGCTCGTGGCGAACGGCCTCCTGCCCGCTGACCTGGTCGACCGCAACCGACAGGTCGCCGAGGCAGCACTCCGGCCGTGGACTCCGGCGTTCACACACGGCGACCTGCAGATCGCGCACGTCTTCGTCGAAGGCGACGAGGTCACCGGCATCATCGACTGGTCCGAAGCCGGCCAGGGTGACGCCCTGTACGACCTCGCCACCTTCACGCTCGGACATGAGGAGCACCTCGACGACGTCATCGCGGGCTATGGCGCCGACATCGACTTGCACGTACTCCACGCTTGGTGGTCGTTGCGAAAGCCTGCTGGCAGTTCGCTGGCTGATCGAGCACGGCTTCGACCCCTTCGCGTCGGGCTGTGAGGTCGACGTCCTGAGATCCCGGATGTGAGGCGGCGCGGGCCCGGCTACGCTTCTTCCAGCGGATACGCAGGCGGCGGAACCAGTGCAGCAGCGCACGACGTACGAGGTGATCCGGAACCGGCGGTCTTATCCCTGTAGTAACGCCTCTTGGTCATAGCCGCGGTCGGCGTACAGGCGCTTGGGGCGGCGCGAGTAGCCGGCCGCGCTTGCCGTGGACCGGCGGGACGAGCTGGATCAGCCGGATCCGTTGGGTCAGTTGGGCGACGTCGTTGCGGTTGCCGCCGGTGGTGATTGCAGCGAGCGGGATGCCTTTCGCTTCGACGATCAGATGACGCTTGCTGCCGGCCTTGCCCGGCTCACCGGGGACGGACCGGTGACCGGCCCGCCCTTCTTCGCGCGGACGTGGCTGGAGTCGACCGCTGCGAGGGAGAAGTCCAGCAGGTCTGCGGTCCGCAGCTCGGAGAGCAGCAACAGGTGCAGGCGCTGCCACACCTCAGCCTCGTTCCAGTCCCGCAGCCGTCGCCGGCCCGGTCATCCGGAGACGCGCCTGATAGTGGCCACGGTCCGCCCGGTGCCCGGCAACGCGGCGGAGACGAAAACCTGTTGGGACTCCGGCCTGGCCGCCCACTGCGATGGAGTGACTGTCCTCGGTGACGGTGACGGTGCCTACGCCAACACCGGCCTGATCGTCCCGCACCACAAGTGCCCCGTACCGCCCATGCTCAAGGGCGAGGAAGAGGACAACGCGCAGGCACCGCAAGGTCCGCGCCCCCCCCGCGTGTGACGGTGCAGCCGCGTGGTGTCCCTCTCGCTGCGTAAACTGTTGGCTCGTATGCCCGTGCGTGACGGCTACGCGCACACTGAAGGTTTCCCGTTCTACCCGGAGGACTGAGCCGTGCCCGACCGACCTGAGGTTGTCTGCATCTGCGGCTCTACCCGGTTCGTGGACGAGATGAGCGCGGCCAACCGTGATCTGACCTTCGAGGGTGTCATCGTCGTCGCGCCAGGCGTCTTCCCGCGCGCCGAGGAACACGGAGCAGGGAAGTTGATCAGCGAAGAGCAGAAGACCGCGCTGGACGCCCTCCACCTGCGCAAGATCGACCTGGCTGACCGGGTTCTGGTCGTCAACCCGGGCGGCTATATCGGCGAGTCCACGAGCAGGGAGATCGCATACGCCCACGCCACCGGCAAGCCGGTCTCGTTCACCGATCCCCTCTGACCGGTAACCGAGAAACTGGGATCTCTTGCGACAGAGACAGACCACCCCTGGGGATTGGCGCTGAGGATGCCGGCCAACGGGACGATACCGAGCGCGCCGGTTCCCCCGAGGAGTTCTGCCGCATGTGCGGGTGGGGCGGGGCCACGTTCTGGGAGGACGGCTGGCCGACCTCCGCCATCTGTGGCTGCTGCGGCAGAGGGTCTGGCATCGGCGACGTTGGTGCGGAGCCCGGCTCGTGGGACGGTGTTCAAGGCCTGCACGACTTTCGGGGATGGTGGATCGGCCACGGCGCCCAGTGGGGGAGACCGCGCAGTAAGCCGCGGGACTGGGACGTGTTCCAGCAGGTGATGAACATACCCGCCCCGTGGCGCACTCCGCCGCCACTCCCTGTCGACCGGGAACGGCGAGTCCTTGAACGGGCCGCGTCCGGGTCGCTGGGTACGGCGGAGACCGTGTGCCGGATCTGCGGTCCGGCCGGGCCGTCGTTCTGGCGTGACGGTGTGCCTACCGAGAAACTCCGCCCGTCTTGTGGCAGCGAGTCGGGCATCGACGACCTGGGGCGTCCCGGAGAGTGGGAGACGATGCGCGCCATCCGCACCCGCCGCGGTTACTGGGTCGCTCTGGGAGCTGCGTGGACCGACCTCGCCCGGCGGGCTGGGACGTTTTCGAGCAGCTCGGCGCCATCCCGCCGACAGCGCGCCCGGTGAGCACCCGCCGCTACGCGTTCGACCAGCCCCGCTCGCAGAGCACGAGCCGGTAGCCGTCCGGGTCCTCGATCGTGACGCCCCACTGGTTCCAGTACGGGTTCGGCGACGGCACCCGCTTGCCGCCGTGCTTCTCCAGGCGGGTGACCAGGTCATCGGGGACCGGGCCGTCGACGTAGATCACTAGCAGGTCCTCCTCGGTGGGCTGGGGCTCAACGGGCCGGGCGGGCTCGTGGACCAGCTCCAGATGCCAGTCGGCGTCCGGCCAGCCCACCATCAGCAGGTCGTGCCCACCGGGCTCCGGCCCGCTCTCGGCCCGCCACACCACACCGAGTCCCAGCCCCCGCACCCAGAACCGCTCGGCCACTGCCAGGTCCCGGGATGGCCGGGCGATGCGGATGTGACTATGACCGTTGACGGGCATCGTGACCTCTTCCTGAGCTGCCGATTCCTGCTCAGCAGCCTAGGCATCAGGCTCTCGCGCGACCATCGGCCGATCGCCCTGGACCACAGGTCCTAGGTGTACTGCCCAGGGACGTTGGTCAACCTGGTGATGGGTGGTTTGCCGCCGGTTGCGGTGTGGGGGCGGTGGTGATTGTAGTGATGGAGCC
>NZ_JAGMUF010000065.1:0-13267 GCF_019049125.1 Streptomyces sp. AC602_WCS936 | reverse complement strand
CTCCGACGCTCGGGCCCCCCCGCCCCGGGGCTCGGAAGCCCCCGGCCCCGGCGCTCCGAGGTCCCGGCCCCGGCCCTCGCAAGCCCCCGCCCCCGGCGCTCGGAGATCCCGTCCCCGGCACTCGCAAACCCCCGACCCCGGCGCCCAGAGGCCCCCGGCCTCGGGGCACCCCGCCCCGGAACTCGCCCCCGGCACCCAGGCACGCCGGCACCCGGGCAGCCCCCACTCCTCCACGCTCAAGGCGTCCCCGGCCCTCAGCGCTCAGGCAGCCCCACAGCCCGGCAAGCCGCCCCCTCAGGCGAACCCGTCCAGCACCCGCGTCAGCGCCCGCTCGAAGACCGCCTCCAGGTCGATGGGCCCGGCGTCCTCGCCGAAGGACGCCGCCAGCCGCGGGTAGGTGCCGCTCGCCAGCTGGGCGCCCAGGTAGGCGATGCGCACCGCGTTCTCCTGTTCCTCGGACCAGGGCAGCGAGCGGGTGCGCTCGGCGGTGGCGAGTTCGTTGGTGACGTACGTCGTCACGACGCCGTTCACCATCGCGACCAACTCCATCTTCGTCCCGTAGGGCGCGTCGAAGGGGTCGAGGCAGGCGAGGCAGTGCTCCAGGTAGCGCAGGGCGTGGGGGCTGAAGCCGTAGACGGGTGACATCAGGCGGGTCAGCCAGGTGTGGCGGTGCATCAGCGCCCGGGTCTGGTGGGCCACCCGGAGCATGTCGGCGCGCCAGTCGCCGCTCGGCTCCCACAGCTCGTGCTCGGCGCTGGCGGCGTCCATCATCAGCTCGTACAGGTCCTCCTTGCGGGGGACGTAGTTGTAGAGCGACATGGTGCCGCAGCCCAGCTCGGCGGCGACGCGGCGCATCGAGACCGCGTCGAGCCCCTCCGCGTCGGCGATCCGCACCGCGGCGGCGGCGATGTCGGCACGGGTGTACGCCGGTCTCGGCCCCCGGCCGGTGCGCTCGGGGCGCGCCCAGATCACTTCGGGTACGGCCGCTCGGCCCGCCATGGATCATCACCTCGGCCACCATCCTAGTTACGTACGGCGTACGTAGTGCGCTATGGTCGACTCATGACTACTACGTACGCTGTACTTAGTGAGGGTCTGGAGAAGCGCTTCGGTGAGGTGCACGCGCTGCGGGGCCTGGATCTGGCGGTGGCCGAGGGGACCGTGTGCGGGCTGCTCGGACCGAACGGGGCGGGCAAGACGACGGCCGTACGCCTGCTGACCACGCTGCTGCGGCCGGACGCGGGCAGTGCGCGGATCGCCGGGCACGACCTGGTGCGCGAGGCCGCCGCCGTCCGGCGCCGGATCGGCGTCACCGGGCAGTACGCGTCGGTCGACGGGGACCTCACCGGCCGGCAGAACCTACGGCTGTTCGCCCGGCTGCACCGGCTGCGGGACGCCTCGGCGCGGGCCGACGAACTTCTGGACCGCTTCGCACTGGCCGACGCCGCCGACCGTCCCGCCGCCACCCTCTCCGGCGGCATGCGACGCCGTCTCGACCTGGCCGCGAGCCTGGTGCGCCGCCCGGAGGTGCTGTTCCTGGACGAGCCGACGACGGGGCTCGACCCGGCCAGCCGCAATCAGATCTGGGACGCGGTGCGCGCCCTGAAGGAGGAGGGCACGACCGTGCTGCTCACCACGCAGTACCTGGAGGAGGCCGACCGTCTCGCCGACGACATCGCCCTGGTGGACCGGGGCCGGGTCGCCCACACCGGGTCCCCGGCCGAACTCAAGGCACTGGTGGGGGCGTACGCGGAGGCCGTCGTCGCGGACGCGGAGTCCATGGCGCGGGCGGCGGCGGTCCTCGACCGGCTCACGGGAGCGGAGCCGGCCCTCGACCCCGACCGGCGCACGGTGGGCGCGGTCAGCACCGACCCGACGCTGACCCTGCCGCGCCTGGTGCGCGAGCTGGACGCTGCGGGCGTCCCCCTGCTGGACGCGAGCCTGCGTCCGCCGACCCTCGACGACGTCTTCCTCCGCCTCACCGGCGAGAACAAGGAGCTTGTGGCATGAGCGCCATGGCGTACGACCTGGCCCACGACGGCACCGCGATGCTGGGCCGGCAGCTCCGGCGGCTGCGGAACAACCCGGGCCTGCTGATCCTCACCCAGACCATGCCGGTGACGATGCTGCTGTTCTTCGGCTACGTCTTCGGCAGCGCGCTGGCGATGCCGGGCGAGGAGTACCGGGCCTTCCTGGTGCCCGGCCTGCTGGTCGCGACGGCCGCGAACGGCCTGATGACGGGCATGTTCCAGGCCGCCCAGGACACCCACCGGGGCGTGACGGACCGCCTGCGGACGCTCCCCGTGAGCCGGGCGGCGGTGCCGCTCGGACAGGCGGTCGCGGACCTGCTCGTCACCGCCGCCGGCATGGTGCCCTTCCTGCTGGTCGGGCTCGCGGTGGGCTGGCGGATGGAGGGCAGCGCGCTCGGCGCGGCGGGCGCCGTGGGGCTGTTGCTCCTGTTCCGGTTCGCGACGACGTGGATCGGCGTCTTCCTGGGTCTGCTCACCCGCAACGAGGAGGCCGCCGGTCAACTGGGCGGCGCGACCTTCATCCTGCCGCTGCTGTCCAACGCGTACATTCCGACCGAGGGGCTGCCGGGCTGGCTGCGCACGGTCGCCGAGTGGAATCCGATCAGCGCGGTGACCACGGCGCTGCGGGACCTGTTCGGCAACGCGCCGGTGCCGGAGGGGGCCGCCTGGCCGGTGGCGCATCCCGTCGCCGGGTCGCTGGCCTGGTGCGCGGTCCTGCTGGCGGTGTTCGTCCCGCTCGCCGTGCGCCGCTACACGCGCGAGGAGGGCTGAGCGGGCCGGTGGGCGTCACCGCCGGGCGGGGACACGGCGGGACGGGCGTACGGAAGCGGCCGGCGTGGGGACGCCGCGAGAACACGGACGCACGGAGGAGACAGACGTACGGAACGGGCGTGACGAAGAGGAGCCGGACGTACGGGTGATCCCTCGCCGGGGTCACACCGGGGCGCCGCTGCGTGCCGTGGGGATGACGGGCGTGTGCGCGGCGCCGCGCCGGGACGGTGTGACCGCCGGAGCGCGGGGCCTCAGTTGCCGCCGAACAGCGAACGGCGCAGTCGGCGCAGTGGCGCGAACAGCGAGACCCGGCGCATCCTGACGCCCCGGTTGCTGCGCTTGTGCGCGGGCTCACGCGCGGTCAGCTCACGCATCAGCGACGTCGCCTCCACCGTCTCCCGCTGTGGGAGGGCAGGCCCTCCGAGCACCGCGAGATGGCGGTCGAGGCGCGAGCTGGTCGCGCTGCTGCCGCAGGTGATCGCAGGGACCCTGGCCCTGCTGCGCACTGTTATCTGTTCCATGTCACTCCCCACCCGTACGAGTCCACCCGGCCCGGGCAGGGTAACCCTATCGCCCCGGTACGGCATGCGTGTATCGCGGTCACAGGATTCACCTTCCCCGTAAGGGGGTTGACGATTACTCTCCGAATCCGATGGGTTCCAGGGCGAGTTGGGCGACCGGCCTGCTCGTGGGCCGGTCCGAGCCCCCGCCGGGTTCGACGGTCACCGCGAGTGAGGTGGCCGACCGGTCCAGGCCGGAGGCGACCAGGGGCGTGTCGTCGTCGAGGAGCCCCAGGGAGCGCGGCGGTGCGCCGGGGCGCACGAGCCAGAGCTGGTGCACGCGGCCGCCGGACGGCTCGCCGTATCCGCTCAGGGTGACGACCGCGCGCCCCTCGGATGCGGAAGCGACCACTCCGATACTGCGCCCGCGGTCGTCCTCCCCGCCGGTCACGCGGGCGTCCGGAGCGGCGAGAACGTGGGCGATCTCACGTGCCCGGTCCCGTGCGGTGTCCAGTTCGCCCCGTGTCCGGTCCGCCTGCACGGCGAAGAGCGCGGCGACCACGAGCGCCGCGGCGGCCGTCACCGTGGCGAAGGGCACCAGCAGGGGGCGCGGCCGGGGCGGGCGGGTACGCTCCGGCGCCGGCCCGCCTCCCCACACGTGGGACGGCAGCCGGCGGACGGGCCCGCGTCCGGGCGCGGGCTCCTGCGCGGTGGTGCGTACGGCGGCCAGGACGCGGTCGCGCAGGGCGGCCGGGGCCGGTGCGGCCGTGGACCAGGCCAGCCGGACGGCGTCCTCGGACAGCGCCCTGACCTCGGCGGCGCAGCGGTCGCAGCCCTCCAGGTGCCGTTCGAACCGGACCCGTTCGGCCCCTTCCAGGGCGTCCAGGGCGTAGGGGGCGGCGAGCGAGTGGAGCCCGCCTCGGCGCGGCCGCCGGCCGAAGAGGCTCATGCGGCGCCTCCCAGGCAGTCGCGCAGGCGGCCCAGTCCGTCTCTCATCCGGGTCTTCACCGTGCCCAGGGGCAGGGAGAGGCGCTCGGCGACCTCCCGGTAGGTGTAGCCGTCGTAGTAGGCGAGGGTGACGGACTGGCGCTGCAGGGCGGTCAGGCGGTCCAGGCAGCGGCGCACCCACTCGCGTTCGAGGCCCGCCTCGACCTCCTCCGCGACCTGGTCGAAGGCGGGGTGGTGGGCGCGCCGGGCCTCGCGCTGTTCGCGTTCGCCGGCCGCGCGGGCGCTGCGCACCCGGTCGACGGCGCGGCGGTGGGCGACGGTGAGGATCCAGGACAGGGCGCTCCCCCGGCGCGGGTCGAACCGCGCGGCGGACCGCCACAGTTCGAGCAGCACCTCCTGCGCCACCTCCTCGGCCTGGGCGGGGTCGCGCACCACGCGCCGTACGAGTCCGAACACCGGGCCGGAGACCAGCCCGTACAGGTCCTCGAAGGCCTTCTGGTCGCCGTCCGCCACGAGCATCAGCAGCTCGTCCGCGTCCACCCCGTCCCCCCTCTCTCCGCGGGCCGCACCGGCCCGTCGGCGTCACCGCCGGGCGCGCGACGGCGCGCCCTCCGGCTGGAGTTACGGATCGGCGGGCCGAAAACGCGGGTCGGTCGCGCACTCGATGCCGGCACGAGTCGGAGTCCGGCGTCTACCGAGTCCGACCAATCCGGCCCGCACGCCGCTCCGAATGCCTGTGCGTCAGGGACATCAGCACTTCGGCACAGAGGACGGACGGCATGACACCCAACTCCGGAAGCGGTGGAGCGGGGCGCCGGGGCCTCGCCACTCTGGTCTGCGGCGCGCTGGCCGCCTCGGGGCTCGCGGCGGCCGGCATGACCGCGCTGGAACCGGGGGCGGTGTCGCGGTCGTCCGCGTCGGCGGTGGCGCGAGCCGCCTGCTCCGGCGGCGTCCCCGGTGGGCGACGGGCCGGGCGGCCCGGCTGGTGCGCCGGGTCACTCCGCTCGGGTCGGCGTGCGCGGTGGTGGTCCTCGGGGCCGGATTGGTGTTCAGGGGGGCCGCATCCGCACTCGGCTGAGCTACTTTTGGGGTGAATGCGGGAGAACGACGGGCCCGTTCCCGGAATGTCCGCGCGAGACTTCGAGGGGGCGCCGGTGTCCCAGGAACCCGGCAGTGAGCGCGTGATCGCCGGCCGCTACCGTCTCCTGTCCCCCCTCGGCGAGGGCGGGATGGGCACGGTGTGGCGCGCCCGCGACGAGGTGCTGCACCGCGAGGTCGCCGTCAAGGAGGTGCGTGCCCCCGCCGGGCTGCCGGAGTCCGACGTGCGGCGGATGTACGCACGGCTGGAGCGGGAGGCGTGGGCCGCCGCCCGGGTGGCCCACCACAACGTGGTCACGGTGTACGACGTGGCCACCGACGGCGGCCGTCCCTGGATCGTGATGGAGCTGGTGCGCGGGCTGTCCCTGGCCGACCAACTGGAGGCCGAGGGCCCGCTGGAGCCGCGGCGCGCGGCGGGCGTCGGTGCCGAGGTGCTGGCCGCGCTGCGGACCGCGCACGCGGCGGGGGTGCTGCACCGCGACGTGAAGCCGGCCAACGTGCTGCTGGCGAACGACGGCCGGGTGGTGCTCACCGACTTCGGGATCGCCATGGTCGAGGGCAGCTCCGCGCTGACCATGACCGGCGAGGTCGTCGGCTCCCCCGAGTTCCTGGCACCCGAACGGGCCCTGGGCCGCACGCCCGGCCCCGAGTCCGACCTCTGGTCCCTGGGCGTGCTGCTGTACGCGACGGTCGAGGGGGCCTCGCCGTTCCGCCAGGACACCCCGCTGAGCACCCTGCGGGCCATCGTCGACGAGGAGTTGCCACCGCCGCACCGGGCCGGTGCGCTCGCGCCCGTCATCGAGGGCCTGCTGCGCAAGGACCCGGCCGAGCGGCTCCCCGCCGAACGGGCCGAGCGGGACCTGCGCCTGGTGGCTGCCGGGGGCGTCGGCGGTGGGGCGGGCACGCCCCGGACGGGCGCGGTGCCGGCCGGCGCGTACGCCCCGACGGTCGCGGCCTTCCCCGGACCGGAAGCCGCGCCGACTCCCCCGGCGCCCGTGTCCCCGACGACGCCGGACACGGCGGGGACCGGGCCGGGCGGCCGGGACCGGCGGGCGCGGGCGGTGCTGGTCCTGGGGCTGGCCGTGCTCGTGCTGGCGCTGGCCGGACTGACGTACGCGCTGCTCGACCGTTCCGGCGGCGGTGACGGCACCGAAGGTTCGGGCGGGAGTCCGGGCCCGGGGGCGAGCACGGTCGCACCGAGCCCGACCGAGAGCGGTACGGAGCCGAGTCCGCCCGCCTCCTCCGCGAGTCACAGCCGGCGCAGCAGTCCGCCGCCCCAGTCGGTGCGGGTGTCCGTGGCCGGCGCGCACACCGAGTACGAGGGGACCTGTCCGCCGCCGCACGAGAGGGCGCCCGCCTTCACGGCGACGTTCACGGTGGGGCGGTTGCCGGCGCAGGTGGGCTACCGCTGGGTGACCGAGGACGGGTCGGTCTCCGATCCCGGGTGGCGGACGCTGTCTTTCCCGGCGGGCGGTGAACGCTCGCGGCAGGACACGGTCGTCGTGACGACGGACGGGGCGAGCGGCGCGTTCGAGGGCGCGGTCCGTGTGGAGGTGCGGGAGCCGGTGGAGGTGACGTCGGACGCGGTGGCGTTCTCCGTGACGTGTGCGGCGGAGACGGAGCCCGGGACGGAGACCCCGACGGGCGGGGCCTCCTCCTCTTCCTCTTCTTCTCCGTCTCCTTCCGCTCAGGGCGGCCCGTGAGGGCCCGTCGGATCAGGCGGCGCCGTTGAGGACCGGCAGGTAGCCGCCGGACTGACCGGCCGCGGTCGGGTGGTACGACTCGCCGATGTTGACCCAGTTCACGCTGTGCAGCCAGGAACTGCCGGAGCAGATCTCGTGGCCGGTGAAGGTGGGCCGTACGTCGCCGAAGGTGAAGCCGTGGTCGGCGGCGCGCTTGGCGATCGCGGTGTTGAGGTGGTCCGCGGCGTCGTTGATCGCCTTCCGCTTGGTCTCGGAGAGGCCGATGCAGGAGGTGCCGAGCCGGTAGAAGCGCGGGTAGCCGATGACGACCACGTGGGCGTTGGGGGCCCGGTCGCGGATCGCGGAGTAGACGTTGTCGAGGTTGCCGGGGAGCGTCGAGTCGACGTACGCCTTCGCGGTGGCGATCCGGGACAGGCAGGAGCTGTCGGACTGGAGGACGCAGGCCATCATGACGTCGGCGAAGCCGGCGTCGTTGCCGCCGACGCTGATCGACACGAGACCGGTGGCGGTGCTGAGCGGGCCAAGCTGTCCGGCGAGAACATCACCCGTACGGGCGCCGGCGCAGGCGGTGAAGTCGAAGCTGGAGGGCGAGTTGGCGGCCGCCCAGAGGTAGGGGTGGGCCTTGGTGCTGCGCTTGCAGTCGCCGCTGGAGCCGATGTAGCTGCCCGCTCCGACACCGGAGGAGTAGGAGTCGCCGAGCGCCACGTAGCCCTCGGCGGCGGCGTGTTGGGCGGCCTCGGCGGTCGCGGCCCCGGTGAGGGCGGTGCCGGCGGCGAGGAGGAGTGAACTCAGGAAGCCGACAAGTCGGGAACGTCTCATGGAACCTCCTTTAGCAGGATCTCTGCCGTCAACCGTGGTAGCAGCTACGCGTGTTGACAGGAAGTGTCCATGCCAAAAAATGGCTGACGGTCGTTCAAAATCGGACGAAAACCGGCGGGAACACCAGTGCCGTCTTGACGGTCTCCGGAGAGCTGGGTCACATTGATGCCCGGCATCTTGGGCTTCGGGGGGCAAAGCGGAACGGTCAGGGAGACCCGCGCCGTGGGAAATCGCCCCGCAAGAAGAACGGATGACGGCAAACCAACAAAAACGTGAGACCTGGTTCCAGGTCTTGCCATACGGGTTCAATCGTCAATACCGTCATACATCTCCCGCATCGGTACGTCGGCAAGCGGCTCAGGGGAGGGCTCGAGGCCGCGGCGGACCGGGGCGGGACGCGCGGTAGGGGGGTGCCGTGCTCGGTGACCGCACCGGTGACCGAGCCGTGCCGCGCAGTCGGCTGCCGTTTCTTTCCGGCGTCGACAGGCTTTGCCAGCTCACCTGGCACGCACGGAGATCCATGCCGTCACGCCGTGGGTGAGAACCCCCCTTTCGAACCGGATACAGAGCCGGACCGCCCCTGGGGCGGGCGGTCCGCCGGACGAGAGGGAACAGACTCATGAGCTCAGTCCTGCAGCCGGCGTCGACGGGCAACGATCCGTCGTCCGATCCGTCTCCCGCCGAGAAGTACCGGCCCGTCTCCTCGCACCTGGCGATAGCGCCGCCGGTGAGCGTCGTGATACCCGCGATGAACGAGGCGGAGAACCTTCCCTACGTCTTCAAGACGCTGCCCGACTGGATCCACGAGGTGGTCCTCGTGGACGGCAACTCCACCGACGACACCGTGCGCGTCGCCCGGGAGCTGTGGCCGGACGTCAAGGTGGTCGAGCAGCGCGGCAAGGGCAAGGGGGACGCGCTGATCACCGGCTTCGAGGCGTGCACCGGCGACATCATCGTGATGGTCGACGCCGACGGCTCGGCCGACGGCCAGGAGATCGTGTCGTACGTCTCCGCCCTCGTCTCGGGCGCCGACTTCGCCAAGGGCTCCCGCTTCGCCAACGGCGGCGGCACCGACGACATGACCTTCATCCGCAAGCTCGGCAACCGCGCCCTGTGCGCGGTCGTCAACCGGAAGTTCGGCGCCCGCTACACCGACCTCTGCTACGGCTACAACGCGTTCTGGCGGCACTGCCTGGACAAGATCGACCTCGACTGCACCGGCTTCGAGGTGGAGACCCTGATGAACATCCGGGTCGTCAAGGCGGGGCTCAAGGTGCAGGAGATACCCAGCCACGAGTACCTGCGCATCCACGGAGTCAGCAACCTGCGCGCCGTACGGGACGGGCTGCGGGTGCTCAGAGTGATCCTCGACGAGCGTTCCAACCGGCGTGCGCTGCGGGGCCGTACGCACGCGCCGACGCTCGCCTCGGCCGGTCCAGCCACCCCCGTGGCCCCGGTCGCCCCGGTCGTTCCGGTCCGGAGGAAGGCGTCTTGAGCGGTATTGACGCCCCCCTCACGATCTCCGTCGTGATCTGCGTCTACACCGAGGACCGCTGGGAGGACATCCTCGCGGCGGTCTCCTCGGTGCGGGCGCAGTCCCACCCGGCGCGGGAGACGCTGCTGGTCGTCGACCACAACGAGACACTGCGGGAACGGCTGCTGAAGGAGTACGAGGAGGGCCCGGACGGGCAGGAGGTGCGGGTGCTCGCCAACGCGGGCCCCCGCGGGCTGTCCGCCGGCCGCAACACCGGGATCGCCGCCTCGCGCGGCGAGGTGATCGCCTTCCTCGACGACGACGCCGTGGCCGAACGGGACTGGCTGCGGCACTTCGCCGAGGGCTACGCCGACCCGGCGGTCGTCGCCGTCGGCGGGCGCACGGTGCCCATCTGGGCGTCCGGGCGCCGGCCGGTCTGGTTCCCGGAGGAGTTCGACTGGGTGGTGGGCTGCACGTACCGGGGTCTGCCGCCCGGCCGGGTCCGGGTGCGCAACGTGCTCGGCGGCAACGCCTCCTTCCGGCGGGAGGCGTTCGACGCGGCGGGCGGTTTCGCCACCGGCATCGGACGCGACGGCGACAAACGCCCGCTGGGCTGCGAGGAGACCGAGCTGTGCATCCGGCTCACCCGCGCCCGGCCCGACGCCGTGCTGCTGATCGACGACCGCGCGGTGATCCACCACCGGGTGCCCGAGGTCCGCGAGCACTTCGCCTACTTCCGCACCCGCACCTACGCCGAGGGCCTGTCCAAGGCCCTGGTGGCCCGCAGTGTCGGCGCGGACAAGGGCCTGGAGTCCGAACGCCGGTACGCCACCCGGGTGCTGCCCGCCGGCGTGGTGCGCGGGCTGCGCGACGCCGTGCTGGCCCGGCCGGGCGGTGCGGGTCGGGCGGGCGCGATCGTCGCCGGGGTGCTCACCGCGGCGGGCGGCTACGCGGTGGGGAGCGTACGGGCGCGGCGGGGCGGGGTCTCCTTCTCCGTGGCGCCGGTCGGACCGGCGGAGGGGGCCGCGCGTGGCTGAGACGTACGAGGCGGACGCGCGGGTGCCGGTCCTCATGTACCACGCGGTCGCGGACGACCCGAACGACGCGACCCGCGCCCTGTCGGTGACCCCGCGGGCGTTCGCCGAGCAGACGGCGGCGATCGCCGACCGGGGCCTCACCCCGGTCGGCACGGCGGAGCTGGCCGCCGCCTGGCGCTCCGGACGTCCGCTGCCGAAACGGCCCGTCCTCATCACCTTCGACGACGGCTACGAGGGCGTGCACCGGCACGCCCTGCCCGCCCTCGCCAAGCACGGCTTCCCGGCCACGCTGTTCGTGTCCACCGGCTGGCTGCGCGGTCCGTACGACACCGGGGGCGCCCTGGACACCATGCTCGACTGGGACCAGGTCCGCGAACTGGCCGGCGCCGGCGTGGAGATCGGCGGGCACAGCCACACCCACCCGCAGCTCGACCAGCTCGACGAGGAACGGCTGCGCTTCGAGCTGATCCACTGCAAGGAGATCGTCGCCGACCAGCTGGGCACCGTGCCCGCCTCCTTCGCCTACCCGTACGGCTACTCCGACCGCCGGGTGCGGCGGGCGGTGCGCGAGACGGGGTACGCGCAGGCGCTCGCCGTCGGCAACGGCCTGGCGCGCCGGGCGCAGGGGCCGTACGCGCTGCGCCGGGTCACCGTGCGCCGCTCGACGGGGACGGAGGAGTTCGCCCGGCTGCTCGACGGCCGTGCGATCGCCCGCACGTTCGCGCGGGACCGGGCCCTGACCAAGGGGTACGCCGTACTTCGCCGGGCGCGGCGGGTGCGGGGGCGGCTGCGTGAGCGGATGCCGGGGGCCGGCGCCTGAACCGCCGGCCGCCCAGCCCTCCGCACCGCACCGTATGCCGCGTGTGCCCGGGAAACCGGGTGCACGCGGCGGCCGGGTGCCGGATCATGGCGGCATGTCCGTGAACCCGCACGACGCCCTGCCGATCCGGCTCAACGTCGACGACAGCGACTCCCCGTCCGACGTCGTCGACGCGCTGTTCCTCGGCCGTTTCGCGACGGGCGAGCAGCCCTTCGCACACGCGGCGAACATCGACCGCGTGCGGTCCGGGGCGACGCTGCTGCCGCCCGGTGCGCGCGTGCTGAGGATCGCCCGCGACGACGACCGCAGCGCGACCCTGGCCGAGGGCGACGGCTGGACGCTGCTGGTCTCCCGCTGGAACCGGGGCGCCGACGTCACGGTGACGGCGACCACCGCCGGCCTGGCCGAGAAGGTGCTCGCCGACGCGACGGACGGCGCGGCGGACGAACCGGAGCCGCAGCCGGAGAACGTGACGATGGGCTTCTGGTACGTCTCCCCGCGCCGCGGCCCGCACCGCACCACCCGGCAGATCTCCGCGGGCACCTGGGACGAGGTCCGGGCCAACTACACGGCGCCGGTCGCGGACGCGATGGACACCCTGATGAAGACGACGCCCGAGGACATCGCGGGCCGCCTGCTGCTCCTGCACGGGCCGCCGGGCACCGGCAAGACGTCGGCGCTGCGCACCCTCGCCCGGTCCTGGCGGGACTGGTGCCAGGTCGACTGCGTACTGGACCCGGAGCGGCTCTTCTCCGACGTCGGCTACCTGATGGACATCGCGATCGGCGAGGACGACTCGACCGGCAAGGGCCGCTGGCGGCTGCTGCTGCTGGAGGACTGCGACGAACTGATCCGCGGCGAGGCCAAGCACACGGCCGGCCAGGCCCTCTCCCGGCTGCTGAACCTCACGGACGGACTCCTCGGCCAGGGCCGCAACGTCCTGGTCGGCGTCACGACCAACGAGGACCTGGAACGCCTCCACCCCGCCGTCGTCCGCCCCGGCCGCTGCCTGGCCCGCGTCGAGGTCGGCCCGCTGACCCGCCGGGAGGCCATGAACTGGCTCGGCACCGAGGAGGGGATCGGCCGCGAGGGCGCGACGCTGGCGGAGCTGTACGCGCTGCGCCGGGGCACCTCGCCGACGACGCTGCCGGAGCCGCGGGACGGCGCGGAGGCCGGGCTCTACCTGTAGCTGCATTGATCCTGTAGCTGCTTTGATGGGGATATGCCCCTGTTCGTCGGCACGTCGGGCTGGCAGTACCGGGACTGGCGGGACGTGCTCTACCCGCCCGGTCTGCCCGTACGGCTGTGGCTGGAGCGGTACGCGGCGGCTTTTGCCACGGTCGAGGTCAACAACGCCTTCTACCGGCTGCCGTCCCGGGAGACCTTCGAGGCGTGGCGGGACCGGCTGCCGGCGGACTTCACGGTCGCGGTCAAGGCCAGCCGCTACCTCACCCACGTCAAGCGCCTGCGGGAACCCGAGGAGCCCGTCGACCGCCTGATGACCCACGCGGCGGGCCTCGGCGACCGCCTGGGTCCGATCCTCCTGCAACTGCCCCCGACCCTGCGGGCCGACCCGCCCCTCCTGGACACCTGCCTGGCCTGCTTCCCGCCCGGCACGCGGGTCGCGGTGGAACCCCGGCACGAGTCCTGGTGGATGCCCGAGGTCCGGGAGGTCCTGGCCTCCCGGGGGGCGGCCCTGTGCTGGGCGGACGTCCTGTCCCGCCCGGTCACCCCCCTGTGGCGCACCACCGACTGGGGCTACGTCCGCTTCCACCAGGGCCGGGCGACAGCCTGGCCGCATTACGGCCGCCGGTCGCTGGCGACATGGGTACAGCGCATCCAGGACACCTGGCCCCGGCAGGACGTCTACGCGTACTTCAACAACGACCCGAACGGTGCGGCGGTGAGCGACGCGGTGCTGTTCGCGCGACTGGCGTGGAAGGCGAACCTGACGGTCACCCGAACGCCGCTAGTGACCTGAGTCGGAGGTTCGTCGTTGGTTGGGTATGAGTCGTCCGGGTCCGAAGATTCCGCCGTTGTCGCTGACTGATACCCAACGGGATGTGC